>NZ_JBPOEN010000011.1:0-187676 GCF_059941365.1 Photobacterium sp. 270122K
GTCTGCAGAAAAGAAAAAAGGGTAGCTGGGCTACCCTTGTCGTTCATGCCAATAGATTGGCTAACGTAATGTAACAGCTATGCCGCATGTTACTGTTGGTTCAACATATAACCTCTACTTTGCTACGGCAGTGGTGTAGCAAAGTATGTGTTCAGGTTACACGTTCAAAAATAGCTTCACTTGCTCGACGACGCGCTCTGCAGTTTCTTTGTCTGCCATTTCAGCAAAGATACGTAGTAACGGTTCTGTACCCGAGAAGCGCGCGATCACCCAACCGCCGTTCTTAAAGTACACTTTGGCACCGTCTTCGTAGCTGACTTTTTCAATCTCAAAATCGAATTCAGGCAGGAGCTTATCGACATAGATCTTGCTGTAAAGTGCGTCTTTGTGTGCCGGCTTGAACTTGCAGTCGCCTTCGGCAGTATAGGCGTAGCCATATTTGCCGTAGATTTCATCAAGCAGCTCAGACAATTTCTTGCCCGTCACTGAAATCATCTCAACCAATAGGCTTGAGGCGAACACGCCATCTTTACCTTTGATGTGACCACGAATGGTCAAGCCACCGGAGCTTTCACCACCGATCAGCGAGTCATCGGCTTCCATTTGTGAGCTGATGTGCTTAAAGCCGACAGGCACTTCAAAACTCTTCTCGCCGTGATCTGCGGCGATCTTGTCAAGAATGTGCGTGGTTGCGATGTTACGCACCACAGAGCCTTTCCAGCCTTTGTATTCCAACAAGTAGTAGTAAAGCAGGATCAGGACTTCGTTCGGATGAATAAAGTGACCTTTTTCATCGATGATACCCAGACGGTCAGCATCCCCATCCGTACCGATACCGATGTCGTAACCTTCGTGAGCGACGATATGCATCAGGCGGTAAAGGGTTGCCGCACTAGGTGATGGCATAAGGCCACCAAAGTCGGGGTTTTTACCATCGTTGATCACGTCCACTTCACAGCGACCATTGATCAATACGGTTTGTAGGGCATTTTTCGCCACACCAAACATTGGGTCGATCAGTACGCGTAGATTAGCTTTTTTGATCGCTTCAATGTCGATGAAGTTAATGATTGAATCAACAAACGCATTCATTGGGTTGATGATTTCAATCAGCTTTTCATCAATCGCTTGTTCAAAGTCGACACTTTTGATTTGATCCGCGGTCAGTGTCGCGATTTGCTGTTCCACTTTTTGCGTGATGATTTCATCAGCATCACGGCCACCTTCGATGAAAATCTTAATGCCGTTGTAGTCAGCCGGGTTGTGCGATGCCGTAATACAGGCGGAGTAGGCACAGTTACGTTCTTTGGCTTCAAACATGACGATAGGGGTTGGAACAAACTTGTCGATGAAGCTGACGTTAATGTTATTTGCCGCTAGAACTTCTGAAAACCAACAGGCCGCTTTGTCAGACAGAAAGCGACGATCATAACCGATGATGAAGCCACGATCGGCGACGTTTTCATCGTTAATGATGTTAGATAGTGCTTGGGCCACAAGGCGAACGTTATCTTTAGTGAACTCTTCACCAATAAAGGCGCGCCAGCCACCGGTTCCAAACTGAATCATGATGGAACTCCTATTTCTCTCGTAGATAAACTGGAAAGTGGGGCGCAAAAGGCGCCCCGAAAAGTCTTAGCCCATGATCACTGTAACGGTGTTCACAGAGCCTTCTGGCTGTGGTGCAACCACGCCGTTCACTTGCTCACCGTTGAGAAGGATAGTTTTCACGCCTTTGCTGACGTTATCTGGGTTTTCTACCTTAATTTGGTAGGTCGCCCCTAACCACTGACGTGATACTTCAAAGCCCGGCCAGTTGGTTGGGATACATGGATCGATAGTCAGACCATCAAAGCCAGTACGTACACCCAGAATGAAGTTCGTTACCGCAAAGTAAGCCCAACCTGATGTACCTGTTAGCCATGGGTGGTTTGCACGACCATGATCTTGGTGGTCACGACCCATGATGAACTGTACGTAAGAGTACGGTTCAGCGATACGCTTCTCAATGATGTCGTTTTGGTTGTACGGGTTCAGTGCATCGTAGAACTTCATTGCACGGTCACCACGGCCTAGCTTCGCTTCTGCTACCCACGCCCATGGGTTTGGATGTGAGAAGATTGCGCCGTTTTCTTTTACGCCTTGGTATACGCGTGTCACGAAACCGATGTCATCGTTCGGTGTCGCGAATGACGGTGAGTTCAGGTGTAGGCCGTACTCAGAGAACAGGTTCTCATCGACAGCATCCATCGCTTTCTCGCCACGGTCTTGTGCAACGGCACCAGACAGTACTGCTAGCGTGTTTGACTCAAGGTGTACGCGGCCTTCTTTTTGCTGCGCAGTACCGATCTTGTCACCGTCTTTGGTTAGACCACGGATGTACCAGCCACCCTCGTCATCCCACAGGTGCGTTTCACACGCTTCGCGCACGTTGGCAGCCATCACGGTGTACTTATCAACATCTTCAGTTTTGCCTAGGAATTTCGCTAGGTCGATGAATTCTTGCAGTGCCCAGAAGTGGAGGAATGACACCATGGAAGACTCACCGCCACCCAAGTTTAGACAGTCGTTCCAGTCTGCACGAAGACCTTTACAGATACCGGTTTGGCCAACGTATTCCGCCGAGAAATCCAATGCGGCTTTCATATGGTCGTATACTGTCGCTAGGCCACCGTCAGCGTAAGGGATCATTTCGTTGAAGAAGCTGTGCTCGCCCGTTTCCATCACGTATTTACAGATGGTAGGTACGATCCATAGGTGGTCATCTGAACAGGTGTCGTCGATGCCGTGGATCTTGTCTTCATCCGATGGGGTAGGCACTACCGTTGGTGATTTAGACGGTTTAACATCGGCTTTTTCAGGATCGAACCAATCTGGATCGAACAGGTGCAGACCGTAACCGGCTTTCACCTGACCACGAAGTAGGTCAACCAGACGCTTACGGGTCATGGCTGGGTTAGCATGAGGCACAGAGATCGCATCCTGTGCGGTATCACGGTAGCCCAGACCGGTACGGCCACCCACTTCAATGAACGACGCGAAGCGCGACCATACAACACACGTTTCTGCTTGATACAGCGTCCATGTGTTGATCATGGTATCAAGGCCTTCGTTTGGCGATTTCACTTGGAACTTCGCGCAACGCTCTTCCCAGTGTGCTTTGATGCCCGCGAATGCGTTATCAACTTCAGCCAAGTTTTGGTATTTCGCACGTAGACGCTCACCGTTGCCTTTACCGATACCTAGGATGTAAGCAAAGCGCACTTCTTGGCCTGGCTGAATAACAAATTGCTTATGTAGAGAACCACAGTGGTTGTAACACGTTTGTGCCGTGTTGAAACACTTACCTTGTTCTACAGCTAGCGGGTTGGCTTCGTCGCGGTATGCGCCAAGGAAGCTATCACGTTGACCGTCGTATGAATCTGGGTCAAACGTTGATGCTAGGTAGTAGAAACCTTCGAAATCGTTGGTGTTGTAGTAAAGATCGTATTCGATCACGCCATCGTTGTAAGACGTACCCGCAGAGTACAAAGACATCTGGTGGTTTTGGTTATCTGATTGGATATGGCTGAACGAGAATTCAACAAAAGAGAACGCACTGATGGTACGTGGTTTATCAGATGTGTTTTTGATTACAACATCCCAAACTTCGGCATCTTCACCTTTTGGTACAAACAGTGTCTTGGTCGCTTCAATGCCGTTGTAGTCACACTTGAATTTCGAGTAAGACAGGCCGTGACGCACTTCGTAGCTCGCTTCGTCGAGGCTCTTTGCTACTGGCTGCCATGAGATTGACCAGTAATCACCCGTTTCATCATCACGCAGGTAGACGTAGTGTCCTGGGCGATCGAAGGTAGCGTTTGGACGGAACTTCGTCACGCGGTTGTGCTCAGGTGAATTGTAGAACGAGTAGCCGCCCGCATTATGAGAAATGACGGTGCAGAACTTTTCCGTACCTAGATAGTTGGTCCAAGGCGCAGGCACATCGGGACGCGTGATCACATACTCTCTGTTGTCATTATCAAAATAACCGTATTTCATTTTTTTCAATCCTTTAAGTGTAATCTTTGTTCTGCGTCTTACTCGCAGCGACGGTAATTAATGCCTACCTTGTCTAGGTATGGCAGCTGACCCTTTAAGCGAGCCTTAAAGTCGGGCCAACTACGTTTTTCTGGTGCTGTCCAACCGATTTCAGCCACGGCCAGTAAGCGGGGATAAAGCATGTATTCAAAACGACTTTGGTTGTTGACCAATTCACACCACAGGGCACCTTGTACCCCTTTGATGTTCTGATGTGCCGGATCATCGTGCGGCAGATCCGCCAATGGGCGGTAGCTGTACACATGATCCAAGGGCAACTTACCGGCCCAGTCCACGCCCGGTTCGTCGGCAGAAAAACCCTGCGCCAAATCGAGATAGGTGTACTGTGCCGGTTGCATAACCACGTTGAAGCCGGCTTGCGCGCACTTTTGGCCTGCTTCTTCGCTGCGCCATGAGAAAATCACGGTGTCTTTGCTGACCTTGTCGCCATCAGTGGCTTCTTCCCAACCCATCATGGTTTTGCCTTTACTGGCTAAATGCTCTTCAACAAAACGCAAAAGATGGCCTTGGAGCTCTTTTGGATCGGTGTAGCCGTGCTCCGCCATGAGGGCATGACAAGCCGGGCTGTCTGTCCATACGCCGACCGGTACTTCATCGGCCCCAATGTGCACATAAGGGGCAGGGAAGAGATCACAAACCTCATCTAACACATTGGTTAAGAAGGTATATGTGCCTTTCAGTGCGGGCGACAAGATATTATCAGGGTAGCCCTGAATGCTGCGATATTTTGATCGATCTTGTGGGTCCACCAGCAAATCTGGCAGTGAACGGATCGCGGCGCGGCAGTGGCCAGGGATATCAATTTCCGGAATGACACTGATCCCGCGGTCGGCGGCATAAGCAATCACATCGCGGATCTCTTGTTTGGTATAGTAGCCACCGTAGCGTTGGCTGATGGTCGTAAACTGCGGGACAATCGCTTCGTTCGGCCCGCGCCATGCGCCAATGCGTGTCAGTTCAGGGTAAGCGTCAATCTCAATGCGCCAGCCTTCGTCATCGGTCAGGTGCCAATGGAAGGTGTTGTATTTGTAACGCGCCAAGTTATCGAGCAGGAACTTGATCCGGTCGATACTGTGGAAATGGCGGGCACAATCAAGCATGAACCCGCGGTAACCGTAGTGCGGTGCATCCTGCACTTCGACCATGGGTAGCATGTAGGCCGCTTGTGCTTGATGGCTCGGTTGTACCGGGATCAGTTGGAGCAGTGACGCCACGGCATGGGCAAAGCCGGCTTCTGAACCGGCTTGCAGCCAAATGTGCTCTTGTTCAATCAGCAAATGATAAGCGCCTTCTTGGAGCTGGGCGCAGTATTGGAAGCTGATATGGCCGTTGTCACGCACCGGCATCGGCTCGTGCAACAGAGTCTGTAATTCGTCTTGTAGCCAGCGACAACTGCCTGCCGCTTTTTCATGTGCCGGCGTGATGGCCGTATGCTGTGTTAGACGAAAATGGCCGTCTAACAGCTGCATGGATTGCGGCTCAGGGATCAGCGAGATCGCTTTGGCTGCCGGTAACGGCGTATTGAAACGATCCGAGTTTGCGCCCTGCAAGTTAATGGTGGTCACTTCAACCGGCATCGGTGTAATAAAGCTGCCTTTGCTGGCGGTGCTGAGAAACGCATCAGGGATCCCGTCATCGAATAGCGTGAATGGGGCGGTACCGACGCTAAACTCGGTATAAAAGTGGCTGTTTGGCGCCAATGCATCACCCGTTTCAGGGGTCAGAATGCAGTAACTGCCGACCTGTTCAAGGCTGCCTGTCGTGAGCGTATCAGCGCTGATCCAGCGACCAATCGCAAAATGCAGCGACCAACCCTCGACGGGGCGATCCGTGAGGTTGTGTAACGTTAAGGCAAAGCGTGATTGACGCTCTTGTTGTTCAATCACTGTGAGATCAAGACGATAGCTCATAGTTGCACTCATAATTGATACAGATCGTGGTGACCCTTTGCCATCGCAAGAGCCCCGTCCATGGCATCACCAAGCGGTTTGGCAACGCGTTGCTGCATCGGCGGTGTGAGCCAAGGAATGATCCGCTCCGCAATGCTGCCCATTAAGCAAATGTGTTCTGCGCCACGGGCGACCAATGCTTGCATCCACATTTCTACATCGCGCGCGGTCTGGCTGAGTAGTTCAATGGCGAGTGCATCGCCTTGCTGTGCATGGGCAAAGATAGCCGGTGAGAACTGACCGTAATCACAAGGACGGGCGGTTTTAGACCAACTGACGATGGCGTCAATGTCATGTTGGAAGTGTGCCAGTACTTGCGAAGCCAACGGGGTCATCGGGCGGATATCATCCACCGCCAATAACACCTGTTGGATCAAACGTAATCCCATGACGGCACCGCCGCCTTGGTCTGAAATCGGGAACTCACGGCCACCGACAATGTGTTGCTGACCTTGTGACAAAAAGATCCCGCAAGAGCCGGTGCCTGCAATTAAAATCGCACCGTCATTGCCCGCCCATGCACCTAGGCATGCCCCGTACGCATCCGTATTGAGGGTCACGTGGGCATAAGGGTGGGGCAGCGACATAAATTCACGCCATGACGCTTGTTGTTCGGCGCCCGCCAACGCTAATCCCACCGCCATCTCTGCAAAACTTTCGTTACCGAGGCCGGCTAATTCCGCCGCTGTCGCGATCGCATCTTGGATCGATTGCATGGCGACGGTACCGCCGAGCATGATATTGGCACTGCCGGTTTTCGCTTCGCCTAACAGGGTGCCGTTAAGATCGGTAATGCGGGCGCGGCAAGAGGTGCCGCCGCCGTCAACACCGACGTAGTAGCGAATAGATTTAGTCACAATGGCGCTCCTTAAATTGCAGCGTGATGGCAAGCAGATACCAACCCGCGTGTGGGATCCATTGTTCCCCCCAGCGCCAGTTTTGCAGGATATCTTCCGCCTGAGGCTGTGGGTTAAAGGCGATATCGTGCTCGTTTTCAAAGCCACTGGTGATGCCATTACAGACACCGCCACGGGCGTTGAAGAAGCCTAACTCGGGCAAATAATCTGGGTTGTTGCGCCCATGACCGTCGAGCATAGAAATATCAAACGGGTTCAGTCCCAACAGCCAATCTGTCAAGCGCTGTGCGTAAGTGCGCAAGGCGGCGTGACAGGTGGTGACGGTTGCGTACTGACAGGCAAGGTAAGCCATGCTGGCCAATGAGGCCAAACGGGCATTTTCCCCTTGCCACCAGTATCCGGTTTCATTGTTATGCGGCACAAAGAAGGCGCTGTGTTTGTCGCCATCCACCGCTTTCACGTACTGGCGTGGGTAACCAAACGGGTTCGCCACTTCGGCGGTCAGGGTCAGTTCAAATTGCAAGGCTTGCTCGACCACGGTTGTGATCGCTTGCTGCTGTGCGTCATCGGTTTCGATGTTGAGGTAACGCAACAAGCTGATCACCGGAAGGCCGGCTTCTGCTGCATGGAAATACGGGCGACTGCCGTCGGCATTGGCTGACCAGAAATGGGCGATGTTGTCATCGCTCATTTGGCGGGCTGCCAAGCGGTTGGCCCAGCGGCGTGCTTCGCTTAGGTAGCGAGCATCTTCACTGGCGCGGAACAGATCCGTCGCGGCCAACAAGGCACAGTACTCATCAATGATGTTTTCCGTGCCGTCGTTCAGGTACTGGGTGTTCATTTCCACCAAGTGCCAGTAACCGCGTTCGGCACTGGCGAGATACGTTGACGCGGCGTCCGCGTCAAAGCCTAAGGCGTGCGCGGTTGGTTGGGTCAGCGTGCGGGCAGCAAAGGCTAATGCTGCAATGGCGACGCCGCCACCTTGACGGAAACCGGCGTGATAATCCTCTGACTTGACGCCCGCTTGGGTGGCGTAAGAGCAAATATCACGCTGCTGCGTGTCTTTGCTCCACTTATCAAATACCGTCATATAGAAGAAGCTATCCGGGCTTTGCATACGCTGCAGGAAATCCGCCCCGTGCAATGCTTCTTCCAATAGGCGAACGCGGGTGAAATTCGCCACGCCATCGTCGTCTGCCAATTGTTCAAAGGCCATCAGCATGTTCCAGACGATCATCGGGGTCTGCTGAGGGTTAAAATAGTTGCCATAGGAGAGGTGACTAAAGTATTTGCTCACATCACCGGAGGCATCGTACCAGCCGCCATGGGCATCCACAGTGAGATCACTGCCGAGTATCGGGGCGTTGCGATCGGCTTGGTCAAACTTGCCGCCGCTGCGCTGGGATTTAAAGTAGTGAAGCACATCGCTGAATGTGCGATGCATTAAAAGCCCCTCGGCAATCACAAATGGCGCAGATACCACCTCTCCAACGCGAAGGCGGAATTCACCGCACTGATCCAGTGCGGTGAAGTCCATGGAGTAGGTGTAGCCGGTGTGCCATTGGTCTACCGGACCACAGGCCTTGAGAGGCAGCTGCATAATGGGCGTTGCACGTTGGCTGCATAATACATCGGCAGTGGTGAGGGTTAGCTCGGTCTCTGCCTGCAGTATGGCTTGTTTGGCACCAAAACGTTCATAGCCCAAGTGGTTCGTTAACAGCTGCATTGTTGCTCCAATTATTTTTCGTATAGGTAACAGCGGACAAAGTGGTTCTCTGACAGCTGTGTCACACCCGGTAGGGCGTGGTTACATTTTGCGGTGGCATGTGTACAACGGCCCGCAAATGGGCAGCCCACACTGTCAGGTGTCCAAAGTGGAATTTCACCCTTGTTGCCTTTTAGCTTTTCATGGATCGATTTCTTCGGATCCGGTACGGCTGACACCAGTAGCTGGGTGTACGGGTGTTGTGGATCATGGATGATTTCATCCGTGTCACCCCATTCCACCATGTGACCGACATACATCACCGCCAAATCTTCAGCGATGTAACGCGCCGTTGCGATATCGTGCGTGATGTAAAGCAGAGCCATTTCACGCTCGAACTTCATCTCTTCCATCAGGTTCAAAACACCCGCACGGATAGAGACGTCAAGCATAGAGGTTGGCTCATCAGCCAGTACCACTTCAGCACCCACGGCAATGTTACGCGCGAGGTTGACACGCTGACGCTGACCACCAGAAAGCTGGTGCGGGTATTTTTCCGCCGTGGCTTTCGGTGGGATCAGACCCACTTGCTCTAGCAGGTTGTATACCGTTTCTTCCAATTCTTTCTTGTTGCCTTTGCTGACTTTGTTATGAATAAGCAAAGGGCGTGCAATGTGGTGGAAGATAGTATGAGTAGGGTTCAGCGACCCAAACGGGTCCTGCCATACCATCTGCACACCTTGACGGTATTGCATCAAATCGTCTTTTTTCTTGATGTCTGCAATGTCACGGCCGAAGTATTCAATGTGGCCTTGTGTTGGCGCATACATCTTGGCGATCATTTTGGCTGTGGTGGATTTACCTGAGCCGGATTCACCGACCACAGACAGACCACGGCTTTTGTACATCTTGAACGACACGTCGTTAATCGCTCGCATGAACGGTTTTTTCAGCGAGTTACTGCTGATTTGGAAGTCCTTGATCAGGTTCTTCCCTTCAATAATCGGTTGTCCAGTTGGCTTGCTCATCATGCCTCCTTATTCTTCTTATTAACTGCGCTTCGTGAATAGGTGGCAGTTGCTTAAACGGCCTGGTTCAATTTGGCAAAGCTGCGTGGCTTGTGTGAAACAAGCGTCATGCGTTTTGCTGCAACGTGCTTGGAAACGGCAGCCTGTCGGGACTTCCAACAGGTTAAGCGGGTTACCCGGGATCCCGGTTAAACGGGTTTTCGGCCCGGTTAACGGTGGGAATGAACTGCCCAACCCTTCAGTGTAAGGGTGGAAAGGGGCTTCCAAAATCTGCTTAGACGGCGCAACTTCAATCAACTCACCGGAATACATGATGCCGATGCGGTCAGAGAACTCGACCATCAACGACAGGTCATGGGTGATAAACAAGATAGAGAAACCAAACTCTTCTTTCAGGGCGTAGATCTTTTGCAAAATCTCACGCTGTACCACTACGTCAAGGGCCGTTGTCGGCTCATCCATGATGATCATTTTCGGGTTCAGGGCCAGCGCAATGGCGATAACCAAACGCTGACGCATGCCACCTGAGAACTGGTGCGGGTAGTCACGCAAACGGTTCGGGTGAATATCAACGATTTCCAGTAAGCCTTCCGCACGGCGGATAGCCTGCTGACGGTTAAGCGTGGTGTGACGCATGATCACGTCACAGAACTGCTCTTCCATCGTCAATACTGGGTTCAGGGCGTTCATCGCACTCTGGAACACCATCGACATCTGGCTCCAACGGAAGGCCGTCATGTCGTTATCACTGAGTTTTAGAATGTCGCCGTGGCCATCAAAAATCACTTCACCACCGGTAATGAATGCAGGCGGCTTATGCAGGCGCATGAGCGAGAAGGCAACGGTGGACTTCCCACAGCCTGACTCACCGGCCAGGCCAAAGATTTCGCCTTTACCAATGTCAAAGCTGACATTGTTTACGGCACGCACATCGCCGGACTCTGTGATGTAATCAACACACAGGTTGCGAATGGAGATTTGTGGGTTCGTCATTATTTCTCTCCCCCTTCAAGGGCTGGCTTAGCTGTTACGACAGCGTCAGCGGCTTTTGCATTTTTCTGTTCAGCAAGGTTTTTCCAGCGACGCATGCCTTTGTGCGAGCGTAGCTGTGGGTTAGCAATTTCATCGACTGCGAAGTTCAGAAGCGCTAGACCAATCGCGATGAAAATCAAGGCAATACACGGAGCCCATAGTTCCCACCATGCGCCAACCAACATAGACGATGACGTACGTACGTTGTTCAGCATCACACCCCAGCTGATAGAGCTTGGGTCACCAAGGCCAAGGAATGACAAGGTGGCTTCGGTCATAATGGCCAGCATTACAGAGCCGATGAAGCTTGCGCCGACGATAGAAACAAGGTTCGGTAGAATCTCAACGAAGATGATGCGCCATGAAGATTCACCCAGTACTTCTGCTGCTTTAACAAACTCTTTCTCACGCAAAGACAAGGTTTGCGCTCGGACCACACGTGCACCCCAGGCCCAGGAGGTCATCCCTATGACAATGGCAATCGTGAGTGGCCCTGCCTGCCCGATAAAGGCTGCAATAACAAACAGCAGTGGGAACTGTGGAATAACCAGCATGATGTTCATTGCGGCGGTAAGTACGTCATCAATACGTCCCCCGAAGTAGCCCGCAGAGACACCGATAACGGTTGCTAAGAAACACACCACGATACCGGCACTGAAGCCGACCGCCAGTGACGTACGTGTGCCGTACACCACCTGAGACCAAATATCACGGCCCATGCGTGAGGTGCCCAGTACGTGTTCTGCTTTTTTCGACATCAGCAGCGTACGCTTGTTATCAGCCAGGTTCTCAGCAATCCAACCTTCAGGGTTGCTCTGCGCGGCTTTTACCACAAACGCAGGGTATTCATGTGGGTTACCACTTTTACGGTCTGGTGCGTGTTCGGTGATAAATGGCGCAAACGCCGCACCAAAGATAAAGATAGCGATAATGATCAGGCCACACAGGGCCTTGCCGTTGTTTGACAGTAATTTGATTAAGGCTTTCATGATTATTTGCCTCCCTTACGTAGACGTGGGTCAAGGGCTACAATCAGCAAGTCCGCTAAGAAGTTAAAGAACAGCATAAACAGGGTCATGATCAGTAGCTGGCCTTGCAGTACCTGGTAGTCACGGCCATTGATGGCGTTTAGCAGTACCGTACCCAGACCTGGGTAGTTAAAGATGATTTCGATGATCAACTGGCCACCGATAGCCATACCCAATGCCATAGACAAGGCAGTGACACTTGGTAGCATGGCGTTACGTGCTGCGTAGTTGAAGACAACGCGGTTCTCACTCAGGCCTTTACCCTTCGCCATGGTGATGTAGTCTTCGTTAAGCAGGTTGATCATGTTGTTACGCATGCTGATCAAGAAGCCGCCAATCTGAATGATGGTGGCACAGATAAGCGGTAGCACAGCATGGTGAAGAATATCTTTGTAGAACGCCCAGCTTGTCCAGTCGGCAACCACACCTGGGGTGTAGGCATAACCGGAAGGGAACCATTTTAAGCCGATGGCAAAGGTGTAAAGTGCCAGCATGGCGGTTACAACAGCAGGCACCGCCTGCACAACCAACATGGCTGGAGAAATAAAGGCATCGTACTTACTGCCGCGCTTCCAAGCGGCGAAAATGCCGAGGATAGAACCGATACAGAAAGACAAAACAACCGCAGTACCTGCAAGGAACAGTGACCAACCTACGGCGTTACCCAACATGTCGTTAACGGTTTGTGGGTAGGTCTGGATAGAAATACCCAGGTTCCAGCTCAAGATACTTTTTAGGTACGTAAAGTATTGCTCGTACAGCGGGCCATCGACGAAACCTAATAGTTTGGTCATTGCCGCAATACGCTCAGGGGTTACCTGTACCGTGGCGTTAGCAAACATCATGGTAACGGGGTCACCAGGCATCGCACGCGGTATAATGAAGTTAATCGTAGCGGCCACGAGGAACGCTATGAAGTAAAATGATAAACGTCGTAGAAAAAATCCCATAACTCACACCTTTCCATACCAACCACACTCCCGAGGCTGGATTCAGGACGAAAAACCCCCTGACGACTAGCGCCATGCTTGACAGTTAAAGAGGGGGAAGAGGCGGTGCGCAAGGCGCGCACCGCAATTTAAGCAGAAATTACGCTTTTGGCTTAAGGTCTAGCACTTGAAGGATACGCTCCTGAACACCAGCCCAAATCATTGGACGGCCTTTAGGATTGTTTTCGTTCCACCAACCGTCAAAACGAGTGGTGTTGTACTGGAAGTTAAACGCACCTGTCATAACAGGAACAGTGATTTGGTTTTCAGCGATGATCTTCTGGATACCGTGAGCAATTTCTAGCTGCTCTTTACGGTCTGCCGTTTTGTAGAAGCTGTTTAGTAGCTTATCTAGCTCAGCATTCTTGAAGTGGTGCATCGCGAAACGTGGCTTACCTTCACCTTCTTGTAGCGCAGAGTTGTAACCATCGTTCCAGTAAGTGTGTGGATCCGCACCTAGGAAGTAGTTGGTGTAAGCAACATCGTACGTACCGTCTTGCATTGCTTTGTTGTATACAGCGAAGTCAGGCGTACGTGCTTTCGCATTGATGCCCACTTCTTGTAGCTGCTCAACACCTAGCTGAACGGTGTTGTTGAAGTCAGTCCAACCGTTTGGCGAGATGATTTCAAATACGATTTCTTTACCGGTTGGGGTTTCAACGAAGCCGTCACCGTTTACGTCTTTAAAGCCTGCTTTCTTCAACAATGCTTTCGCGTTTTTCGCGTCATAGGTGTTGAAGCCTTTGTACTTGTTGTACACAGAAGCATCAGACCAGCTCTTATGCGCGTCGCCTAGGCCAGACGCATAATCGTTTGGTGAACCGTTACCGTAGAAAGCGATGTCAATGATGGTTTGACGGTCAATCGCCATAGAGAACGCGCGACGGAAATCAACGTTGTTGATCGCTTCGTGGTTGCCCTTGTTTGGCGACTTGAAGTTCACAAGGAATGACTGAGTACCTGCTGCTGGGTACCAGTACTTGTGGTTCGGGTTCGCTGCTGCGTAAGTGCTGTCGATGTCAGGAATGAACGATGAAGTCCAGTCAAGCTCAGAGTTGATCACTTTAGCAAGAAGCTGGTCGTTACCTGCGATCTGAGGCATACGTAGACAGTCAACGTCTAGGTTTGCTTTATCCCAGTAGTTCGGGTTCTGACACTGGATGTATAGCTGAGGGGTGAAGGTGTCAATCGTGGTGAATGCACCAGAACCTACTGGGTTTTCGTTCGCGAATGACTCAGGGTTCTTCACTTTGCTCCAGATGTGCTTAGGAACAAACGATACTTTAGCGATTTCAAACGGTGCGTTTGACGTTGCTTCAGTTAGGTCAAAAATAACCTTGTTGCCTTGAACTTTAGCGCCTTTCACCCATGCGTTGATACCGGTGCGGTCTAGCTCAGGCTTCTGCTGTAGCAACTCGATGGTGTAAGCCACGTCGTGTGCAGTTAGCGGTTTGCCATCAGACCATTTTAGGCCGTCACGCATTTCGAAGGTTACTTGCATTAGGTCGTCAGACATGTAGTAGTCTTTCGCCAAGCGCATAACCGGCTCGTTACCGTGCATTTGGTTGAAGATAACAAGAGGTTCGTACATGAACTCAGTTGTTGTATGCAGGCTTGTATCTAGGAATGGGTTAAAGTTACGCACCATTGTAGGGTAGAACTGAGGTACGATTGTTAGCTCACTACGTTCAGCTGCAGAAACTACTGGAGCGGTTAATGCAGATGCGGCTGCGGCAATCACTGCCATGGCTAACTGAGTTTTCTTTATATTGGCAAGCATAGCTGTTCCTTACTCTTTGCTTTTTGTTTCACTTATTGAAAGCCCCGTAACTACGGGGAGCTGCAGAGCCTACTTCGTCTGGGGTGAGTAACGCGACCCAATTCGAATGGCCTTGTAGGCTCTTAGTGCCCTTAGGAAACTCCGGAATAACAATTCGGTCAATCTAACTTCCCGTTAAAAACGTCAAATCCCGTCATTCATCCGTAAAAAACGTTAATTATCGAGTGTGATCTTACGCTGGGTTGGGATGTGCTTGTGCTCAATATCACATTCGGCGCTCCTCGTTACATTTTGGTGTCTGTTGCTATTTTCAATAAAAAAACAGTAACTTACGGTATTTATTTTTCTCTGTGAATGTAACGGCGTTATTTCTTAGGGTTAATTCCTTCCGGAAAATTTTTGGTCTGGATTTGTTGTGATTGGCTTCTCATAAACTGAAACATTTTCCTTGATCTGGCGTTTTTCATGGCGGGTAGCCCCTTATTGGAGGGTTTTTGACCGTTATTTCGGTTCGGTAAAAACCGTTTTTTTGCGGTTTTAAAGTGATATTTTGAGGCAGAAAAAAGCCTGCTCGGTGAGCAGGCTAGGGCGGTTGGATACGGGCGTCTGTGGCCGCTATTGATGAATAAGCTGCTGTAGCTGTTCTTTCATTTTGACCAGTTGCTTGCGGCCTTCAGGGTGGCTGTGACTGCGTTCTAACACAAAGTCGATGGTACTGAGGACCGTGCGCCAACGTGGGGTTTTGGGTAAGGTTTCGACATGCAAGTATTTATCCAGCGTGCGCGTTTGCAGCGTACTGCGGTCAAGGTAGACTCGCCACAGGCCACTTTCTTCAGCCAATTCAAATTTGCTCTTGTGGTTGCTGCTCTCCCACACTTTGAGGGTGTGTTTCATGATTTCAACCAGCAACTCGCGTAACGTATCGCCGCGGCTTTTGCCATCGGTATCGAGTTTGTCAGCCAAATCACTGAACTCATCGCCCAGATGACGCAGGGTATCGAGTTGGTGACGGTCACGGTTAAAGGCAAAGCCGGACAGCACCTCAACGGCTTTTTCTAGCACTTGGATGCGGTGTTCTTCTGTTGGCCCATGGTTGTCAAAAATGAACATGCGCAGCAGGCCCGATTCCTCCGGTAAATTGATCACATCGGTATCGAGTGCGGTTAATCCATCGCCGATGCGGAACATCAGGCTGCCGTGGAAATGGTGGCTGTTACTGATGTCGTCCGGCAGATGGGTCGCGAGGATATCGTCGATTTGGTGGCGTTCTATCTGCTCAGGGGCGCGGCCAAATAAGGCGCCCGCCGCGCCGTTCGCGTAGCGAATACGCCCGCCGCTTTGCACACAGATGATGGCTTCATTGGTTGACTCGAGTAGCCCCAGCAAGCGGCCTTGGGTTTCGATGAGCCCCGCTTCCACTTGTTCACGGCGTTGAATTTCTTCGGCTAGCCGTGCATTTTCGTGGCGCTGGCGCTCGGTTTGACCGGCTTTTAAGTGTGCCCCGATACGCGCAATGAGCTCTTCTTTATTAAACGGCTTGGTCAGGTAATCATTGGCGCCGCATTCAAAGCCGCGGATCCGGTCTTGTACTTGTCCCAATGCCGACAGCATGATAATCGGTAACGCTAATACATCGTATTGCTGGCGGAGCTGCTCACACACTTCATAGCCTGACATTTCCGGCATCATGATATCTAGCAGCATCAACGCAGGCTCGTGGCTTTCCACCAATTTCATCGCTTGCGCGCCGTTTTCTGCCGTGATCACGCGGTAGCCTTCCAAGCGTAAGAAATTATTCAGCACTTGCAGGTTCACCGGTTCATCATCGACGATCAGTAGCAGCTCACCGTCTGGGTTTTCGGCAATCGATTCTGTCTCACAGAACGCGGTTTCTGCTGCGGGTGCTTGGAAATGCAGGCCTCGGTGAGACAGCTGGCTGCTGGCGATGTCATCTTCTGAAGCCAGGTTCAGCGTGAAACTGAAGGTGGTGCCGATCATTGGCTGACTGCTGACATACAAGCGTCCGCCCATCAGTTCAATCAACTGGCGGCTGATGGACAGCCCAAGCCCCGAGCCCTGACGGTAGTTGGCCGAATGGGTGTTGGCTTGGATCAGGGGTTCAAAGATGTGCTCCAGCTGTTCGGCAGGGATCCCTTGGCCGGTATCCACTACCTGAATCCGAATTTGATTCTCCAGCATGGTCGCGGAGAGGATGATTTTCCCTTCAGAGGTGTACTTTATGGCATTGCCGACCAAGTTATACAACACCTGCTCAAGGCGCTGCTCATCGGCCAGCACCGGCGGTAAATCGTCAGGAATTTGGTTGATGATGCGTACCGGTTTGGTGCCCAGTAGGTGGCTCGACAGTTCCAGTACCAGACGCACCGCCGAAGAGACATCCACTGCGTGGCGCTGAATGTCCATGTCACCGTAGCGCATTTTGTGGTAATCGAGCAGATCATCGACCAAGTTGGTCAGGCGCTGGCCGCTGCTGATCATGATTTCCAACTGGCGACGCTGTGAACGCTGTACTGGCCCGTTGGCTCCCGCGAGCAAGGATTCGGCGATCCCGACCATGCCATGGAGCGGCGTGCGCAGTTCGTGCGAGGTGGTCGCCAAGAATTCATCTTTCAGTTTATCGGCGGTTTGTAGCTCTTTGTTTTTCTGTTGGATCACCGTGAGGTTCTGTTCCAGCTCGGTATTTTGCTTGCGGATCAGGCTCATTTTTTCACGGATGGAAGACTGCATGCGGGCAAAGCTGACCGCAAGGCGACCGATTTCATCGCTGCGTTCAGTACTTTCAATCTTCTGCTCCAAATCCCCTGCCGATGCGCGTTCGGCCGCCCAGGTTAAGCGCAAGAGCGGGGCAGTGATGGAATTGGACAGCCAGTGTGAGGCAATGATCACCAGTACGATGGCGGTGAGCATGGCCACCCAGAAGATGATTTCCAGCTGGCGAATGCGGGCAAAGGCCTCTTCCTCCGGTAATTCGACGATCAGCGCCCACGGGGTCCCGTCCATGATAGGGAAAGGGGTAAAGGCACTCAGTACCGGCACGCCGTTAAAATTGGCAAAACGGCCGACACCGCTGTCACCGACCAGTGCCTGATCAATGCTCGGGCTGGAATAGGTCAGCGGCTTGTCTGTCACCATCGGCAGGCGAGAGCGGTGATCGTGGCCGATCAGCAGGGTTTGCACCGAGTGATTACCCATGTCGGATTCGTTCAAAATCTGCTGCAGCGACGCGTTACTGAGCTTAAAGAAGACGTAACTGTGCAAGTAACCTTGCTGAATGATCGGGGCGGCGAACCAGGCTGAGAGATCTTGCTGGCCCGGCTCACGACTGAAATCGGTAAACACCACCGGGACGCGGTCTTGCTCGTCTTTGGCGTTGTCGGTTTGCTGCTGAATGGCGGCAAAGGTCTGGCTTAGTGCGGGGTAAGCGTGGGTTGTTTGCTGCAGATTGATGCTGAACGTATCGGGATTATGGGCGGAATAGACAATGTTGCCCTTAATATCGACCAGCAAAATATCCGTAAACGGGGAGCGTTTAAGGTATTCGTCATAGGCCCAGTTGTAGCGCTTGTACATCAGACGATAGCGTTCATGGCCGACATAGTTACCATTGTGCTGGGTATTGAGAGATTTAGTCGTCAGGGTTTCGGTGTAATAGCGACTGCGGCTGGTGGTTTCCAGCGCCACTGACAGATCCCCAAGTTGATGATAGGCGCCGACTAACCCATAGAAGCGGCCGCCACTGGCATTGGCCAATTCGGAGCGGGCAAAGCTCTGCACTTCCGATTCTCGTGCGGCAAAAAAGCTGTTGAGCTGGGTGCGTTTGTTGTCGAGCAGCGATGCCAAATGGTTGGTGCTTTGCTCTTCCAGATCGGTGCTGTGAGAATTCAGAAAGAAAAGGGCGGAGAGGGTTAATGGGGTGATACTCAATACTAAAAACGCCAACATTAACGTGTGTTGAAGGCGCTTGAAACGGGTAGTCTTCTGCATTCCGGTGCCTGAAATTACCTGTGGGATAAAAACAAAAAAACGGATAAGCCGCGGCTTTACCCATTGTTATTTGGCGTTTTTTACCGAAAAAATTGACGAAATTAACGAGAGTGAAAACCGGTAAATCACCATGTCCCTTTTTATACGTTGTTTTTTTGCTGAGGCAAGGAAGGGATCGGGGAACCGTGTAGCGTCACACAATTTTGACGGTATTTACGGAGTGAACGGCGAAGGATTTGCCCAGAATGACTCAAAACACACGAGGAGAGACAGGGAAGCGTGACGGTTCAGAAAAGGCGGTAAGAGGGAAATCGTACGTATAAAAAGGCCGAGCAGCAAGGCTCGGCCAATCCGTTTATTTTTGCGCGGTGTAGATGTTGAATTTGTTATTTTTCGCGCTGATGGTGCAGTTGCCCAGGCTTTCTTCAATCAATGGCGGGTAACGCAAGAAGCTGTTGGCGACGATGATCAGTTGGCCTTCGCTGTTAAGGTGTGCTGGCGCTTGTGCGATGAAGCTTTCTGTCGCCGCATAGAAGGTTTTCAGGCCAGCATGAAACGGTGGGTTACTGATCAAGTAGTCATAGCTGTCTGGCAAGCTCGCGTACACATCGGTGGCGGTGAAGCGGGCTTCCAACTGGTTCACACGGAATGTTTCTTGTGCCGAGGCAATGGCCAGCGCGCTGATGTCACACAGTTCTAGATCAATCGCTGGGTTGTTGGTTTTCATGACGGCGCCGATCACACCAGCACCACAGCCAAAGTCCAGCACCTTGCCGGACAGCGTCGGTAAGGTCTCTAGTAACAACTCTGATCCTTTATCAAACTCACCGTGGCTGAATACGCCCGGTAGTGAGCGGATCGTTATGTTGGTGTTGGCCACGTTCAGCGGGTAGCTGCGGAACCAGTCGTTGATGTTAAACGCGGGCGCGGCGTGCTCACAGCGGCCCCAGTAAAAACTGCAACGACGGGCGGAATCGTATTTTGTCAGCGGGCCAAAGGCGGCAAACAGTTTTTCGGCGCTGCGTACGCCACTGCGGTTTTCACCGACCACACAGATTTCCGTACCTGGGCCAAATTTGGCCAGTAGCATCGCCAATAAGTATTCGGCTTCTGCTTTGGCTTTTGGCCAGTACAGCAGGATCATGTCCACGGTTGCGTCGGCGGTGAATTCCGCACCGAAAACGGTCGTCACAGCGCTGTGTTTACTCAGGCTGCGGTGGTAACCGAAGTTGGTGGTGAACACCGTGACAGAGGCGGCGGTTTGCGCAAGCTCAACAGGGAATGTGTCGGACAGTTCGCCGGCAACCAAGACATGGCGGTTCTCAAAAAATTCCAGTTGGCGGACGGCGACTTCGCTTGCTGCACAATAAGACATAACGGCCTCGAAAAGGGTGTGTGGTAAGTGAGTTGGGGCGCGATTGTTCCACAAATCGGGGGATAAGAAAAGTGGCAGTACCGAGGGGGGGCGTGTCATTGTTAGCGCAGGCGTCAGTGTTGATGTTAGGGAGGCTGACACCAGAGAAACGGATCACTGGCGACAGGGCAATGCCCTGTCGCCAGTGATGGATGACTTAGCGTTGATCTTGGTGGCTGAGGAAGTCTTGGAATTCGACTTCATACAGCTTGAACAGCACCAAGGTGACAGCAAAGATGATCGGGCCGTAGATCAGGCCAATCAAGCCGAAGACATGCAAGCCGCCGATGATAGAGAAGAAAATCAGCAAGGTGCTCATGCCCGAACTGCCTTGCATCAGCAATGGACGCAAGAAGTTATCGATGGAGCCGACCACAATCGCCCCCCACGCAGCCAAGAACAGTGCCCATTCCCATTGGCCGGTCAGCAGCAGGTAGATACTGGCCGGGAGCCAGATCAGCGCGGTGCCGACCACGGGGATCAGCGAGGCAAACGCCATCATCGAGCCCCAGAATAAGCCGGGGAACCCGGAGAGCCACATGGCAAAACCACCGGCAAAACCTTGTGCGAGCGCCGTCAAGAGTGAGCCCAGTACCGCAGACTTCGCCACTTCTTCCACTTCATTTAGCACGGCGTCTTCTTGGCTGCGAGACAGCGGTAGCACATGGCGAATGGCTGACACGATGGTGTCGTGATCACGCAATAAGAAGAAGAGTACAAACAGCATCAGCATGAAGTTGATCAGGAAGCTGGTGGCATCCCCTAAAATTTTGGCGCTGACGTTGAGTAGTTGCGCGCCGAACTTCGAGGCCATGGTCGCGACTTTCTGGATCACCGCTTGGGTATTGAGTGGCTCAAACGGGGAGTATTTCTCGATCAAGGCAAACAGTTTGACCACATACGGGTGAGATAACACCGTTTCCACCCCGCCTTGGGTGAGCCAGGTGTAGCTCTCTTTTGAGAAGGTGGTGCCTTGATGAATGATGGAGCTGAACACGACCAATAAGGGGATCATGATCATAAAGGTCAGCAGGGTGCATGACAGCACGGCAGACAAGTTTGGCGATCGTGGCATCCAGTTCGCCATGCGGCAATGCAGCGGGTAATAGAGCAGCGAGATGATAAATGCCATCACGATCGGGCCGATGTACGGCTGTATGAGTTGATAGCTGGCAAAGGAAGCGAGTGCCAAGGCGGCAATCAACATCCAGTGGCGTGACTCAATTTTAAAGGTTTTTGGCACGGTAGCGTCCTTCCAAAAAAGCGCAGATAATGGCTGAGAATAGCCTGATCTTATTGTTGCTTGGGCTAATGATTGCACTGCAATACGCCAGAGGCAATGATTAGCTGTTGAATGTGCGCGAGAAACTCGACGGAGAATGAAATGGGATGCTGTGATTGCGGTAACGACAAGAAAAAACATCTGCTAAAGCGTGTGCCGTTGGCGGTGTGGATATTGATGGGATTCGTGGGCTTGGCGTTGTTTTTCTGGCAGCCGTAAACTGTTTCAGATAGCACGGGTACACCGACACACATAAAAAAGCCGCTCTTGAGAGCGGCTTTTGCGTATCACGTTTGTGTATGTCTTGTGAAAAAAGACGGATTACGCGTTGGCTTCCGCTGCAATCGTTGCAAACGCGTACTCTGCTGCGTCCAGTGTCGCTTCGATTTCTTTGTCGCTGTGCGCCAGAGAGGTGAAGCACGCTTCGAAGGCGGATGGTGCCAGGTACACGCCTTTTTCTAGCATCAGGTTGAAGAAACGCTTGAAGCGCTCCACGTTACACAATGCCACTTCGTCGTAGCAAGTCACAGCCGCTTGATCGGTAAAGAAGAAACCGAACATCGCGCCCACTTGATTGGTCACTAATGGCACGCTGTATTTGTCAGCCAATGCCTGGAAGCCTTCTGCTAAACGACGGGTTGTTGTGTTTAGCTGCGCTTCGTGACCGTCTTTGGTCAACACGTTCAGACAGGCAAAACCGGCAGCCATGGCAACAGGGTTACCTGACAGGGTACCCGCTTGGTAAACCGGACCGGTTGGCGCAATGTATTGCATCACGTCACGACGGCCACCGAATGCGCCGACAGGCATGCCGCCGCCGATCACTTTACCCAGTGTGGTCAGGTCAGGTTTGATGTTGTAGTAACCTTGTGCGCCGCCGTGCGAAACACGGAAGCCCGTCATCACTTCATCCAAAATCAGCAGGGCGCCGAATTCGTCACACAGTGCACGCAGACCTTCCAAGAAGCCCGGTACCGGTGGGATGCAGTTCATGTTGCCCGCGACAGGCTCCACGATGATACACGCGATTTGTTCTGGGTGTGCTTCGAACGCTTCGCGGACAGAGTCAACGCTGTTGAACGTACACGTTAGGGTGTGCTTGGCGAAATCTTCAGGGACACCCGGCGAGCTTGGCTGGCCCAGTGTTAGCGCGCCAGAGCCTGCTTTTACCAGCAAGCAGTCAGCGTGGCCGTGGTAACAGCCTTCAAACTTGATGATTTTGTCACGGCCAGTGTAACCACGTGCAAGACGGATCGCACTCATGGTCGCTTCTGTACCAGAGCTTACCATGCGCACCATTTCCATTGACGGTACCAGCTTGCTCACCAATTCCGCCATGGTGATTTCCATTTCGGTTGGTGCGCCAAAGCTGAGGCCTTGCTGGGCAGCTTTGATCACAGCATCGCGGATCGCCACGTGGTTGTGACCCAGGATCATCGGACCCCATGAGCCAACATAGTCAATATAGGCTTTGCCATCGGCATCAAAGATGTAAGCACCGTCGGCGCGTTCGATGAAAAGCGGGCTGCCGCCAACACCGGCGAAGGCACGAACCGGTGAGTTAACACCCCCTGGGATCGTTTGTTGTGCTTTGGCAAATAAATCAGCTGACTTGCTCATTATGATGTCCTGTATTGATAACTGTCCGATTTGAACTGTCGGCATTGTACCTAGGCTCTCAGGGGCTTTCAATTAGTGGCATGTGTACGGGGGCGCTGTGGCTTCCGTACGTCCCGAAATGTGGCAAGGGCTTGCAGGGATGCAATGCTAGTTTTCATCTCTGTCGATGTAAAATTCGCCGTCTGTCCGCTATCCTTGGCATTAGCGCTTCTTGCGATGCGCACCCTCACTTACGCCCCGCAACGGGGTCTGTTCACATATACACAATGACGGCACGTGCATGACGGATAACAATCAAGGTACACCCGCGCCTGAGCGGCATCAGCCCAGTGGCTTAGTTCGGCGTTTTCTTTCTCGCGATAAAACCCCACTGTCAGTGTTGCTGCTGTCAGCACTGGTTGGGCTGGGGGCGGGGTTGCTGTCGACCTTGTTTGAGATTGGCGTGCATTGGGTGGCGGATCAGCGCACCGTGTGGCTGCGCAATGAATTCACTAGTGCCTTGCCGTTGTGGTTATCCGCGTTTTTGATCAGCGCCTTGTTAGCGGTACTGGGCTATTACCTTGTTCACCGTTTTGCGCCGGAAGCGGGCGGCTCTGGGATCCCGGAAATTGAAGGGGCGATGGACGGCATGCGTCCCGTGCGCTGGTGGCGTGTGCTGCCGGTGAAATTCATCGGCGGGCTGGGCGCACTGGGCTCCGGCATGGTACTGGGCCGTGAAGGACCGTCGGTGCAGATGGGCGGTAACATTGGCTGCATGATCGCCGATATTTTTCGCCTGAAAGACAAAGAAGGTCGCCATGCCTTGTTGGCGTCTGGTGCGGCGGGCGGTTTAGCCGCGGCGTTTAATGCGCCGCTGGCGGGGATCATGTTTGTGGTCGAAGAAATGCGCCCGCAGTTTCGTTACAGCCTGATCTCGATTAAATGTGTGATGATCTCGGCGATTATGGCTAACATCGTTTACCGCAGCATTGCTGGGCAAGAAGCTGTGATCACCATGCCGCAATACGATGCGCCGATGCTGGAGTCATTGTGGCTGTTTTTGGTGTTGGGGATGATCTTCGGGGTGTTTGGGGTGATGTTTAATCGCCTTGTGACCCTGACCCAAGATATGTTTGTGCGCATTCACCGCAACGAACGTCGCCGCTACCTGATGGTCGGAGCGGTGTTAGGCGGTATCTTCGGGCTGTTATTGCTGTATTTACCGGAATTAACCGGCGGCGGGATCACCTTGATCCCAACGGCGACCAATGGGGAGTACGGCATCAGCCTGTTGCTGATTTTATTCTTGGCCCGTGTTGCCACCACCTTGTTGTGTTTCGGCTCGGGCGCACCCGGCGGGATTTTTGCTCCGATGTTGGCGATGGGCACTTTGTTCGGCACGTTTTTCGGTACCTTGGTGCAGTGGTGGATGCCGGAGTTGGGCTTGGATCCGGGTATATTTGCCATTGCGGGCATGGGCGCGCTCTTTGCCGCCACGGTACGTGCGCCAATCACCGGCGTGTTATTGGTGATTGAGATGACCAACAACTACCACTTGATCGTGCCGTTGGTGATAACGACGCTGGGGGCGACCATGTTGGCGCAAGTGTTGGGCGGGCAACCGATTTACTCACAATTGTTACATCGGACGATAGAACGCGAAAAAAAGGCCCAACAAGCGGCCTCTTCGGTGGTCAATACTTGAACGAGATAGTCAGGTATTAGATAATCACGGCCATAACCGAGAATGTGAGAGGTTTCTAATGAGCGATGTCAATGTGCCGCTAAGTTTTTCTGATGTGGCAGCGAATAAAGTCAAAACGCTGATCGCCGAGGAAGAAAACCCAGAGCTGAAGTTGCGTGTCTACATCACCGGTGGCGGCTGTAGTGGTTTCCAGTACGGCTTTACCTTTGATGAAAAAGTGAATGAGGGCGACACGACCATTGAGAACAGTGGCGTGACCTTGGTGGTGGATCCAATGAGTCTGCAGTACTTGATTGGTGGCACCGTCGATTACACCGAAGGCCTGGAAGGGTCGCGATTCTTCGTGAATAACCCTAACGCGACAACCACCTGTGGGTGTGGTGCGTCGTTCAGCGTCTAAGCCTGAGCGTCGACCGATGTCCGGACGGACGGTGAATAAAGAAAAGCCGCAATCGAGATTGCGGCTTTTTTATGTCTGGCGTTTGCCTGCTGAAAAACTTAACTGCGGTTATTCAGCAGCGGGCTGTTGTCCGCCAAGAACTGCGTGAACTGCTGCAGTTGCAATAAACGCTCTTTTGCCATGCGCTTAAAGGTCGCTTTCTCTTTGCCAGAAAGTGACTGGGCTTGTGGCAATTTCACGGTACGCGGGTTCTGGTGCGTGCCGTTAACCAAGAATTCGTAGTGCAAATGCGGTCCCGTCACGCGGCCAGTACCGCCTAAGGTACCGATGGTTTGGCCTTGTTTCACGCGTTGTCCGGTTTTCACCATGCGCTTGGTCATGTGCAAGTACTTGGTTAGGTAGGTCGCGGTGTGACGAATAAAGACGTAGTTACCGTTGAATTTGTTGTAACCCGATTGCGCGACGATACCATCACCTGCAGCCCAAATCGGTGTGCCCACAGGCGCCACGTAATCGGTCCCCCGGTGTGCGCGCACACGGCCTGTGACCGGATGCAAACGGCGCGGGTTGAAGTTAGAGCTGACGTAACGGAAGTTGATCGGCGAGCGCAGGAAGGCTTTACGCATCGCATTGCCGTTTTCGTCATAATATTTGCCGTCGTCACTGCGGATGGCGGTAAATGTCTGGCCAAGGTTGGTGAAGGTGGCGGCCAGAATGTTTCCGCTACCGATCGACTCGCCTTCCACTAACTGCTCTTCATACAGCACCGAAAACTGATCGCCGGCACGAATATCCAAGGCAAAGTCGATATCCCAACCAAAGATCTCAGCAATCTTCATGATTTGATTGGCGGTCAGCCCGGCTTTGTCTGCTGCATTCCAAAAGCTGGATGTGATCACGGCCTGCGCCACATTCAATTGAATGTCGACGTTCTTTTTTTCTTGCTTGGAATAGAAGGTGTCAGCGGTGCGGGTGATGACTAATGTTTCGGTCGCACTTTGTGGTTGGGTCAGCTGAACGAGCTGGTGGTTTTCATCAAAACCGAAACGCAACGTATCACCCGGCTGTAAATTGGTCAGGCTGCGGGTGCCATCGTCAGCATTCACCAAGCGATACAAGGTATTGGGGCTCAGGCCTACACGGGTAAACACGATAGCCAGGCTTTCACCGGATTTAACCGTGTGTTCTTTCCACGTGAGTGCGGGAAAAACTGGGGTTTCATCACCGGCCATCGGGCGTAATTGGTTGGTCTCTGCCCTCTCGGGACGTAAGTCGAGATCGAGCGGATAGAGTTTACCGATTTCAAATTTACGGTCAGGGTGACTGGAGCGCTCCGCGCCAGGCCAAAACAGCAGTAATACGACAAGGGTGCTTATGGCGCCAATGAGAACCTGGTGCATCCTTGGCAGTTGGCGGAGTATAGTCAGTGGCATGGGTGATTTTTTTGCGTAATCGGAAAAAATAAGACGAGCCATAGTTTAACTGGTTTCAAAACACAGCGCTATTCAAGTAAGATTGTCGATTATTACTTTTTTGCCAATTCTGCGGGAGCGAACAAGAATGGCCAGCATTGAACAAGCATTAGCTGAAATTAAGCGCGGTGTGGATGAGCTGATTCCGGAAGATGAGCTTATTGCCAAACTGAAAGAGAACCGTCCTCTACGTATTAAATTGGGTGCCGATCCAACAGCACCTGATATCCATCTTGGTCACACTGTGATCATGAACAAACTGCGTACGTTCCAAGAGCTGGGTCACGAAGTGACGTTCCTGATCGGTGACTTCACCGCGATGGTGGGTGATCCAACCGGTAAAAACACCACGCGTCCACCGTTGACTCGTGAACAAGTGCTTGAAAATGCCAAGACGTACACCGAACAGGTGTTCAAGATCTTGGATCCCGCGAAAACCACGATTGCATTCAACTCAACGTGGCTTTCTGAGCTGGGCGCAGAAGGCATGATCCGTCTTGCGGCGAACCAGACTGTGGCGCGTATGCTTGAGCGTGATGACTTTAAAAAGCGTTACAGCGAAGGCCGTCCAATCGCGATTCACGAATTCATGTACCCACTGCTTCAGGGTTATGACTCTGTGGCGATGGAAACGGACGTCGAGCTAGGCGGTACGGATCAGAAGTTCAACTTGCTGATGGGCCGTGAAATGCAAAAAGCCCACGGACAGAAGCCACAGGTTGTACTGACCATGCCACTGCTCGTGGGCTTGGACGGTGTGAAGAAAATGTCGAAGTCGGCGTTTAACTACATCGGTATTTCTGACGCGCCAAACGATATGTTCGGTAAAATCATGTCGATCTCTGATGATCTGATGTGGAGCTACTACGAGCTGCTATCTTTCCGTCCATTGGAAGAAATCGAGCAGTTCAAGACTGACATGGCGAACGGCACGAACCCGCGCGACATTAAGATCCTACTGGCGAAAGAAATCATCGCACGTTTCCACACAGAAGCGGACGCGGATGCGGCTGAGCAAGAGTTCATTAACCGTTTCCAGAAAGGCGCAATGCCTGATGAAATGCCAGAGTTCACGTTTGAAGCCGGCATTGCGATCACGAACTTGCTAAAAGAAGCGGGTCTTGTGAACTCAACCTCTGACGCGATGCGTATGATCCGTCAGGGCGCTGTGAAGCAAGATGGCGAGAAAGTGGAAGACACCAAGTTGGTGCCTGCGGCGGGTACGATCGTCTACCAAGTAGGTAAGCGTAAGTTTGCTCGCGTGACAATCAGCTAATCACTGACTGTCAGACAGAAAAAAGGCGCATGATGCGCCTTTTTTTGTGCCTGTCGTTTAGCGTTTGCTATGTAGCGTTTGGCGTGTTGTCAGCGCCGTTAAGCGAAGCGCTGACCTAGTTCCGCAGCGCAAATGTCGGTAGTGACAGGTGCCAGCGGATCGCCGCCAAGCGAATTGTCAACGTGGTGATGATGCCTGCTAAGGTTGCGACCGAGGCTGCGACATCCATCGTCAATGCCGTGGTATGCACGATACCACCAAGAATACAGGCGGTAGCGTACACTTCGGTACGTAACACCATCGGGATCTCACGGGCCAGCACATCGCGGATCACCCCGCCACCACAGCCAGTCAGCACACCCATGATCACCGCGACCATTGGCGTCGCGCCAAAGCGTAAGGCTTTTTCCACCCCGATAGCGACAAACACCGCCAAACCGATGGCATCCGCCACGGGCAAAATGTACCACGGCATTTGGCGAGGACGACGAATGGCAATCATGCTGATCAAACACGTCACGAAGATCACCCACAGATACGTGGTATCGGTGATCCAAAAAACGGGCGTAGCACCCAGTGCCATATCACGAATGGTACCGCCACCAATGGCCGTCACGCTGGCCAGTACCACGACACCGAAGGGATCCATGCGGAGTCGGCCTGCCAATAATACGCCGGACGCGGCAAACACTGCCGTGCCGAACATATCGAGAAGATAGATGAGAGTCATGATACCTGCCTGAGCGAGAGAGTTGAGAAATCGCCGCCGATTGTACGAGTAAATGGCGGCCTTACAACTTGGTGCAACGGAATTGTGCTACGACTCACAGTGTATGTTGTGGGGCTGTTAATGGCTGGTCTGACGGACTTGATCAAGATAGTCGCACACCTGTTCGACCGCGTTGATCGTACGGGGCGTCGGGCGATTGAGCCAGTCGGCGGTCAGGGTATACAGGTGCCCGTTGGCCACAGCGGGGATCTGCTGTTGCCATTGCTGCCACACACCGACATTGGTGCCACTGTGTGGGGTGCCGAAAATCACATCAGGCTGGCGCACAATTACTTGTTCTACCGACACTTGCGGGTAGGCGGCTGGGCTGTTGGCAAAAATGTTTTCGCCGCCACACAGGGTAAAGACTTGGCTGGGCCAACTGGTGCTGGCCACAGTAATGATTGGACTGTCACTCAATTGGTAGAAGTACTTCACCGGACGTTCGCCCTGTCGATCTTGTTGGAGTGCGGCCAGTCGGGTGCGGAAATCCGTTGCGACCTGATGGGCGTGATCCGGTGATGCCGCATATTGGCCGAGTTGTTCGACGGTACGCGGAATGTCGTCCAGTGTTTTGGGATTGGAGTAGAACAGGGTAAAGCCCAGCTGTTCGAGGCGCTCCATTTCACGTACCGGATTGCCGCCTTTCCACGCCAAGATCAGATCGGGCTTCAGGGCGACGATACGCTCGAGTTTTATCCCACGGTAGTTGGCGACACGCTCAAGCTGTTTGGCTTGTTCAGGGTAGTCACTGTAATCGCTGGCGGCGATCAGTTTATCGCCCAAGCCCGCGGCGTACGCCAACTCGGTGGTGTGCGGTGATAAGCTGATGATCCGCTGCGGTAAGTCGGTTGCTTGCGCTGTTGCAGCAAACGCCTGAGCCATGAAAGAGAAAACACTCACGAGGAAGATCACAACGCGCACTACACAGTTCCTTGAAATAAAACGAGTAAAAGGCCCTGCACGCCAACCCAAATCCACAGACGGTGTTGCACCAGCCTGTCAATTTGTGCCAAGTGCAACGCGGCAGGGGCAATCTTGCCGCCTATCCGGGGCCGGTCCATTTTGATGTTGTCGTAGATCGCCGGTCCACCCAGCGACAGGGAATATTTGTGGCCTGTGGCCGTTAACAGCCAGCCGGGGCCGGGCAGTTGCCATTGCTCACCGCATTGTGCCAACCCTTTCAGGGCGGCTTTGCCGTTGCGCCCGAGACTGATGAATACGGCAAACAGGCGCAATGGCACGATGTCCATGATGGCGAGCAGGATCACCAACGGGCGACCAAAGTGCTGATAACGTTGGCGGCTGGGGGACCAGGTACGCGCCAAGCTGATCAATAAACGATAGACCAGGGCGCCAATGCCACCGGTTAAGCCGTACCAAAACAGCACGCCCGCGACTAAGCGACCGTAGGCCAGTAACTGGGTTTCCGCACCAGCCTTGCCCAATCCCAGCAGGGACAGGTTATCGGTGTGGCGATTGAGCCGTTCCGCCAGTAAGTGGCGGCAGCGCGGTTTATCTTCGTGCTGGTAGGCCGTAATGAACTGCTTGCTAAACTGGGCCGTGGTACGCCAGTCGAGAGCAAGCCAGAGTAAAATCAGGTGAAAGGGGAGATCAAACCACGCGAGTTGGTATAAGCAGAGCAAAATGATCAAGACGGTGAAGATCATCAGGCTGCCGGCAAGCAGGCCGGATTGCATTTGTTGGCGTGGGGTGTCCTGCGGGTTATTGACCTTATCGGCCAGCAGGAGGGATAACTGCCGCCAGATCCCTAAGGGATGCAGAGCGGCAGGGATCGGTAACAGCCATTGCAAGGCAAGTGCACCTGCCATCGCAAATAAAGCGGTGTTGCCGGTGAGCAGTGCAATGGCGTCGTTCATTAGGCGTTTAGTAGCTCAACCATTTTCGCGACCATCACTGACGAGCTCTTTGCCGCCAATGGTAGGAATTCGTCAAAGCTCATTGGTGACTCTTTGTCTGCCACGTCAGAAATCGCACGAACAACCACAAACGGTACGTTGAACTGGTGACACGCTTGCGCAATGGCAGCGGCTTCCATTTCTACCGCGATCACGGTTGGGAAGTGTTCACGGATGAAGTTTTGCTTCTCTGCTGAACAAACGAACGCATCGCCGGTGCAGATCAGGCCGCGTACCGCGTGCATCTCGCCCATGGTTGCCAGTGCTTTTTCTGCCACGTCCATCAGGTTTGCATCAGAAATGAAGGCGGCTGGCTGTTGTGCCATCTGACCCATTTCGTAACCAAATGCGGTTACGTCTGCATCGTGGTAGCGAACTTCAGTCGAAATCACCACATCACCCACGTTCAGGCTGCTGTCAAAACCGCCCGCAGAGCCGGTGTTTAGGACAACGTCTGGCTGGAAGATTTCGAGCAATACCGCGGTGCCCACCGCGGCCGCCACTTTACCAATGCCTGATTGTAGCAACACCACGTCAGCACCGTTTAGGGTACCGGTGTAGAACGTACAACCTGCTTTTGCGTGCATTTCACAGTTAGCCAGTTGATCTTTTAGGATGGCAACTTCTTGTTCCATCGCGCCGATAATGCCGATTTTCATCAGTAGGATCTCTTTATTGGGTGAATGAAGGCGTCCGAGAAGGACGCCTTATTGATGGGGCGATTGTAGCATGAGGGAGGCGAATATTACCAAGTCCGCGGTATGCGATCAGACATGGAGGTAATCCAATATCCCCTCAGCAGCACGGCGGCCTTCGTCGATGGCGGTAACAACCAGATCCGAGCCGCGCACGGCATCCCCGCCAGCAAAGATCTGCGGGTGGGTGGTCTGGAAGGCGAACGTGCTGTCTGCTGGCGCTTTGATCCGGCCCCAGTTATCCAATTCAACATCAAAGGCCTGTAGCCACGGCATAGGGTGAGGCTGGAAACCAAAGGCCATGATCACCGCATCGGCGGCGAGCACATGCTCACTGCCCGCGACGGGTTCAGGGCGTCGACGGCCGGCATCATCCGGTTCGCCGAGGGCAGTCTTGACCACGGTGACGCCATTGATGTGACCATGCTCATCCACCGTTAAATCAATCGGCTGCAGGTTGAACTGGAAATGCACGCCTTCCTCGCGGGCGTTTTTTACTTCCCGTTTCGAACCCGGCATGTTGGCTTCATCGCGGCGATACGCACAGGTCACGTGCTGCGCGCCTTGACGCACGGCGGTGCGGACACAGTCCATTGCCGTGTCCCCGCCACCGAGTACCACTACCCGTTTGCCCTGCATATCAATGAAAGGCTGATCGCCGCTGAGATCCATCACCTGATAAGTATTGGAAATCAAATACGGTAGGGCATCGTAGACGCCGGGCGCATCTTCATTGGTCAGTCCGGCGCGCATGTTTTGGTAGGTGCCAACCCCCAAGAAGACGGCATCATACTCAGCGAGTAACGTTTCCATGGGAATGTCTTTGCCGACATCGGTGTTGAGGCGAAACTCGACGCCCATTTCAGTGAAGAGATGACGACGGTGGACCATCACGTCTTTTTCCAATTTGAATGACGGAATGCCGAAGGTCAGCAGGCCGCCGATTTCCGGATAACGATCAAATACCACGGGTTTGACCCCGTTGCGCACCAGAACATCGGCGCAAGACAGGCCCGCAGGCCCCGCCCCGATGATCGCCACTTTCTTATCGGTCCACTCCACGTGTGACATGTCGGGCTTCCAACCCATTTTGAGCGCCTGATCGGTGATGTATTTTTCTACGTTACCGATGGTGACAGCCCCGAAGTCGTCATTCAGGGTGCACGCCCCTTCACACAAGCGATCTTGCGGGCACACGCGACCACACACTTCCGGCAGGGTATTGGTTTGGTGCGACAGCTCGACTGCTTCCAATATCCGCCCTTCATTGGCCAGTTTCAGCCATTGTGGAATGTAGTTGTGTACCGGACATTTCCACTCACAATAGGGATTACCACAGTCTAAACAGCGATCCGCTTGGGCGCGGGCTTGCTGCTTGGTGAACGGTTCGTAGATTTCCACGAACTCAATTTTACGGACGTTCAGTGGCTTCTTCGGTGGGTCAATCCGTGCCACATCAATAAATTGGTATATGTTTTGGCTCATCGGTGTCCCTTCCTATTGTGCTTGCACGCGCAGCTCGGCGGCTGAGCGACTTTGGTGGCCGAGCAGGGTATTCACATCGGCTGATTGGGGTTTGGCCAAATAGAACTGCGGGATCCAACGGTCGAAGTCCGCCAAAATCGCCTGCGCCCGATCGGAACCGGTCAGGGCCAAATGCTGATCAATCAGGCCCCGCAGGTGTTCCTGATGGATCGGCAGATCGGTCAATGGCACCGCTTCCACTAACTCCGGATTCACACGGCCGATAAAGTCGCCATCCTCATCCAGAATATAGGCAAAGCCGCCTGTCATGCCGGCGCCAAAGTTCACGCCGGTTTTCCCCAAAATCGCGACAATGCCGCCGGTCATGTATTCACAGGCGTTATCCCCTGCGCCTTCAATCACGGCAATGGTGCCCGAGTTACGTACCGCAAAACGTTCACCGGCTTTACCGGCCGCGAACAATTTGCCGCCAGTCGCCCCATACAGGCAGGTGTTGCCCATGATGGTGGCCTCGCTGGAGGCAAAGGCAGAACCTTGTGGCGGACGGATCACGATTTTCCCGCCCGTCATGCCTTTGCCGACGTAGTCATTGGCATCGCCGGTTAAGTGCAAATGCAAGCCGCCCGCGTTCCAGACGCCAAACGACTGGCCGGCGGTGCCGGTCAGGTGCAGCTCAATCGGGGAGGCCGCCATGCCTTGGTTGCCGTAACGCTTGGCTATTTCACCGGACAAGCGAGCCCCCACCGAGCGGTCGGTGTTGCGAATCGTCTTGTGCACCCTCGCGCCGCGGCGCGAGGCGATGGCAGGCAGCGCGGCATCCAACAGTTCAGCGTTGAGCATGGCCGGATCGAACGGGGTATTGGCTTCACTGCAATACAAGGTGTGGCCGCCGGGTGAGGCGACGGTGGCGAGTATCGGTGACAGATCCAGTTTGCTTTGCTTGGCAGTGTAGCCGTCAATCACGTCCAGTAAATCGGTGCGCCCGATCAGATCGGTGAGTTTTTCCACCCCGAGTTGGGCTAACAGCGCCCGGACTTCTTGCCCTAACCCGATGAAGTAATTCATCACTTGTTCCGGCAAGCCTTTGAAGAACTCGCGGCGCAAGGTGTCATCTTGGGTCGCGACCCCGGTTGCACAGTTGTTTAAATGACAAATACGCAGGTACTTACAGCCCAGTGCGACCATGGGGGCGGTGCCAAAGCCGAAGCTTTCCGCGCCGAGGATCGCGGCTTTGACCACGTCCAAACCGGTTTTGAGTCCGCCATCCACTTGCAGGCGGATCTTGTGGCGCAGGCCGTTGGCGACCAGTGCTTGTTGGGTTTCGGCCAGGCCTAATTCCCACGGGCTGCCGGCGTATTTCACTGAGGTCAGCGGGCTGGCGCCGGTGCCGCCGTCATAACCGGAGATGGTGATCAGATCGGCATAGGCTTTGGCCACGCCGGTTGCAATCGTGCCGACACCGGGCTCGGACACCAGTTTGACCGACACCATGGCGTCCGGGTTGATTTGTTTGAGATCGAAGATCAGCTGGGCCAAGTCTTCAATCGAGTAAATGTCATGGTGCGGTGGCGGCGAGATCAAGGTGACGCCCGGCACGGCATAGCGCAGTTTGGCGATTTCTGTGGTGACTTTGTGGCCGGGCAGCTGACCGCCTTCACCGGGCTTGGCGCCTTGGGCGACTTTGATTTGAATGACATCGGCATTGACCAAGTAATGCGGTGTCACGCCAAATCGGCCGGATGCCACCTGCTTGATGCGCGAATTACGCTCGCTGTTGAAGCGTCGCGGATCTTCCCCGCCTTCGCCAGAGTTGGAAAAGCCGCCTAAGCGGTTCATGGCAATGGCGAGGGCTTCATGGGCTTCGGGGCTTAACGCGCCAATGGACATGGCGGCAGAGTCAAAGCGTTTGTACAGCTCGGTAGCGGCTTCCACTTGCTCAATGGCAATCGGTGACGTGTCGCTTTTTAGTCGCATCAAATCCCGGATGGCGGCGACCGGACGCGTATTGACCTGGTCGGCAAAGCGTAAGTAATCCTGATACTCACCGGATTTCACCGCCCGTTGCAAGGTGGTGACCACGTCGGGGTTATAGGCATGGAACTCACCGCCGTGCACATACTTGAGCAGGCCGCCGTGATCGATCGGTTTGCGTTTGAGCCACGCTTTGCGCGACAGGTTAATTAAGTCTTGCTGGAAGTCGGCAAAGTCCGCCCCTTGGATGCGGCTGGCGACCCCGTTAAAGCAGAGGTCTACCACGTCATCATGTAAACCGACTGCTTCAAACAGCATGGCGCAACGGTAGGAGGCGATGGTGGAAATCCCCATCTTAGACATGATTTTAAACAAGCCTTTGTTAATGCCGTTGCGGAAATTCACCATCACATCCCGGTAGGGCTGGGTGATGGCACCGCTGTCGACCAACTTGCCGAGTGACTCATACGCGAGGTACGGATAGACCGCGGTGGCGCCGAAGCCGAGTAATACCGCAAAGTGGTGCGGATCCCGTGCCGTGCCGGTTTCGATCACGATGTTGGCATCGCAACGCAGGTTGGTGTTGACCAGTCGCTGCTGTACGGCGCCGACCGCCATGGCGGCAGGTATGGGCAGTTTGTCGGGATCGATGCCGCGATCGGACAGGACCAATAACACGGTACCGCCGCGCACCAGTCGTTCGGCTTGGTCGCACAGGTCAACAATGGCTTGTTCTAGCCCTTTGTCGGCTGGCGAATAGTTGATATCCAGAATGCTGTTACGGTAGTACTGATCGTCCAGCTCGAGCAGCTGCACCAAATCCGAGTACAGCAGTACCGGCGAGGCAAACGCCACGCGGTAGGCATGGCCGTCGGTTTCGCAGAACACATTCATTTCCCGACCGATACAGGTGGCCAGTGACATCACGTGTTTTTCCCGCAACGGATCAATCGGCGGGTTGGTGACTTGTGCGAACATTTGACGGAAGTAATCAGTGACAGCGCGTTCTTTGGAAGACAGTACCGCCATCGGTGCATCATCCCCCATGGATCCCGTGGCTTCTTGGCCATTCTCGCCCATCACTTGCAGCACCTGTTCGACTTCTTCGCGGTTCATCGCGAACAGTTTTTGGTAGGTGCTGAGCTCGGTATCGGTGAACGAGCGGCTGCCTACCTGATCACTGCCCAAGTCTTCAAACGGGATCAGACGTTTCACGTGGCTGTCGAGCCATTCTTTATACGGATGGCGACCCATGAGTTCGTGATCAATGTCGGCAGAGTGCCAGATTTTGCCGAACTTGGTGTCGATCACCAGTAATTCACCGGGGCCGACACGGCCTTTTTCGGCCACTTCATCCGGGCCGTAGTCCCAAATACCGATCTCGGAGGCGAGGGTGATCAGCTTATCTTTGGTGATCACATAACGGGCCGGCCGCAGGCCATTGCGGTCGAGGTTACAGGCGGCATAGCGGCCATCTGACATTACAATCCCGGCGGGGCCATCCCACGGTTCCATGTGCATGGAATTGAAATCATAAAAGGCACGCAGGCTTGGATCCATGTCGGGGTGGTTCTGCCATGCGGGCGGCACCAGCATGCGCATGGCACGGAATAAATCCATGCCGCCAGCTAAAAACAGTTCCAGCATGTTATCGAGGCTGGAGGAATCAGAGCCGGTTTCATTGACGAATGGGGCGGCGGTTTGCAGATCCGGCAGCAGTGGCGAGGCAAACTTGTACGCGCGGCCTCGTGCCCATTGGCGGTTACCGGCAATGGTATTGATCTCCCCGTTGTGGGCGAGATAGCGGAACGGTTGGGCGAGTGGCCAGCGGGGTTGGGTGTTGGTGGAAAAACGCTGGTGGAACAAACAAATGGACGACTCGAGGCGAATGTCGCCTAAATCACAGTAAAAACGCGGTAAGTCAGCGGGCATGCACAGCCCTTTGTAGACCGTCACTTGGGTGGAGAGGCTACAGATATAGAAGTCGGGGTCGCGTGAGATACGTTTTTCGATCCGGCGGCGGGCGATATACAGTCGACGGTCGATATCTCGAGGCTTCCAGCCAGCGGGCGCATTGATGAACACGTGTTCGATATTGGGGAGCGTATCCGCTGCAATCGGACCCAGCACGCTGGGCGTGATGGGCACTTCTCGCCAGCCCACCAGCGACAGGGTTTCTTTCGCCAATTCCTCTTGAATGACCGTGCGGGCTTGTTCGGCGAGCACGGGATCTTGACTCAGAAAGATCATCCCGACCGCAAACTCGCGTGACAGTTTCCAGCCTTTTTCTTCGGCGACGATGCGGTAGAAGCGATCCGGCTTTTTCATCAATAAGCCACAGCCATCACCGGTTTTGCCGTCGGCGGCGATCCCGCCGCGGTGGGTCATGCGATCAAGGGCGGAAATGGCGGTGCGAACAAGCTTGTGGCTGGTTTCGCCTTCAATGTGGGCAATTAAGCCGAAACCACAATTATCTTTTTCCCGAGTGGGATCATACAGTGTCATGAAACTCTCCCTGGCGTCTGCTTCACTCAAGCAGTGTGGCTGTTGTTGCAGCCATCCTCGCAGTGCGCGCGTCGGTCATACTCCCTCGCTGAACCCGAGTGGCCTGCCAGTGGCGCAGGCGGGAAAAGGTCAGCGGCGTACGGGCATACCGCGGCATTTAGCGTTTTTTACGTTAAACACTATTTACAAAAAGGTCAAATAATCATCAGTCCACTAATGCGGAATTGATGCAGTATTGATGTTTGTGTCGTAAAGGTGTGACTCAATACGTTGAACGCAGAGGACGAAAAAGGTGATTTTTTCCCCGCGGATAACAGACAGTACCGCTAAGTATGGCGGTGAAATGCGGCGGGATGGGAGGTGGAAGCGAAAAAAAACCGACTCAGTGAGTCGGTTTTGAGAATGTCATGCTCGACGGCTTGTGCGCGAGCGATGCTAATGGCAGCGATTAGGCATTAGACAGCATCAGTGAATCGGCTTTGGCTTCAAGGTGGGTATTCCCCATCAAGAAGGCATCGATATCACGGGCACATTCACGGCCTTCGTTGATACAACGTACGACCAATGACTGGCCAGTACGCATATCACCGGCGGCAAACACGCCTTTCTGGTTGGTGGCAAAGCCGGTGGTCGCGACATTACCGCGGTCATCCAGCGCGATATCCAACTGCGCCAAGACGCCCGTTGGCTCTGGGTGCAGGAAGCCCATGGCCAAGAAGGCCAAATCACACGGAATGATACGCTCAGAGCCCGCCACTTCGGTAAACCCTGGACGCTCGCCCGGTGCAGCCTCATTCCACTGAATATCGGCAATACGCAACGCTTTCACGTTACCGTCTTCATCGCCGATGAATTCCTTGGTCAGAATATTCCAGTGACGCTCACACCCTTCCTCGTGCGAGGTCGAGGTTTTCATGATCATCGGGTATGACGGCCAAGGCTGATTCACTGGACGCTTTTCCGGTGGGATCGGCATGATTTCGACTTGTGTGATGCTGGTGGCACCGTGACGGTTCGAGGTACCGACACAGTCAGAGCCGGTATCACCGCCCCCAATCACCACCACGTGCTTGCCGTTGGCATGGATTTCGTCTGTTTTCAGATCCATGTCGTTGGCGCGGCGGTTGTTCTGTGCGAGGAATTCCATCGCAAAATGCACGCCCTTGAGCTCACGGCCCGGGATCGGCAGGTTACGCGGCACCGTTGAGCCGCCCGTTAGCAGTACCACATCAAAGTCCTGACGAAGTTGACGGGCATTGATGTTCACACCCACGTGGGCATTCACTTCAAACTGTACGCCAGCCGCTGCCATGAGGTCGATTTTACGATCAATGATGTCCATGCCGAGTTTGAAATCCGGGATACCAAAACGCAGCAATCCCCCGACTTTCTCGTCACGCTCAAACACGGTCACGGTGTGACCGGCGCTGTTGAGCTGCTCTGCCGCCGCCAGCCCGGCGGGGCCTGAACCGATGATCGCCACGGTTTTACCGGTGCGAGAACGTGGCGATTTCGGCTTGGCGTAGCCTTCACGGTACGCCGTTTCCACGATGGTTTTTTCAATGTTACAGATGGTGATCGGGTCTTGATTGATCCCGAGCACACAGCCACTTTCACACGGCGCAGGGCATACGCGGCCGGTAAATTCCGGGAAGTTATTAGTGGAACTCAAAATGTTCCACGCTTCTTCCCAGCTGTCACGGTAGACCGCATCATTAAACTCAGGAATGATGTTGCCGATCGGACAGGCGTTGTGACAGAACGGGACACCACAATCCATGCAGCGTGATGCCTGTGTGTTGATCTTGTCACCGAACTCGGTGTTCAGAACAAACTCTTTGTTATCCTGAATACGTACGCTGGGATCCAGCTTCTTTGGCAGTTCACGGCCAAATTCTAAAAATCCTGTAGGCTTACCCATTGACGGCCTCCAACTCTTCCTTGTTTTCTGCTTCCGCTTTACGCTTCTGTAGTACGGCCTTGTAATCCCTTGGCATCACTTTCACGAGGCTCTGAAGGTTTGCTTCAAAGTTGTCGAGGAAAGTTTGCGCCACCGTACTGCCGGTAAGGGCTGCGTGCTTGTTGAGCATCGCGTGTACGAGCTCGCGATCTTCTTGTTCGATCGGGTCCAAGTCCACCAGCTCTGGGTTGAGTTTGGTTTCAAAGTCTTGGAACTGATCCCAGACATACGCGACACCGCCACTCATGCCCGCGGCAAAGTTACGGCCGGTTTGACCGAGAATGATCGCCACGCCACCGGTCATATATTCACACCCGTGATCACCGATCCCTTCGACGACCACTTTGGCACCCGAGTTACGCACACAGAAGCGCTCACCGGCGAGGCCACGAATGTAAGACTCACCGGAGGTCGCGCCGTAGAAACAGACGTTACCCACCACGATGTTGTCTTCCGGTACGATGTCAGACTGGGCATCCGGGTAGAGTACTAAGGTACCGCCCGACAGGCCTTTACCCCAATAGTCGTTGGCATCGCCTTCGACTTCAAAGTGTACGCCTTTACTCAGGAAGGCACCGAAGCTTTGTCCTGCTGAGCCTTTGAACTTCACGGTCATTGGCTGTGGCAGGCCATTGTCTTTGTAGATCTTCGAGATCTCGTTAGACAGCATGGTGCCGGCGCTGCGGTCAGTGTTGATAATGTTGAATTCGGCATTCACGGCTTTGCCTTCATACAGAGCAGGGGCCGCGGCTTTGATCAACTGACGGTCAAGCACGTTTTCCAAGTTATGATCTTGCTCGCGCTGGTTGTATACGCCATCTTCGTCACGCGCAGGCTCAACAAAGAGTACTGGGCTGAGATCCAGGTTCTTGTACTTCCAGTGGCCGATATCATCACGGATTTTCAGTTTCTTCGATTGGCCGACCATCTCATCAATGGTGCTAAAGCCCAACTCTGCCATGATTTCACGCAGACCTTCAGCCATGTATTGGAAGAAGGTGACGACGTCATCCACGCGGCCGTCGAAACGCTCACGCAGGGTCTTGTTCTGGGTCGCGATGCCGACAGGACAGGTATTCTTGTGACACTTACGCATCATGATACAGCCTTCCACGACCAAGGCGGCGGTGGCGACACCCCATTCCTCAGCACCCAACAGGGTCGCAACCGCAAGGTCACGCGGGGTTTTCATCTGGCCATCAGACTGCACAACGATACGGTTACGCAGGCCGTTTTTCAGCAATGTCTGGTGCGTTTCGGCCAAGCCCAGCTCCCACGGTAGACCCGTGTGACGGATAGAGGACATTGGCGAGGCACCGGTACCGCCATCGAAACCGGCGATCAAAACAACATCCGCTTTGGCTTTGGCCACACCGGAGGCGATGGTGCCGACACCGGCTTCGGATACCAGCTTCACGTTAACGCGGCCAGCACGGTTCGCATTTTTCAGATCGTAGATCAGCTGGGCCAAATCTTCGATCGAGTAAATGTCGTGGTGCGGCGGTGGTGAAATCAGCCCGACCCCCGGGGTGGAGTGACGGGTTGCCCCGATCCAGTCATCGACTTTGTCACCCGGTAGCTGACCGCCTTCACCCGGCTTCGCGCCTTGCGCCATTTTGATTTGGATCTCATCGGCGTTGGTGAGGTAGTAAGAGGTCACACCGAAGCGGCCTGAGGCCACCTGTTTGATGGCAGAACGCTCCCAGTCACCGTTGTCTTTTTTCTCAAAGCGGATTGGGTCTTCACCGCCTTCACCGGAGTTCGATTTCGCGCCAATGCGGTTCATGGCCACGGCAAGCGTGGAGTGCGCTTCGTACGAGATCGAACCAAAGCTCATGGCACCGGTTGCAAAACGCTTGAGAATACTTTCAATCGGCTCCACCTCGTCCAGTGGAATTGAGCCGGCTGGGTTTTTAATGAACTCAAGCTGGCTACGCAGTGTGGCCGCATCGTCACCTTGCGAATCCACGGCATGGCAGTATTGCTTGAATTGGTCGTAATCTTTTTCGCGGGTCGATTGTTGCAATAACGAGATCGTTTCAGGGTTGAACAGGTGCTTTTCACCACGCTGTTTCCACTGATATACGCCGCCGACATCGAGCATTTGAACCGGAATTTCACGGGTCGGGTAACCGGTACGGTGACGGATCAACACTTCTTTGGCGATGTCATCGATGGTCAGGCCCTGAATACGCGAGACGGTACCGGTGAAGTACTTGTCGACCACGGCTTTGCTGATCCCCAAGGCTTCAAAAATTTGCGCGCCATGGTATGACTGCAGGGTGGAAATGCCCATCTTCGAGAAGATTTTCAGCAGGCCGCCGTTCACGCCTTTACGGTAGTTATTGAACAGCGCATCAGTCGACAACTCTGGGTCAAGCTTGCGTTTCTTCTGCAAGTCGACCAGTGTTTCGGTCACCAAGTATGGGTTAACCGCGTTGGCACCGTAGCCCACCAAGGTGGCAAAGTGGTGCGTTTCGCGGGCATCACCGGTTTCAACCACGATGTCACACTTGGCACGTAGGCCTTTGCGGATCAGGTGGTGGTGTACCGCGCCGACTGCCAGCATCGCGGGAATGGCCGCATGGTTAGAGTTTACCGCACGGTCTGTCAGGATAATGATTGAGTAGCCGTCGTTCACGGCATCTTCGGAGTACTGACAGATACGCTTGAGCGCACGCTCGAGCTTGCCGGCTTCACCGCTGGCACGGAACACGATATCCAGTGTCTTGGCTTGCAGGTGCTCGTTGTCGATGGCGCGCAGTTTTTCCAGCTCGGCATTTGACAGAACCGGCGATTCCAGCTCAACCTTTTGGCAGTGCTCAGGGGTTTCGGTCAGCAGGTTCTGATCTTTACCCAAGTAGGTGTTGAGTGACATCACCATGCGCTCACGGATCGGGTCGATCGGTGGGTTGGTGACCTGCGCAAACAGCTGCTTGAAGTAGTTAGACAGGTGCTGTGACTGGTGAGACAGCACGGCCAATGGCCAGTCGGCCCCCATGGCACTTAACGGTTCATAACCGGTTTTGGCTAGCGGGACGATAATTTCGTTCACTTCTTCCGAGCTGACACCGAAGGCTTGTTGATGATGCAACAAACGTTCTGGTGTTGGCTGGTGGTGCATGTTGTCAGCATCTGGTAGCGACTTGAGTGTCAGCAGGTTGTCTTTTACCCACTGCTCATACGGCTGCGCGGTTGCGATGCTGTCTTTGACTTCTTCGTCAGAGATGATGCGACCTTGCTCCAGATCGGCAACAAAGATTCGGCCTGGTTGCAAACGGCCACGGAACTGGACGTTTTCAGGGGCAATTTCGACCACGCCAGATTCCGATGCCATGATCAAGAAATCATCTTTGGTTACGGTATAGCGGGAAGGGCGCAGACCGTTACGGTCAAGGGTTGCCCCCACTTGTACGCCATCGGTGAAACAGACGGAGGCTGGGCCATCCCACGGTTCCATCACGTTAGCATGGTACTGGTAGAAGGCACGGCGTTTCGGATCCATGCTGGTGTTTTCTTGCCATGCTTCGGGGATCAGCATCATCAGCGCATGCGGCAGGCTACGGCCTGACAGCACTAATAGCTCAAGTGCCATGTCGAAGTTGGAGGAGTCGGAGCTGCCTTCCTGACAGATCGGCAACAGCATGTCGATTTCTTGCTGGCTGAACAGATCGGATTCTAAAATCGCTTCACGCGCTTTCATCCAGTTCAGGTTGCCACGAACGGTATTAATTTCACCGTTGTGCGCGATGTAACGGAAAGGCTGGGCCAAGCGCCAACGTGGGAAGGTGTTGGTCGAAAAACGGGAGTGGACAAGTGCCAGCGCCGTGACCATGCTCGGATTTTGCAAATCGAGGAAGTATTGCGGTACCTGCTCGGTAGTGAGCTGGCCTTTGTAGACCAAGGTTTTGTATGACAGTGAGTTGATGTAGAAGTCATCACCGATGTTCGACACGCTCTCAAGGCATACGCGCACGGTGTAGTTACGCAAGACGTACAGTTTGCGTTCTAATACCGCGGGATCAAGGTTAGGACCGCCGCTGATGAAGACATGTTCGAACTGTGGTTCGGTGCTGAGCGGATCTTCCCCAATCATGGAGTTGTCGACCGGGAGTACACGGTAGCCAATGACGTCGAGATCGAGGCGTTTGGCATTGCGTTCAAGGATATCGCGGCACTGCTGACGTTTGTATTCGTCTTTAGGGAACAGTACGACACCGACACCGTATTGGCTGAAGGCCGGCAAGCGAATACCCAGTTTAACGGTTTCCTCTAGCAGGAATTCATGCGGTTTCTGTAGGAGAATACCGGCACCATCACCACTGCATGGATCGCAGCCTTGACCACCGCGGTGTTCCATTCGCGCAAGCATATCAAGGGCTTGGGTGACTATGTCGTGGGATTTACGGTTCTTTAAATGGGCCACAAAGCCGATGCCACAGGCATCGTGCTCCAGTTCAGGCACATAAAGTCCCTGAGCATTCAGCTCTTGATCTGTCATAGATACTTCCTTCCAGTTTCAACAGGCAACAATCCACGCGCCTGAGTTATCCCTAATTCTGTATGACATCGTTCAGCGACCTACAACGGACTCCTGTCCGGCAGTGAACGATGGGTTTGCTGTGGGATGATGTTGACTATCAATAGCAAACTAAACTCTGTAGCACTCATGCTCTGGTATGCAAAAGCACTACAGTTTTGAGGGGTTGCGACATATTTCACTTTATAAATAAGGAATTTAGTCACAATTGTTGTTCATAAATTGCACACAGCTGTAACTATCCTACATTTTTGATTTATTAATTACCAACAAAATATACCCATTGCCGTGCAGTAATTGGACAGGCGGGTGAATTAAACACCGGGTGCGGTGGGTAATTATTCGATAACGGTTTTCATTTTGAATAATCCGGCGCAAAAGCCTTGCTGAATGCAGGGTTTTGGCGGATTGCAGAACAAAACACGGGCAGATGAAGTATGTTGCTTATTTTCATTCCATCTTTCGTGTCTTCCCCCCTGACTTTTTACCACTTCGTGCCCTTTTTTTTGCTTTTGCACAACAAAAGCCCCCTTGAAGGGTGCTAACCTTTGCCGCTTTTTTCGACACCCTTTTCGAACCCCCCTCTACTTCACTAGGTGACAAGATGCAATTGCATGAACTCGTAAATACCTTTGGTCAGGACTTACAGCGTCGTTATGGCGAGAAAGTGCATAAGTTGACACTGCACGGTGGATTTACCTGCCCGAACCGCGATGGCACGATTGGCCGTGGAGGCTGCACCTTTTGTAACGTGGCGTCGTTTTCGGATGAGCAGGCGCAGTTTAAGCCAGTGACGGAGCAATTGGCGCAACGCGCAGGGGAAGTAAATCGAGCGAAGCGCTATTTGGCGTATTTTCAGGCCTACACCAGCACGTATGCAGAAGTGCAGACGCTTAAAGCCATGTATGAAGAAGCGTTGGCGGCGGCTGACATTGTGGGGTTGTGTGTCGGTACGCGCCCTGACTGCGTACCGGATGCGGTACTTGAGCTTTTGGCCGGTTACCAGCAACAAGGCTATGAGATTTGGTTGGAGTTAGGTTTGCAGACCGCCAACGACAAAACGTTGAAGCGTATCAATCGTGGGCATGATTTTGACTGTTATGCGCGTATTACCCAACGTGCCCGTGCGATGGGACTGAAAGTGTGTGCCCATCTGATTGTCGGGCTGCCAGGAGAAACGCAAGAGGATAACTTGGACACTATTCGCCGGACGGTGGCTGTCGGTGTGGATGGCATTAAACTGCACCCGTTGCACATTGTGGAAGGCAGTATCATGGGCTTGTCATGGAAAGCGGGGCGCTTGAGCGAGTTAAGCTTGGAAACGTACACCGAGATTGCGTCTGAGATGATCCGATTAACGCCCCCCGACGTCGTCTTCCATCGCGTATCGGCAACGGCACGTCGTCCGACCTTATTGGCGCCGATGTGGTGTGAAAATCGCTGGTTAGCGATGACAGAAATTGGCCGTAATTTGGATGCACAAGGTGGTCAGGGTCACGCATTGAATACGCCGTTTGTGTATCAACCGGTGTGTCCGCCAACCGTTAAATAGGGCTGGGTGACAGGCCATATGCCAGCGTGTGATGCGGCATAGTGATTGTTTTATAAAATGTGGTAGATTACGCCTAATTTTACGCTTCAATGACATGTTATGCCTTTTTCTCTCCTCGAACACGCCCCATTGCGTTCCGTATTTCGCTCATTGTTGACGTCATGGCGGCGACGGTCTCGCCGCCTGATGACCGTCGTTTCTGTGCCGTCCTCTATATGGGGATGGTTGGCGTGCTTTTTGGGTTTTGCATCCCCCGTTACTCGCGCCGCCGATGTGGCAGGCTATGTCGATAACCCTGTTTTCGTGAGTGCCTTTTTACTGGTGTTGATGGCAATGTGTGGCGCGTTGATGGCGGTGCTATTGCACCACATTGATGTGCGTTCCTTTCGTCAATTACAGGGATTATTACGGCGCATGCCGATCGCCGCGGTGATCATTCGCCAGAAAGACGGCCAATTGATTTACTGCAACCCGTTGTGCCGTGAATTATTGGGGGCGCGAAAACTCAATGGCCGTTACCTCTATCCTGAACACCTCAGTGCCGCGACGGTGTACGACTTCTTGCGGCCTTATGCCGCCCAACCCGATGGATTTCATCATGTGAGTGATGAAATTTTTCTCGCCCAAGGTAAGCGTTTGCCGCTGTCTATCTCAGGACAATCGCTGAGCAGTCATTGGCAACGCTGTTGGTTATTGTTCATTGAAAAAGAGAAGCCTATTCATGTAGAGCAGGATAAGCTCGAGCAAGATCAACGGGTTTTCCAGCAGGTGCTGAACTCGTTGTCTGAATTGGTGTATTACCAAGATAAATCGGGTGCCTTGATGGGCACGAATAAAGCGTTTGACCGTTTTTGGCGCGGTCGCTTTGACGAGGGGATTGATCATGATGGTAATCAGGATCAGAGCCGTTATGCCCCTTCGCATACGTGGACAACCGCACCGGATGGATCGAGCCGGTTGTTAGAAACCAAGCGCAATTTATTGGTGGATGATCACGGGGAAGTGATTGGCACCTTGAGTTTGTCGCATGATGTGACCGAGTGGCACGACATGCAAGAAGTGCTCAAAAGTGAAATTGAAAAGCGCGAGATCACCGAGCAGGAATTGGCACAGCGCAATACCTTGTTGGATACCATTTTGAGTGCCAGCCGCGATCCTATTGTGCTGTATAACGAACATGAAGTGTATGTGGGCTGTAATGAGGCGTTTGCGAAATCACTGGGCCACACACCACAGAGCTTATTAGGGAAGACCGCTCAGGAGGTGCTGAACCCAGAGTTGTTGGCGTTTTCCCGTCAGGCCGACAAAACGGTGATTCAGGATGGGATCAGCGTGAAAGCTGATGACTATGTGATCCTCGAAGACGGTACGCCGATTTGGTATGAAGTGCTGAAATCCCCGTATCAAGATCCCACTGATGGTACCAAAGGGGTGCTTATGATGGCTCGTGACGTGACAGAACGAAAGATGGCCGAGCAGCAATTAGCGGATGCCATCATGGAGCTGCAAGAGCTAAGCTTCATAGATAGCCTGACCAAAGTGGCCAACCGCCGCAGTTTTGATGAGCAATTGCGTAAAATGTGGTTTGGTCATATTCGCGAGCAGCAGCCACTTACCTTGATTTTGTGTGATATCGATTATTTCAAAGCCTTCAATGATAACTACGGTCACCAACACGGTGATCTGGCGCTGCGGGAGGTGGCCCAAGTGCTGCGCAGTGTGATCCGTCGTGAAACCGATGAAGTTGCCCGTTACGGGGGGGAGGAATTTGCCTTTTTGCTGCCGAATACCCCACTAGAGGGCGGCGAGTTGATTGCCGATAAATTGCATCACGCGTTGGCCGAGAAGGGGATCATACACCGGTATTCGGATGTGGATGACAAGCTGACGGTCAGCTTGGGTATTGCCACATTAATCCCGCAACCGCATCAAGATTACGGCATGCTGGTGAAGCGAGCCGATATGGCGCTGTACCGTGCAAAAGCCGCCGGGCGTAATAGAAGTATGTCGATGACAGCCAGCGATGAATGCTGAGTGAGTGGAAAGCCTGCAATGCAGGCTTTTTTTATGTTATCGCGCGGTTAGCGATAATAATTGTGACCGTTAACAGGGAATTACGGGTGAGCCGCTTGGGCTTGAACGGTGTGTCATTTATGATGGATATAGCCATAATGATTAGGAATAAATAATGAAACAAATCAAAGTGCTGGCACAGTATTATGTGGACTTTTTGGTCAAGTTGGGCATCGTTCGCTTTAGTTTATTACTGGCCTTAGCCTTGGTTGTCTTGGCCGTGGTGGTGCAAGTGTTCGCCACCTGGATCTTGCAAGGCGAGGTGCATACCATCGACATTGTTCGCTCAGCGTTTTTTGGTTTGTTGTTCACCCCGTGGGCGGTCTACTTTTTATCGGTGGTGGTTGATCAACTGGAGGAGTCGCGTCAGCGATTATCCAAACTAGTGACCAAGCTGGAAGAGATGCGCTCGCGCGATATGCAGCTGAATAAGCAACTGAAAAAAAATATCACCCAGTTGAATTCGGAAATTGAAGAGCGGGAAAAAGCCGAGGAAGCGCGTCAGGAAGCGATGCAGGATCTCGAGAATGAAGTGTATGAGCGTGAAAAAGCCCAGATGGCGCTGGCGTCACAAAGTGCCTTGCTCAAATCTTTCTTGGATGCATCACCGGATTTGATTTACTACCGCAATGAAAAAGGCGTGTTCTCTGGCTGTAACCGTGCGATGGAAGAGTTGACCAGCCGGACGGAAAAAGAGTTGGTCGGCCTGACCCCGTGGGATGTCTACAGTGAAGATGTGGCGCGCAAAATTGCCGAAACCGATCAACAGGTGTTTGGAGACAGTGAGCCGCTGACTTACGAGCAGTGGTTGGAGTACCCGGACGGACGTAAAGCCATTTTTGAACTGCGTAAAGTCCCGTTTTATGGTCGCGATGGCCGTCGTTTAGGCTTGATGGGCTTTGGCCGTGATATTACCGAGCGCAAGCAATATCAAGATGCGCAAGAGAAAGCCAGCCAAGATAAAACGGCGTTTATCTCGACGATCAGCCATGAATTGCGTACACCGCTGAACGGCATTGTTGGCCTGAGCCGCATGTTGCTCGACAGCCCATTAGACGATGAACAGCGTGGCTACATGCGTACCATTTTGGTCAGTGCGATCACTTTGGGCAATATTTTCAATGACATTATCGACATGGATAAGTCGGATCGCCGCCGTTTGGAATTAATGCCTAAGCCCATCGACTTCAATGAGTTTGTCGATGAAGTCGGCAATATCTGCCATTTGATGGCGGAGCAAAAGGGACTGCGGTTTGATTTGGAGCGCTTAACCGCGTTGCCGAGTCATATTGAGGTCGACGGGACGCGCTTGCGCCAAGTGTTGTGGAATTTGATCAGCAATGCCACCAAGTTTACTAAAGAAGGCGGTGTGGTGATGTCGGTGATGTGTGAACACGACGAGACGCACGCCCACATTACGTTTGAGGTTGAAGACAGCGGCGTGGGGATCCCACAAAGTGAAATCGACAAGATTTTCGCCATGTATTATCAGGTGAAAGATGAGAACGACAATCTGCATGCTGTGGGTACCGGCATCGGCCTGGCGGTTTCTCGTCAGTTAATGCAGATGATGGGCGGGGATATTACTGCCTGTTCTGATGTCGGCGAAGGCAGTACCTTTACCGTGACCTTCACTGCCCCCTTGGTGGCGCAGGCTGAGGAAGAAGATGAAATGCCCGTCACGCCACAAGTGGGGCTGAACATCTTCATGGTGGAAGACATAGATCTGAACATCACGGTGGCGAAGGCCTTGCTGGAGAGTTTGGGTCACACGGTGACCGTTGCGATGCGCGGTGAAGAGGCATTGGCCATGTTCACGCCAGAGGCCTATAACTTGGTGTTACTCGACATTCAGTTGCCGGATATGACCGGGTTTGATATCGCGCAAACCTTGCGTGAACGCTATGCCACGCTGCCCCCGTTGGTCGCGTTAACCGCAAATGTGATCAATGATAAGAATGAGTACCTCGCGAAAGGCATGGATGATGCGCTAAGCAAGCCTTTGAGCGTGAAAGCCATTACCAATGTGATTCAAGAATTGGTGCTGACGTGCTCATTAGAGGATGCGCCATCCACCCCAACCAGCGAGGCACCGCAAGAGGCTGACGTGACGTTTAGCGATGAGATCGTCAATACCTTATTGGATCTCGAGATGCTCACGTCGTACGTAGAGATTGTCGGGCCACAACCGGTGTATGACAGCATCAAGATGTTTGAAGAAAAGATGCCGGAGTACATCGCCATTTTGGACTCGAACATGACAGCCAAAGATCAGGATGGCATCAAGTTTGAAGCGCATAAAATCAAAGGGGCTGCGGGCTCTATAGGTTTGAAACACATTCAGCAAGTCGCGCAGAAAGCGCAATCACCGGAATTACCGGCCTGGTGGGAAAACATCAACGATTGGGTCGATGAAATCAAACATGGCTACCAAGATGATTTACGGGTACTCAAAGAATGGTTAGCCCAGCAAGAGAGGACGTGATGAGCCAGAGAAGACAGCAACGATGGACGCGATTCGCTTACGCCATCAGTGGCGTGGCATTGGTGACGCTGGTGGGGTGTGACGCGGCGAAAAAGCCGACGTCTCCCGTCGTAGAGCCAACGGCTGAGCAGGCTGCAACGCCTGCCAGTGAGGCTGATACCACCCCTGTGCAGTTACCGCATGCGGTCGATATGTGGCAATCTCCAGAGCAGATAGTGCTCGGAAAGGTGCCGCTGCATTTGGGCACCGAGCTATGGCTGAACAGTATGCCGGTGATTGGGGATGACGGGGCGAACCCAGCCCGTAAATTGTTTGCGTCGATTCGTCTGCTCGCGGCCGATCATCAAGCGCTACCGAAAGGCGTGGCGATCACGCAGGTGTTGCTTGAGCAAGGGGAGCAGCAATGGTTGGTGCAACAGCAATTGGATATTCGCCATGACGGAAACAAAAGCGTGGAAGTGGCCTTGCGCGGGGGGCCAGAATGGCAACCTGACAGTCAGGTGAATGTGGCGGTGACTGTGCTGTACCAAGGGCAAGAGCATGTCGTGATTCAAAAGCAGGTCGTGATTAGCCAAGTGTTTTAACGTGTTGCAATGCTGAATGACGACAGCCGCTAATCGACACAACAAACACAACAAACACAACAAAAAAAGAAGGCGCCCAATGGGCGCCTTCTTTATTCGATTCACAGATAAGCGAGTGGCTTATTCTTCTTCTAGATCACCACAAAAGCGGTAACCTTCACCGTGGATCGTTGCGATGATCTCTGGGGTATCAGCAACCGATTCAAAGTGCTTACGGATACGACGAATGGTCACATCCACAGTACGGTCATGCGGCTTCAGCTCACGACCTGTCATTTTCTTCAGCAGTTCAGCACGGGTCTGGATCTTGCCTGGGTTTTCACAGAAGTGAAGCAGGGCACGGAACTCAGAGCGTGGCAGTTTGAACTGATCACCGCTTGGGCTAACCAGTGAACGGCTGTTGATTTCGAGTGACCAGCCATTGAACTCGTAACGCTCAACCAGACGCTTGTCTTCCGTTGGTAGGCCTTGGTTCATCGCACGGGTCAGTAGGTTACGTGCACGGATTGTCAGTTCACGAGGGTTGAACGGTTTTGTGATGTAGTCATCCGCACCGATTTCAAGACCTAGGATCTTATCTACTTCGTTATCACGACCTGTTAGGAACATCAGTGCCATGTCGCCTTGCTCGCGCAGTTCGCGGGCTAGCAATAGGCCATTTTTACCTGGTAGGTTGATATCCATGATCACCAAGTGCACAGGATGCTCAGACAGCATCTGGTGCATTTCAGCGCCGTCATTGGCTTCAAATACCGTGTAACCTTCAGCTTCAAAGATGCTCTTCAGGGTGTTACGTGTTACGTGCTCGTCTTCTACAATTAGAATGTGAGGGGTTTGCATTGGCAGTACCTAAGTTCAAAAAACGGACTCTGATCAAAAGCAGAATCGTTAAATTCTATAAAAAAATTCACATACAGGAAAAGTCTTGATCAAAATGCAGGTTAAATCGCATTGAACTCTCCTGTTTGGTACGCCATCCATTTATTCAGACCTTCATTGCGTGAAGGTATAATCCTGAAAAAGCCCCTATTCTAGGGCATTGGCTACAATCTCCATGGGATGGCGGCAATTGTATTCACTTAACAGCTCTCTAACAATATTCGGCGATTGTTTCGGAGCAGCTATTATGCGTTTTGTTGATTTATATCAAACAGGATGAAGTGTATTACGATTCCACACTTTGTGTAACATTCGCTACAAAAAAACGCATCGCATCCAAGGTGTGACGGCAGAACTGTGAACAACTTTCGCTGTCGTGTAGCCCCTCGTCGATGCTTATTAAGCATGAGTAACACCCTGTTTACCCTTGCCTTTCAATTCTAACAGTATTTGTGCCGACCTGCATGGTTCTTCGCAACAATATCGACTGTTTGGTAGCGATAAAATGCGATGAAGCCGGAATATTCAGCGGTTTGTTCTGGCGCGGTGTAACATTCTGTCTTCATTGCGTTTGAGTCATTGAGGAGACGAGCCTGCCGCGTGGGGGGACAAAGATTGGGTGATTGAGCGGAGTTTTTCTACACTTAATGAAGCAATGCGCCGACTGGCAATAGGAAGGGTGTGAGATGGATAAGAGCAAGGAGATGAAAGATTTAACCCCAGACTTGTGCGATCACTATGAGAACGAGGTCCGGTGGTTACCGTTGTCGTTGCAGAGTTACGGGGGACGCGATGTGTTTTTTGGCGAAACGGTGACATTACGCTGTTTTGAAGATAACAGCTTGGTCAGAGACATTGTGTCACGGCCGGGTAAAGGCAAGGTGTTATTCATTGACGGTCATGGCAGTAGCACGAAAGCCTTGTTGGGGGATCAATTGGCGTTGCTCGCGCAGCAAAACGGTTGGGAAGGCATTGTGGTGAATGGCGCAGTGCGTGATGTAGGGACGATTGCCACACTGGATCTGGGCGTGAAAGCCCTCAGTACGTGCCCCATTAAAACGGTGAAACGGCAAATGGGGGAAGAGAATGTGACCTTAACGGTGGCCGAGACGTTGATCTACCCGGGCGATATGCTGTACGCCGATCGTAATGGGGTGGTGTTTAGTCAGCAGCCGTTAGATTTGTCCGTGTTATAAGCCGCTTAAAACTTAAAACTTAAAGCCGATGCCCAATTGGTAGACTTGTTCAATGGCCTCGTAGTCCATGGTGGCATGCAGGTTGATACGCTCAGAAAATTCGTATTGGCTCGACACTTCCACCCCGAGTGTGGTGTCTCGATCTTGCGTTTCAGAGGTGACCGCACTTTGCAGACTCAGGCGGGATGTAAAGTGATACTTCACCCCTGACAGTAACCCTCGGCTGGCTGATTCTTTATCGTTGCCACTTTTGAGGCGCGTACTGAGGTACAGGGCAGTATTGTCGGTAAGGGCATAGGCATAGCCGCTGTCTATCTGCCACAGATCGAATTGCTCGGCGCCACGTGATTGAGACGACAGAAACCAGCCGGATGATGCGGGATCATCAGCTTTGAGTAAAAGGCTGTGTTCTGCTGCAGTTGTCGGAAATGCCACTACTAGCAGGGTTGCTGTGATTAGCTCCAAGCGCATGGATCACCTTCCCTGTTCGATTATGATTTATTTGTCTTTCTAGTTAGCAAAACAATACTAGGATAACTTGCCGCAAAAAGACATGCACACATATGCATGATGAGATCCTTACGCCATTTTCTTCACGCAATAATGCGAAACATGGACGCAAAAGCTAGCGTATAAATCTAGCCCGTAAAGCTATCGTACAAACCTAGCGCACAAACCGGTGGCGCTGGCCATACGGGAACACATCCTCGAATTGGCCGTCTTGGATGTTTTGCTGCAACTGTTGCCAGTAAGCCGGATCAAACAAATCACTGTGCAGTTCATTGAACAGGGCGCGCACTTTCGGGTTGATCAACAAAAAAGTGCGAAACTCTTCGGGAAACACATCATTCACCCCCACGCTGTACCAGGGCTCAGCCGCCATTTCATCTTCCGGATAACGCGGTGGCGGAATATGGCGAAAGTGCATTTCCGTCATGTAGCTGATCTCATCGTAATCGTAGAACACCACCCGTTTGTGACGGGTGACGCCAAAGTTTTTAAACAGCATATCTCCGGGGAAAATATTGGCAGCGGCCAGTTGTTTGATGGCGTTACCGTACTCGTCGACGGCATGGCGCAGATCGTCGTCATTGGCGTGTTCAATATACATATTGAAGGGCGTCATGCGGCGCTCGGTGTACAAATGTTTGATGATCACGTGTTCGTCCGTCACGGTCAGCGCGGAGGGCGCGACCAGCAGCAGCTCGTCGAGTAATTCATCGCTGAAGCGGTGGCGATCAAAACTGAACTGACGGTATTCCTGTGTATCGGCCATGCGCCCGACGCGGTCGTGCTCTTTGACGAGACGGTATTTTTCTCTGACCACGGCATGGCTGATGTCTTTTTGTGGTGCAAACTTGTCTTTGATGATCTTAAACACGAAATCGTAAGAGGGCAGGGTGAACACGGACATCACCATGCCTTTGATGCCGGGGGCCAGCACAAACTTATCTTCGGAGTGCTCAAGATGATGGAGAAATTCGCGGTACAGCTCGGTTTTACCGTGTTTTTGGCAACCGATCGCGGTGTAGAGTTCGGCTTTGGTTTTGTTGGGGATTAGCTCTCCCAGAAAGCGCACCAAGGCCGCAGGTGCTGGGGCATATACCATGAAATAGGAGCGAGCAAAGCCAAACAGAATGCTGACATCATCGACATTACACAGGCAGGCATCGATATACAAGGTGCGCGCCGGTGTCGTCAGCACCGGTAATACGAGGGGAATACTGGCGTGATCATTAAAGCGAATACGGCCGATCAGATACGCGGCCTTGTTACGGAAAAAGGGCTCGCGGATCATTTCAATGACAGGGGGCGAGGAGGCTTCCTGCCAGTCAGATGCCAAATGTTGGCTGATGGCATGAATGTCTCGTGCTTTATCTTCCCACGGTAAACTGAACGGTGTGTCATCCAGTACCCGTTCAATCAAGGTGGGCAGGCCAGCACCGGTATTGTAGAGCCGCGTGAGTGCGGTGGGGTAAGACGGAATGCGGCCGGCTTGCGAGCTGTGAACAAACAACTTATCGCGATTAATATGGCGATGGTCGAAGATGCGGCAATAGACGGAGTTAAAGAAACTTTCCGCTATTTCAAAGCGCGGGTAATCCAGCAGTAGATCTTCGTACGCATTTTTTACCGCCATCAGGAACGAGTGGTTGGCATAGCGATGACCGAGCATGATGGTGATCTGCCGGGTTACTAACCCGACATGGTGATCATAGAAAGAGATGCGGTTTTTCAGCGCTTGTTGAACGGCGGGCCAGTCTTGCGATTCAAAGCGTTCCTGTGCCCCTCCCGTGACATCCAAGAAGCGGCCATACATGGCATCAAAACCTTGTAATATCGTATGGGCAACGAGTTGTTCCATTGCTGCAGCCATTCAGCACCCCCTGTTCTGCCTTATTGTCCCGCCGCGATCATCCTAAGGATAGTGATAGCATTGGATGCCCACCCTTGCGTAAATTTATCCGTTCTTTGGTGCTTTTTTGAACACAAACCTTACCGCGCGCGGTGGTTTAATGTGCGATACGGAAAAAATTGATGGTTGACTCGCCAATGGGATTCCGGTAAACGTAGAGACAGACAGGTTATTACGACGCTTCAGGACAATTATGTACAACGTAATCAGCACAACCACCACCATCATTATTATTACCGGCACCATGGTTGCTGGGGTGGGCTGATACGCAAAAGAATTGCAGAAAAAAGCCCACATCCCCCGATGTGGGCTTTTTTTTACCTGAATATTGAAAAGCCCTGTGCATGACACAGGGACAGGAATTAGGACGTTGGGAGTAGTAGGGAATGCGAGTATTAAAGTTTGGCGGATCATCGTTGGCGGATGCCGACCGTTTTGCAAGAGCGGCGGACATCATTGCAAATAATGCCCAGCAAGGGGCGGTATCGGTGGTGCTATCAGCCCCCGGTAAAGTCACCAATAAGCTGGTGTCTGTGATTGAAAATAGCATTCAACACGGCGAAGCAGAATTACAGGTGAAAGATTTAGAGGTGGCGTTTCAGTCGCTGTTTTTGGGACTGAAAGCGCTAGAGCCAGACTTTGATCTTGCGGCGATGGAGGCGAAGCTCGACAGTTCACTGGGTCAGCTTAAACAGTATGTCCATGGGATCAAACTGTTGGGCCTGTGCCCAGACAATGTGTACGCCAAGATCATCAGTAAGGGTGAGCGCCTGTCAATTGTGGCGATGCAATCCTTGCTTCAAGCGCGCGGCCAAGCGGCCAGCCTGATTGATCCGGTGGCGTACTTGGCAGCCAGCGGCGACTATTTGGAAGCCCATGTCGACATTGAAGCCTCTACCCAACATTTCCGTGACAAGCCATTAGCGGAAGGCCATGTGCACATCATGCCGGGCTTTACTGCGGGTAACGAAAAAGGCGAGTTGGTGACACTGGGTCGTAACGGTTCGGATTACTCGGCTGCCGTCTTGGCCGCGTGTTTGCGTGCGGAATGCTGTGAGATTTGGACCGATGTGGATGGTGTATACAGTTGTGATCCTCGTCTAGTGCCGGATGCTCGCTTACTGAAATCCTTGAGCTACCAAGAAGCGATGGAGCTGTCTTACTTTGGTGCGTCTGTCCTTCACCCGAAAACTATCGCGCCGATTGCGCAATTCCACATTCCTTGCCTGATCAAAAACAGCTTTAGCCCACAAGGGGCCGGCACGCTGATCGGTATGGATACCGGTGAAGATCAGCTCGACATCAAAGGCATCACGACCTTAAAAGATTTGACCATGGTGAACGTGTCCGGCCCGGGCATGAAAGGCATGGTCGGCATGGCTGCCCGTGTGTTTGGGGCGATGTCCTCGGCGGGCGTGTCGATTGTATTGATCACGCAGTCGTCGTCGGAATACAGCATCAGTTTCTGTATCGAAAGTGCCGACAAACTCCGTGCGCAGCAAGCACTGAAAAACAATTTTGAACTTGAACTGAAAGAAGGCCTGCTTGAGCCGGTTGAGTTTATGGATAACGTGGCCATCGTGACCTTGGTCGGTGACGGCATGCGTACTTCGCGCGGCGTCGCGTCACGCTTCTTTACCTCGTTGGCAGAAGTGGATGTGAACGTGGTGGCGATTGCACAGGGCTCGTCAGAGCGTGCGATTTCTGCCGTGATCCCGGACGAGAAAGTTTCGGAGTCAGTTAAAGCGTGTCACGAGAACCTGTTTAACAGCCAGCACACATTGGATGTCTTTGTGATTGGTGTCGGTGGCGTCGGTGCTGAGCTGGTGGAGCAAATCCGCCGTCAGCAACCAAAGCTGGCTGAAAATGGCATTGTGATCCGCGTGTGTGGCCTGGCCAACAGCAAGGGTATGCTGCTCGACAGCAAAGGGGTGGCGCTGGATAACTGGCGTGATCTGATGGGTGAAGCGAAAGCGCCGGTCAGTTTGGCCAGCATGCTTCAACTGGTGAAACGTAACCATATCATCAACCCTGTCATCATTGACTGTACCTCAGATCAAGGCGTGGCCGAGCAATATGCCGATTATCTGGCGGCCGGTTTCCACGTTATTACTCCCAACAAGAAAGCCAATACGGCGAGCATGGCGTATTACCAACAGTTACGTCAGGCAGCACGATCGACGCGTCGTAAGTTCATGTATGACACCACGGTTGGCGCCGGCTTGCCCGTGATTGAAAACCTGCAAAACTTGATGGCGGCAGGGGATGAACTGGAACGTTTCTCGGGCATTTTGTCAGGCTCCATGTCTTATATCTTCGGCAAACTGGACGAAGGCATGAGCTTTAGCGAAGCGACCACGGTGGCGCGCAACAACGGCTTTACGGAGCCCGATCCGCGTGACGATCTGTCTGGTATGGACGTGGCACGTAAGTTGCTGATTTTGGCGCGTGAAGCCGGATTGGCGCTGGAGTTGGATGATGTCGTTGTTGAAGCGGCACTACCACCGGGCTTTGACGCGGAAGGATCAGTAGACAGCTTCATGGCGCGCTTGCCAGAAGCGGATGCGTATTTTGCGAATTGGTCGGCGGAAGCGGCGAAAGAGAACAAGGTACTGCGTTATGTCGGTGAAATCGATCACGGCCACTGTGCGGTGAAAATCGCTGCCGTTAACCCCGATGATCCGATGTTCAAAATCAAAGACGGCGAGAATGCGTTGGCCTTCTACAGCCGTTATTACCAGCCGATCCCATTGGTACTGCGTGGTTACGGTGCCGGGACACAAGTGACAGCGGCTGGGGTCTTTGCCGACCTCATGCGTACGCTGGGCTGGAAATTAGGAGTGTAAGATGAGTGTTGTAGTGTATGCGCCAGCGTCGATTGGCAACGTCAGTGTTGGGTTTGATGTGCTGGGCGCGGCGGTATCGCCGATTGATGGCACCTTGCTGGGTGATCGCGTGCGCGTGGCCGCCGGCGATCAGCCATTTACCTTGAACTGTGTGGGCCGTTTTGTCGATAAACTGCCGGCCCAAGCGGAAGAGAACATTGTGTACCGCTGTTGGCAGGTGTTTGCCCGAGAGCTGGACAAGCAGGGGCAAGCCGTTCAGCCAATTGCGATGACGCTGGAAAAGAACATGCCGATTGGCTCCGGACTCGGCTCCAGTGCATGTTCGATTGTGGCGGCGTTGGATGCATTAAACCGTTTTCATGATCACCCGTTGGATGAGGTGCAACTGTTGGCCCTGATGGGAGAGATGGAAGCGGAGATCTCCGGCAGTTTGCATTATGACAATGTCGCCCCATGTTACTTGGGCGGTTTGCAGTTCATGGTGGAAGAATTGGGGATCATCAGTCAGCCTGTGCCGTGTTTTGATAATTGGTACTGGGTCATGGCGTATCCGGGGATCAAAGTGCCGACCGCAGAAGCGCGCGCGATTTTGCCTTCGCAATACCGTCGTCAGGATGTGATCGCCCATGGTCGCTATTTAGGCGGCTTCATTCATGCCTGTCATTCGCAGCAACCGGCGCTGGCAGCAAAAATGATCAAAGATGTGGTCGCTGAACCGTACCGTGAGCGTTTGTTGCCCGGCTTTGCCGATGCGCGGCAGTATGCGCTGGACGCTGGGGCATTAGCCAGTGGGATCTCTGGATCAGGACCGACCCTGTTCAGTGTGTGTGATGATCTGGATGTGGCGAAACGTATTGCACGATGGTTGCAAGATCATTATGTTCAGAATGATGAAGGATTCGTCCATGTCTGTCGTTTAGACAGTCAGGGATCAAAAGTAACAGGAAGTGAGCTGTAGCATGAATTTATACAACCTAAAAGATCACCAAGAGCAGGTGTCGTTTGGCCAAGCGGTCCGTCAGGGCTTAGGCCGCCAGCAAGGGCTGTTTTTCCCTGAAACTCTGCCTGTTTTGGGTCATGGTGAGGATATCGATGCGTTGCTGGAGATGGATTTTGTCGCCCGCAGCAGCAAGATTTTATCCGCATTCATTGGCGAAGAGCTAACCACAGAAACCGTTGCCCAGATGGTCGATACCGCTTTCCAATTTCCGGCGCCTATCGCCCAAGTGAAAGACGGCGTGTACGCCCTTGAATTGTTCCATGGCCCGACACTGGCGTTTAAAGATTTCGGTGGCCGCTTCATGGCACAGTCGCTGATGGCGGTGTCTGAGCGTGATGGCAAGATCACCATTTTGACCGCGACATCCGGCGATACCGGTGCGGCGGTGGCCCATGCGTTTTACGGTATGGATAACATTAAGGTCGTGATTTTGTACCCGAAAGGTAAGATCAGCCCGTTGCAGGAAAAAATGTTCTGCACCTTGGGCGGGAACATCACCACCGTGGCCGTCAATGGCACGTTTGATGACTGTCAGGCCTTGGTGAAAAATGCCTTTGATGATGTCACGTTGCGTGAAGAGATTGGTCTGAACTCGGCAAACTCTATTAATATCAGCCGCTTGATGGCGCAGATCTGTTACTACTTTGAGGCAGTCGCCCAACTGCCAAAAGCAAAACGCAACGATCTCGTGATTGCGGTACCGAGCGGTAACTTTGGTAACTTAACCGCGGGTTTGCTGGCCAAAGCGATTGGCTTGCCGGTGAAACGTTTTATTGCTGCGACCAATGTGAACGATACGGTGCCACGTTACTTGCAAACCGGGGAGTGGACGCCTGCACCGACCGTGCCGACCATTTCTAATGCCATGGATGTGAGTCAGCCGAACAACTGGCCGCGTATTGAAGAGCTGTGCCGCTTGCAGGGCTGGGGCTTGGATACCTTGGGCTACGGTGCCGTGACGGATGAGCAAACAGCGGAGACATTGCGTGAGATGGATGCAGCGGGCTATCTGTGTGAACCCCACGGTGCCATTGCTTATCGCGTGCTGAATGAACAATTGGCAGAGGGCGAAACCGGCTTGTTCCTGTGTACGGCGCATCCGGCCAAGTTCAAAGATGTGGTCGATGACATCTTGAATAAAGATATTCCGCTACCCGGCCCTTTGGCGAAGCACAATGCGATGCCATTGTTGTCCCTTGAGCGTGACAATGATTTCGCGCAAATCAAGCAAGTGCTGCGCGACGCGCAATAAATGCAGTTGTTAGCGCGTAGATAAAATGCGTGCGTAGATAAAAAAGGGGGGAGCCAATTTGGCTCCCCCCTTTTGTTTGTCTTTCTGTTTTGTGTGCGGTCTTGACGCCGGTTCGCTTAACGGCAAAAGTGCGTTAGGCGGTTTGCTTATCGGCGGTATTCAGTACCGCGTCATCGGCTTCGTCATCATGCACTTCTTCACCGGCGTACTTGTCGACCCACATCGCCAACGCGCCATCACCGGTAATGTTACACGCGGTACCAAAGCCGTCTTGCGCCAGGTGCAGCGCGATTTGCAGGCCGATCATCGCTTCGGTAAAGCCCATCATGGAACCCAATAGGCCAACGGCAGCCATCACGGCACCGCCTGGTGCACCCGGCGCGGCGACCATGGTGACACCCAACATCGCAATGAACGGCAGGGCATCAATGAAATTCGGCACGGTTGCGTTACCTGACACCAGTAACACAGCGACACACACGGTGGTAATACTGATCGCCGAACCTGACATATGAATGTTGGCACACAGTGGCACGACAAAGTTCGCAATGGGTTTACGCACGCCATTGTCCAGAGTCTGACGCAGCGTCACGGGTAAGCTGGCCGCAGAGGACATGGTACCCAACGCCGTTACGTACGCAGGCATCATGGTTTTCAGCAAGCCCCATGGTGAGCGTCCGACTAATGCGCCCGTACTGATAAATTGCAGGCTGAGCCATAACCAGTGCAGAACCACGATCAATACCAATACCAAGGTGAAGGTTTGCAAGGTCGCAAAGACTGTGCCTTTTACCGTCATATCGGCAAAGACGCCCGAAATGTAAAACGGCAATGACGGTACAATGATCTTGGCAAGGAACAGCTCAATGATGTTACGACCTTCATCGCTGATCTTACGCAATTGTTCGCTGTTGGTCGCGCTGATCCCCAAGCCGAAGATAAAGGCGACGGTCAAGGCGCTCATCACGTCCATGATTGGGGGGATTTTCAAATCCACCAGTGGTGGCAATACGCGCGCCACATTGCTGATCTCGGCACCGCCGTGCAGCAAAGGGGGTAAGACATGGCTGGCAACCAAGTAAGCCATCGCGCCTGCGCCCATGGTGGACAAATAGCTGAGGCCAACGGTGCGACCCAGTAGCTTGCCCGAATTCTTTGGCAAGTTGGCGATCCCGCTGGTGACAAAGAACAGAATCAATAACGGAATGGTGAAGCCAATCAGTTGGCTGATCAGCGCCTTCATGGTTATGAGGATCTGCACCAGCACATCGGGAGCAAAGAGGCCAAAGACAATACCGGCCAGAATGCCTGCAATGAGTTTTAAAATCAGTTTCATCACCAATTCCTATTGATAGGTTTGATTAGTCAGTATCAAAGCGAGCGGTGTTTTATCATTTCTTGGCGAGGTATGCCAAAAAAGGCGGTGGTTATAGGGTAAAGGGCTTAAAAAAAGTGAGTGTTTGGTGGTTTAATGTGCAAGGTGGGCGCTTTGTGACAGGGGCGTTAGGGGTGTTTCAGGCATAAAAAAACGGCATCAATGATGCCGTTTTCATGCTAGCAGTCGGTAAAATTACAGGCTGTTAGTGAAAGTACGTGCGATAACGTCACGCTGCTGTTCAACAGTCAGTGAGTTGAAACGTACTGCGTAGCCAGATACACGGATAGTCAGCTGTGGGTACTTTTCTGGGTGCTTAGCTGCATCTTCCAACGTTTCGCGCTTAAGCACGTTCACGTTTAGGTGCTGACCGCCTTCGATTTTAGCAGGAGCTTCGATTGCCACTTCACGGCTTTCGTATTCGCCAAGGTCTGCTGCTGGGATAACTTGGTCCGCTTCGAAACCTGCAGAAGCTGCAACACAGCGCGCTTCGTTAGTTTCGCTATCTAGTAGCCAGATAGAATTAAGTAGGTTGTCGTTAGCGGCTTTAGTAATTTGAATACCGGTGATCATGACTTTCTCCTTTAGAGGATGTAGTAAATTTTTCGATTTTTTTGTCGAGCTTTGTATTATATATCTCGTTGGCGCTGATTGTGTATTGATTTAGATCAAATTACAACAAAAAACCTTAAAAAGTTTAGGGCTGTTTTATTGAGCTAGGTCAACTAAGCCTCACTTTTATGGGTTTAATTCTAATATTTTATCAATTAAAAAATAGTTGAATGGATCAAATGTAGTAAAATTACATCAAATTGATGAGTAAAAAAGCCGCAAAGGCTGATGTTATGGGCATTGTACGATGCCATTTTGTAGTGAAAGACGTTGGTAAAGAACAGCTAAAAAGACGTCATTGCATAGGAAAAAAAGTCATCATGAAACTTATTGGCGCGCACGTTTCTGCCGCAGGCGGAGTCCACAAGTCCCCAGAGAACGCACGACAGATCGGGGCGAATGCCTTTGCCCTGTTTACCAAAAATCAGCGTCAGTGGGTGGCCAAACCCCTTGAGCAAGATGTGATCAACAAATTCAAAGCATGCTGTCAGTTGTTCGGGTTTGGGCCGGAAGCGATTTTGCCGCACGACTCTTACTTGATTAACCTCGGCGCGCCGGAAACCGACAAACTGGAAAAATCCCGCGCGGCATTTATTGATGAGATGGAGCGTTGTCAGCAACTGGGTTTGACCTTGCTGAACTTCCACCCTGGCAGCCATTTGAAGAAGATCAGTGAACAAGCGTGTTTGTCGTTGATTGCTGAATCCATCAACTTGGCGCATGCCGCGGTGCCGGATGTGGTGGCCGTGATTGAAAACACCGCCGGTCAGGGCAGTAATATGGGGTGGCGCTTTGAGCACTTGGCCAGCATCATTGAACAAGTCGAAGACAAATCGCGTGTCGGGATCTGTATTGATACCTGCCACACGTTTGCGGCGGGTTATGACTTGCGTACTGAAGATGCGACGGATAAGACCTTTGCGGAATTTGATCAGATCGTGGGTATGCAGTACCTGCGTGCGATGCACCTGAACGACTCAAAAGGCAAGTTGGGTAGCCACCTTGACCGTCACCACAGCTTGGGGCAGGGGGAGATTGGTCTGGATTGTTTCCGCTACCTGATGCAAGACACGCGTTTTGATAATATGCCGTTGGTCTTAGAAACCATTGATCCGGATTTGTGGCAGCAGGAAATCACCACACTGCGCAGTTTTATTCCGGCGAAATAAGCCAGTACAAGGAGCAAGTCATGCCGTCTTCCGTTACATGGCACACCATCTTACAGACAGAACGCGCCGAACCGTATTTTCAACACATTGAAACCTATGTGGCAGGTGAACGTGCGGCCGGCAAAAATATTTATCCGCCTCAAGCGGATGTGTTCAGTGCCTTAGACAGTACGCCGCTGGAGCAGGTGAAAGTGGTGATCCTCGGGCAAGACCCGTACCACGGCCCGGATCAAGCCCACGGTCTGAGTTTCTCGGTTCGCCCAGGTGTGAAAGTACCGCCGTCGTTGGCCAACATGTATAAAGAGCTGGTCAATGACATTCCCGGCTTCATCGTGCCGAACCACGGGTATTTACAGCCGTGGGCTGAGCAAGGCGTGTTGCTGCTCAACACCGTCTTAACGGTTGAGCAGGGTAAGGCGCACTCGCACGCGAAAATCGGTTGGGAGACATTGACCGATCGATTGATTGCGGCGGTGAATCAATACTGTGACGGCGTGGTCTTTTTATTGTGGGGCGCGCACGCTCAGAAGAAAGGCAAGCAAATAGACCTTACTCGTCACCATGTATTGCATTCGGCGCACCCGTCGCCGCTGTCTGCTTACCGAGGGTTCTTCGGTTGTGGTCACTTTTCACAGGCGAATGCTTTGCTAGAGAAGATGAATAAACCACCTGTGGATTGGATGTTAGACAATATCGCGTAATGTGATCGCATGATACGCGCTGTGTGTTTTTTGTGCGTTAGTTGTTGCTTTAATAACCAAGATCAAGGCGTGATATTCAATGCAGGCATATACTTCCAGTGATAAGGATAGCAATAATCACTGGGAGGTAAGGGCAATGATATTGGATGACATTCATACCGAGCATGGCTACATCGGTCGGTTGCTTCGGTTGCTACAGCAGAAACTGGTCGCGATTGAGCAGGGGAAAGAAGTGGATTACACCCTGATCAAAGACACGGTGGAGTATCTGCAGCACCATGCGGAACGCTGTCATCATCCGAAGGAAGATGTGCTCTACCATTATTACCAAGCGCATTATGCTGATCAGAACGGCCAGTTAGAGAGCCTTGAACGTGAACATGAGGAGTTGGCTGGGTTAACCCGTGAATTTGCCGATACCGTAGAGATGATTTTGATGGATGCGGTGATCCCATTGGATTTGTTTGCGGAGAAACTCACCACGTTTGTTGAACGGCAAAGGGCACATTTAGAGTTTGAAGAGCGCCAGATTATCCCGCAAATTCGAGAGCGTTTTACGGAACGCGATTGGCTGGCAGTCTCCGATCTGTACGAAGAGTGCGGTGGTGACCCGCTGTTTGGGCAGCAAGTGTCTGAACGCTATCGCAATTTGGCTGCACGTTTGCACTCGTAATACCGTTGCGCGAGTGATGCATTGACCGAAAAGAGAAAGAGCCGGCAGTATGTCGGCTCTTTACTTTACCCGCCCAAAGCGAAAGTGTCAGAAGTCAATATCGTTATCGGGTGCGTCCCTGAAGATATCAATATCGGCCAGTTCACGACGGAGTCGTTGTCTGTCTTTTAACGCTTCAATCTCGCGCCATTTACGTTTTACAGGCTTACTGCGCGAGCCACGGCTGGGCATGTCTGTTGCGAGAATATCATCGAATGCATAGCTGTCCATAGAGCACCTCATCATTAATCATCGCTCGGTATTTAAATATCACAGTCTGCCCCACCATAAAATTGACGTGTTTCGCATTTGTTGCTTATTGATGAAAATTTTATGTGTCATGGCGCGAGGAATACGAGAGACTGATTAAAGAATGACCAGCTTGCGGCGGTGAAGGGCGCTTATAAATCATCAATCAAGCTGCTTTTGTAGGCACCTAAGAGGGCGTGAAGGGGAATGGCGCATTATTCTTAAGTGGGATATTGATTTTTGCAGGCTAAGTTTGCATGATCGTCTGCCATCTACAGTGATGATCAGCCTGATACGACCTTCTCGTTAAGCGTGAGGCGTACTCAGTGACACTTCGATAACATCGTAGCTGTAGTAGGCGGTTCTGCATTTCGCATCTCTCTGCCGCTGTCATTTACCACATAATAAAACTAAGGTTGTAGTACTTACCGGTTGCGCGTGTCACAGGCCGTAATAGCCCATTGACCGGTGGCATTGCAGCATTTCCCTGTTTGTTTGTCGTTGGGTTGAATCCACCAGGCATTCAGCTTTTGATTGATTCTAAAGGGGTAGACGTGTCAAGCCAGATTAATTTTTTGAACGATCTGTTATGGGGATCGGTCCTGATCTACGTATTGATCGGTGTCGGCGTGTTCTTTACCTGTCGCTTGGGCTTCATCCAGTTTCGCCATTTTGGCCACATGTTTAGCGTGATGAAGAATAGCCGAAAATCAGACAGTGCTGGGATCTCTTCCTTTCAGGCATTGTGTACCAGCCTGGCTGCCCGCGTGGGTACCGGCAACATGGCCGGGGTGGCCGTTGCACTGACACTCGGTGGCCCTGGTGCCATTTTCTGGATGTGGCTGATTGCCATGCTGGGGATGGCGACGGCGTTTGCCGAAAGTGCGCTCGCGCAGCTGTATAAAACCCGTGATGATGAAGGGAACTACCGTGGTGGTCCCGCGTATTACATGGAAAAAGGCCTGGGTATGCGCTGGATGGGGGTGGTGTTTTCCATCTTCTTGATCATCGCGTTTGGCTTGGTGTTTAACTCGGTACAAGCGAACTCCATCACGCAAGCCATGAACGTCGCGTTCGGCTGGAACCCGATGTACGTGGGTATCGTGTTGGTGCTGATGACCGGTACGATTATTTTTGGTGGGCTACGCGCCGTGGCCCGTACCGCTGAAATTTTAGTGCCCGCGATGGCGCTGTGTTACTTGGTGTTAGCCCTGTTCATCGTGTTCACCAATCTAGAAAAACTGCCCGATGTCTTGGGCATGATTTTCCGCAGTGCCTTTGGTTTGGAAGAAGCGGCTTCGGGCGCTCTGGGTTACACCATTGCGCAAGGTATGATCAACGGCCTAAAACGCGGTTTGTTCTCAAACGAAGCCGGTATGGGCTCGGCGCCGAATGCGGCGGCTTCTGCTACGCCGTATCCGCCGCACCCTGCCTCACAAGGCTATGTGCAGATGCTGGGCGTGTTCATGGACACCATCGTGATCTGTTCAGCCACTGTGGCGATCATTTTGATGTCGGGCGAATACGTGCCGCACAGTGAAATTACCGGTATCGAACTGACACAGCGTGCCTTGAGTGCACAAGTTGGCGGGTGGGGGGAAGTGTTCATCGCGGTGGCGATTTTCTTCTTTGCCTTTACCTCGCTGGTGGCGAACTATTCGTATGCTGAAACTAACCTGTTGTTCTTGGAACATAACCACAAAGCAGGCCTGAACGTGTTCCGCTTTATTGTGCTGGGAATGGTGATGTTCGGCGCACTGGCTGACTTGCCGACGGTGTGGGCGATGGCCGATGTGTCGATGGGCATGATGGCGCTGATCAACTTGGTGGCCATTGTGTTGTTGTCGGGCACGGCGGTGAAGCTGGCGAAAGATTACAACGCCCAGCTAAAAATGGGCAAAGTGCCGACGTTTGATAGTAATGATTATCCAGAGTTGCACGCGCAACTGGAAGAAGGCATTTGGGATCGCTCTGCGAAAGACAAAGCCTGATCATCGGTTAAACAGATAGCATTGATAGCTAAGACCACGCGAATATCGCGTGGTTTTTTTTTACGATGCTGTTACCCTTTTGCTGACGTATTTTAGAAGGAAGATTGTATGTTGATCGTGGTTTCACCCGCCAAAACCTTGGATTATGAGTCGCCGTTAGCGACGTCCACGTACACCCAGCCAGAGCTGACAGCCCATTCGGCGGCACTGATTGAGGTATGCCGCGAACTGACGCCGGTCGACATTGCCAGTTTGATGAAAGTCAGCGACAAAATTGCTGGCTTGAACGCGGCCCGTTTTGCCGAGTGGCACCCAGATTTCACCCCTGACAATGCCCGTCAGGCGATTCTGGCGTTCAAAGGTGACGTGTACACCGGGTTAGCGGCAGAAACGCTGAGCGAGGCGGATTTTGTGTATGCACAGCAGCATTTCCGCATGCTGTCTGGGCTGTATGGCCTGTTGCGTCCGTTGGATTTGATGCAGCCTTACCGGTTGGAAATGGGCACCAAGCTGGCCAACCCGCGTGGCGCGAATTTGTACCAGTTCTGGGGCGATATCATTACCGATAAGCTCAATGTGGCGTTGGCCGAGCAGGGTGATGACGTGTTAGTGAACCTGGCCTCGAACGAGTATTTCAAAGCGGTGAAGCCGAAGAAGTTAGCTGGGAAAATCATCACGCCCGTGTTCAAAGACGCGAAGAACGGCACCTACAAAGTGATCAGTTTTTATGCCAAGAAAGCCCGAGGCATGATGGCGCGTTACTTGATTGAAAATCAGATTGAAAACGTCGAAGGCATTCAGGCATTTGATGTGGCGGGTTACTACTTTGTGCCTGCAGAGTCGACCGCGACCGAGTTGGTGTTTAAACGCGAAGAGCAAGCGTAAGTCTCTGTCTCGGTGACGTCGCTGAAGATTGCTGAAATAGCTGAAAACGCTGAGACAGGCGGAATGACAGATAAAAAAACGGGCTGGTGATACCAGCCCGTTTGCGTTGTTAGCGTTGGCGATTACTTCTTCGCTTTTTTCTTCACAGCGCTTTTTTTCTTTGGATCTTTTTTCTTTTTCTTCTTCACAACGCTCGATTTTTTGTGAGCAGGACGCAACCCTTCGATGAAGCGCTCTGGCACTTCTTCTTTCATGTAGCGACCGACACGTTCAATCATGCTTTGGTCATGTGCTTCGATCAACGCCACAGCGGTGCCTTTCTTACCCGCACGGGCGGTACGGCCGATACGGTGCAGGTACACATCTGCCGTACGTGGCATGTCGAAGTTGATCACGTGGCTCACATCCGGCAAATCGATACCACGGGCCGCAACATCGGTCGCGATCATGATATTGATTTCACCGTCACGGAAACGACGAATGGTGTTGTTACGTGATACTTGAGCCATTTCACCTTGGATCCAGCAGCATGGAATTTGCATTGCTGCTAGTTGGTCACGCAGTGTGGCCAGACGCTCACGGGTTTTGACAAAGATAATAGTACGTTCAGCATCTGTTTTAAGGATGCTTTCCAGTAGCGCCAGTTTGTGATCCATGGTGTCACAACGGTGGTAGTACTGGTGGATCTTCTTACGTTCACGACGTGCAGGCTCGGCATTCACTTCCACCGGCTCATTCAAAATCGTGGTCGAGAAATCACGTACCCCTTTACCTTCCAGCGTTGCTGAGAACAGCAAGCTCTGACGGCGCCAGCGACATTCTTTGTTGATTCGTTCAACAATCTTAGCGAAGCCCATATCCAGCATACGGTCGGCTTCATCAAGGATCAGACATTCGATCGCACGGCAATCAAAACGCTCAGATTCGATGTATTCCATCAAACGACCTGGCGTTGCCACGACGATGTCTTGGGTTTTGCCTAGCAACTCAGCGTGTTCATCATAAGAGATCCCGCCAGTGATGGTGAAAATCTTCTGCTGGGTGTATTTCGCCAGTGCGCGTGCGTGATCGGCAACCTGGATCGCTAACTCACGGGTTGGGGTTAGCACAAGTACACGTGCAGGCCCCGGTTTTTTGCGCGGGAAATCCTGCAGGTGCTGAAGCATCGGCAAAAGAAACGCGGCAGTTTTTCCGGTACCGGTAGGAGCGGATGCCAATACGTCACGGCCTTCTAGGGCATGAGGGATCGCCTCTGCCTGTACAGCTGTTGGACGGTCATAGCCGATTTCTTCAATGGCTTGAAGTAGCTCGCTATCTAATTCTAATTCGGAAAAGTCTCTCACCAGTCAATTCTCCTCGGGAATAAGGCTGATCACCCGTTACGCCGGGCAAAATAGGTGTTGCCGGTTTCAGGCTGTATATATAAGGGGCGGCATTATAGAGATAATTGCCGCAACTATCACCGATAAAAGTATAAAAACTTTGCTAAGGCGGCAACGGCGCTTGCCACCTTGCTTACATCTTAAGATAGAAATCTTGGGTTAGCGCCGTAAAGTGGGCGGAGTAGCTGCCAGACTCATGGATCGTGAGTGTGCTGTGTTCGCAGGTTTGCGGGGAGCGCGACAAGGCGATCAGTAAGCGGCTTGCGGGCTTGGTCGCCGTGCTGCGTACCTCACACAGCTGAGTGCAATACAGCTGATGATCGGCTGCGGCCGCTATCAGCTGCTGGCCTTCATACACCGGTAAAATCAGGCTGGCTGTGCCGTGTTTACTGAGCAAGCGAGAGAGGCTGGCTAATAAAGTGGCATGAGACAAACTGTCGGTATGGCGGGCAGTGGCGCGCGCCTGACAGTGCGCTTGTTCACCGTTATTAAAGTAAGGCGGATTACACACAATGCTGTGAAAGGTCGCTGCCGGTTGTTGTGCCGTCCATGCCGCCAGATCCGCATGCTGCGCCTGTAAGCGCTCAGCCCACGGTGAGGCGGCAAAATTCAACGTTGCGGCGGCCACGGCACCGGCATCAATATCGATTGCTGTAATAGCGGCGGGCGCGTCAACGTGCGTGCGCTGGGCGATCATCAATGCCAATAACCCACTGCCACACCCAATGTCTAACATCGGCCCTCGGGGATCCAACGTGGCCCACGCCCCTAGCAACACGCCGTCGGTGCTAACCGGCATCCCACACCCATGATCGTTGACGTGGAATTGCTTAAATGTGAAACCTTTTGCCATTGTCACTCCGAAACCGATACAAATTTGCCCGTGAATTATACCTAATCGGTTTACGCACAGGGCAGATTATCAGCAAGAAAAGCCAAAAAACGCAGTGAAACAGAGACGGTTAACCAGAGGGAAGCCACAGCCAAAAATAATCCTCAGACGTATTTGTTGTTAAATAACTGTTAAAAAGAGATTAACGCTGTTTTTTATCTTTTTGATAGTTTTGGTTTTTTGGGTTTAAGTTCTGATTGGTTTGCTTATTTTGGTTGTAAATGCTGGTTTTTTAATGGGCAATCCAAAGATCGTGGTGTTTTTGGCTGAATGGTTGCTTATTGAGTGCTTTTTCGTCATTATGCTGTGAACGAGGTCACATTCAGCTTTTCGTTTTTTGTGGTCAAGGGAATGAATAATTAAAAAACAGTTGCAGACACATCAACAATTCAGAGTGGAAGGTGAAGTTTGAAAAAATCACTCAAAGTAACAGACATCCTTGCGTTAGGTTTCATGACTTTCGCGTTCTTCCTTGGGGCCGGTAATATCATTTTCCCGCCACAAGCAGGCCAGCTTGCTGGTGATCATTTACTTTCCGGTATGCTGGGTTTCCTGTCTACGGGTGTTACCTTGCCGTTGGTTGCTATTATTGCGGTAGCGGTTGCCGGTGGCTGGCAGGGTATGACGCGTGATTTGCCATCGAAAGTGGCCACGTTCCTCGCCGTGATGATTTTCATCGTGATCGGTCCTGCATTTGCAGCGCCACGTGCCGGTTTGGTTGCGTATGAAATGGGGGTAAAACCGTTCATTGATAATGCAGGGCAGCTTAGCTTAACGCTTTTCTCTATCGTCTTTTTTGCTATTGCTATGTTCCTGTCTCGCTCACGCGGCAACCTTGTCGACATGGTGGGTAAGTTCCTGACACCTATCTTGTTCCTTGCACTGATTGTGCTGGCGGTAGCGGTAGTTATGGACCCGCAAGATGCGATTGCGGCGGCGAAGGGTGATTACATTGACATGCCTTTCCTGAAAGGTTTCGTTGAAGGTTACAACACGCTAGATGCAGTGGCTGCGCTACTGTTCGGTATGGTGATTGTGGATGCGGTACGCAGCAAAGGCGTGACCGACGAGACTGCGACCCGTAAATACCTGATTTACGCAGGTCTGATTGCAGCAGCCGGTTTGACATTCGTCTACGTTTCTTTGTTCTACCTCGGCGCAACCAGTGTGAACATCGCAGCGAATGCGGCAAACGGCGGTGACATTCTGGCGATTTACGTAGCGGCATTGTTTGGCCCTGCTGGTCAAATCATTCTGTCTTTGATTGTACTACTGGCGTGTTTGACCACGGTGGTTGGTTTGATCAGTGCGTGTGCGGATTACTTCTCAACCCTAACGCGTATTACGTACGAGCAGTGGGCCGTTGCCTTGTCAGTGGCGTGCTGTGTGGTAGCCAACGTAGGTTTGAACCAGTTGATCACTCTGTCACTACCTGCGTTGTTTGCGCTGTACCCGATTGCGATGGCATTGGTTATCTTGACCTTCATCCGTCGCTGGTTGCCAAACCCAACGTTGTCTTACCGTGTGGTACTGTTGGTGGCATTGTCATTCAGCATGATTGATGCGGCGAAGGTGGCAGGATTTAACGTCCATGCGTTTGAAATCATCCCACTGTTTGATTACGGCATGGCATGGTTGATGCCAACGGCGATTGCGCTTGTGATCACCTGTATCATGGGTGCAAAAACAGCAAAGTCGGTTGAACAAAAAAGCCAAACGGCGTAATGGTTCAATCAGCAAGTGAAGAATAAAAAAGAGGGATGCCCATGGGCATCCCTCTTTTGTTTTGGCCGAAAGAGCCAAAAGACAGGGTCAGTCAGTGTTTACAACGACTCACTGTATTCCGTTAAGATCTGCTCACACCACGCGGTGATGCGATCGTCACTCAGTTCGTACTGGCTGTCTTCATCCAGCGCCAGGCCGACAAAGAACTCCCCGTCTTCCGTCAGGGCTTTAGAGGCTTCAAACTCGTAGCCTTCGTTTGGCCAGTAACCGACAAATTGTGCACCTGTTGGCAACAGCTTATCGTGCAGCATACCCATCGCATCCAAGAACCACTCGGTATAGCCTTCTTGATCGCCCAGGCCAAACAGCGCCACGGTTTTCCCGTTCAGGCTCAGCCCGTCCAGCTGTTCCCACACGCTTTCCCAATCTTCTTGCAGTTCACCGAAATCCCATGTGGAGATACCTAAAATCAGCATATCGTACTGATTCATGGCAGTGAGCTCTGCCTCTTTAATATTGTGGATCTCGACCAGCTCGCCACCGATGCAGGCGCGGATTTTTTCCGCGGCCATTTCGGTATAACAGGTGGTTGAGCCATAAAATAAGCCAATCTTCATGCTGCGTGTCCAATATGTTACGGAGAATGATGGAGAGCATATTACCTATCGCACGGCTATCTTTCACCACCTTTCCCTGTGCAGGGCGGGGGTTTTGCTGTTGATAAGGATAATTATCGGTCTATGCGGGGTTGAGCGGTTACATTTAGCGGTAAATCGACTACCATTGCAGTACTGTTTATATATCCATGTGTTTGATGGCGACTGCGCCGAAAATGGGCCGTATTTCCTTGAGGTAGTAGTGGAAAATGATGAAGTGATCATCGAGCGTTTTCTCGATGCAATGTGGATGGAGCGCGGGTTATCGGAAAATACCCTGACCTCTTACCGCAATGATCTTAAAAAGCTGCAAGTGTGGGTGGGCGAGCAGGGAGCCCGTCTGGAAACGGTCAGTGTGGATGATCTTCAGCGGTATCAACAATGGCTGCATGATGCCGATTACAAGCAGACGTCGCGTGCGCGCATGTTGTCGGCGATCCGCCGCCTGTTTCAATACCTGTATCGGGAAAAAATGCGTTTGGATGATCCCAGCGCGTTGTTGATCAGCCCGAAGTTACCCAAGCGTTTGCCGAAAGATATCACTGAAGAGCAGGTATGGGCGCTGTTGGATGCGCCGGACTTGAACGATCCGGTAGAGTTACGCGACAAAGCCATGCTGGAGCTGTTATACGCGACGGGCTTGCGTGTGACGGAGTTGGTGAGCCTGACGATGGAGAATGTCAGCTTGCGTCAGGGCGTGGTACGCGTGACGGGTAAAGGGGACAAAGAGCGCTTGGTGCCGATGGGGGAAAATGCCATCGATTGGATTGAGCAATTTATTCAGCATGGCCGCCCCGCGTTATTGGGTGAAAAAACCTCTGACGTGGTGTTCCCGAGTAAGCGTGCCCAGCAGATGACACGCCAGACGTTTTGGCACCGTATCAAACATTATGCGGTCATTGCGGGTATCGACAGTGATAGCTTATCCCCGCACGTGATGCGCCATGCCTTTGCCACCCACTTACTTAATTACGGGGCAGATCTTCGCGTGGTGCAAATGTTGTTGGGCCACAGCGATTTGTCGACCACGCAAATTTACACCCATGTGGCGACCGAGCGATTGAAGCAACTGCATCAGACGCATCACCCTCGCGCGTAGCGCACACAAAGCACGCATAAAATGTTGTAAAGCGTGATACTAGTCCCGTTATTGTGAGATTGGTTATACTCCAGTGATGAGATATTTAGGGCGTGCTGAAATTATTTTGTACTCTCAGGGTCATATTTCTAAGTGGACGCTGATCGGTACGTCGAAGACGGCCATGCCTTGTCTGATACATTTGTGTTTATCTATTTAGTGAAAGGAAAAGTTAATGCGCTTTTTGGGCCGTACGTTACTTGCAACCGCTGTGGCAATGACAGCTTTTACCGCTTCGGCAAAACCGGATGAAGCGGCAATCAATAACAAATTGAGCAGCCTGGGTCTGAAGTCTGTCGAAATCAGCGCGTCACCGGTATCTGGCTTAAACGAAGTCGTGACTGACCGTGGCATTTTGTACATGAACGATGACGCGAGCTATTTCTTGGCGGGTAATCTGTTCAAGAGCGAAGATGGGGCACAGCCTGTGAACCTGACTGAGCAAAAAATGGCGAAGCTGAACAAAGATAAGCTGAAAGGGATGGAAGATGAGATGATCGTCTATCCTGCCAAAGATGAAAAATACGTGGTGACGGTGTTTACTGACACCAGCTGTGGTTACTGCCGTAAGCTGCATAACGAAATGCAGGCATACAACGATGCCGGCATCACCATCCGTTACTTGGCGTTCCCTCGTGGCGGTAAAAACTCGCGTAACTTCAGCGAAATGAGCGCGATTTGGGGAGCCAAAGATCGCGTGAAAGCGATGCATGATGCGAAGAGTGGTACGTTTGATCAAAGCGGTCCGAAGCAGGATGACATGATCATGCAGCAGTATGATTTGGGCGTGGCCATGGGCGTATCCGGTACACCGGCGTTGGTACTGGAAGACGGTACGATGCTGCCGGGCTACCAGCCTGCAGCCATGCTGCGTAAGATGCTCGACAGCCGCAGTTAAGACGTTGACCACCACGGCGGTGTAGCCGTGATGCGATAACCGTTAAACAGCCCGACACACACGTTAGCCCGTGCGTGCTCGGGCTGTTGCGTTTCTGCGCCGCCATTTTTATCCTCCTTGAGTGCCCCTTGTTGCGCCACCGTGTTGCTCTTCGACCGTTAATCCCCGTGAACCGTTAATCCCTGTGACAGAATGTCGGTGGCGTTCGCTATCTGTGGCATGCTCAATCCGTCATCTTGTGATAACGTGGGTATATAGTGATTTTTCTTTTCTCCTCTCTGCCAGCAGACGTGTCCCATGATTGAAATAAAACGCCGCCCTGAGGCGGACACCAGCCAGTTTACTGATGCCACCCCGCCGTTATTACAGCGGATTTATGCCAGTCGCGGGATCACCTGCGAGGCGGAGCTTGAGCGCGGTGCCCGTGGGCTGCTGGGCTATGATCAACTGTTTGGCATTCAGCCAGCGGTGGATTTGTTGGTACAAGCGCTAGCCGAACAACGCCGCATTATCGTGGTCGGGGATTTTGATGCCGATGGCGCCACCAGTTCTGCCTTGTCGGTGTTGGCGCTGCGTATGCTGGGGTGCCGCAATGTCGATTATTTGGTGCCAAACCGGTTTGATGACGGTTATGGTTTAAGCCCCGAGGTGGTGGAGCAAGCTGCTGCCCGTGGTGCAGAGATGATCATGACGGTGGATAACGGCGTGTCGTCGATTGCGGGTGTGGCGGCGGCGAAAGCCAAGGGTATCCAAGTGTTGGTGACCGATCACCACTTGCCGGGTGATACCTTGCCGGAGGCGGATGCGATGGTGAATCCGAACCTGCATGCTTGTGACTTCCCATCCAAATCCCTCTGTGGGGTCGGTGTGGCGTTTTATCTGATGCTGGCTTTGCGTGCGACGTTGCGCCAGAGCAATTGGTTCAGTGAGCAGGGGATCAGTGAGCCAAACTTGGCCGAGTTGTTGGACTTGGTGGCATTGGGTACCGTGGCGGATGTGGTGGCCTTAGATGGCAACAACCGTATTTTGGTGCACCAAGGCTTGCAGCGTATCCGTGCCGGTAAATGCCGTCCGGGGATCCGTGCGCTGATTGAAGTGGCGAACCGCGATCCGGCCAAGCTGGTCGCGAGTGATTTGGGCTTTGCTCTGGGCCCGCGTATCAATGCCGCTGGGCGATTGGATGACATGTCGTTCGGGGTCGAGTTGCTATTGTGTGACAACATTCAGGCCGCCCGCCGTATGGCGACCGAGCTGGATGCACTTAACCAGACCCGCAAGGAAATCGAACAAGGCATGAAAGAAGAAGCCTTGGCGATTTGTGAACGATTGAAATTTAACCAGCAAGACATGCCGTATGGCTTGGTGTTGTTCCAGCGTGACTGGCACCAAGGGGTGATCGGTATTTTGGCGTCACGCATTAAAGAGCGTTATCACCGCCCGGTGATTGCGTTTGCCGATGCGGGCAGTGGGGAAGTAAAAGGCTCATGCCGCTCGATCCCCGGTTTGCATATGCGGGATGTGTTGGATCTGATCGACACCCAAAACCCGGGCATGATCCTAAAGTTTGGTGGCCACGCCATGGCGGCCGGCTTAACCATTCAGGACGCTCAGCTTGAAGCGTTTAGCAAAGCGTTTGATGCGGCGGTACGTAACGAGTTGGATGAAGCAGCGCTGAAAGGCGTGCTGCTGACCGATGGCGAATTGCAGCCACAAGAGCTGAGCATGCCTACCGCAGAGTTGTTGCGCGCGGGTGGCCCGTGGGGACAACAATTTCCTGAGCCGATGTTTGATGGCCAGTTCCGCCTGTTGCATCAAAAGCTGGTGGGGGGCAAGCACCTGAAGATGATGCTGGAGCCCGTTCACGGCGGCAGTGTGATTGATGCCATTGCGTTTAATATTGATTTACGCCGCTGGCCGGATGCCTCCGTGCAGCAGGTCGAGTTAGTCTATCGTCTTGATGTCAATGAATTTAGAGGCAACAGTAGCTTGCAGTTGATGGTCGAACACATGGCCGCCCTGTAACCCCTACACTGTCATCAGTGGCACGGTTTGTTCGGCCGTAAGCAGAGCAAACCGTGCATTGCAACCCCGCCACCACGCTGTTTCTGTGACTGGGCTTAGAAAATAAATTCACAGATTCCCTTTCTTCCCCCCTGTATATTCTATCTACAATTCGATAGAATCCTTCGGTTATGTCCATTTCGGCTATGAAGAGTGGCAATGTTCGAGATTAATCCTATTAAAAACCGACTTGAGGATGTGTCAGCGCGTACTGATATCCTTAGGGGGTACCTTTGACTATGATGCTAAGAAAGAGCGTCTAGAAGAGGTAAACGCAGAATTAGAGCAACCTGATGTGTGGAACGAACCTGAGCGCGCCCAAGCGCTGGGTAAAGAACGTTCTGCCCTGGAAGCGATTGTCGATACCATTGATCAGCTAGACCAAGGCGTTGAAGACGTTGAAGGCCTGCTTGAACTAGCGGTAGAAGAAGAAGACCAAGAAACGTTTGACGAGATCGAACCTGAACTGGCTGAGCTTGAAGCGAAGCTGGCGAAGCTTGAGTTCCGTCGTATGTTCTCTGGCGATCACGACGCTTCTGATTGTTATATCGACCTTCAAGCGGGTTCAGGTGGTACTGAAGCGCAAGACTGGACGTCAATGATGCTGCGCATGTACTTGCGTTGGGCTGACGCCAAAGGCTTCAAAACGGAAGTGATTGAAGTGTCTGAAGGTGATGTAGCAGGTCTGAAATCGGTCACAGTACGTATTGCGGGTGAGTACGCATACGGCTGGCTACGTACCGAGACCGGTGTACACCGTCTTGTGCGTAAATCACCGTTCGACTCAGGCGGTCGTCGTCATACCTCATTTGCATCTGTCTTTATCTACCCTGAAGTGGATGACAACATCAATATCGAGATCAATCCTTCTGATCTGCGTATCGATGTATACCGTGCCTCAGGCGCGGGTGGTCAGCACGTTAACACCACCGAATCGGCGGTACGTATTACTCACGTCCCGACCAACACGGTAGTACAGTGTCAGAACGACCGTTCTCAGCACAAGAACAAAGACCAAGCGATGAAGCAGTTGAAAGCAAAACTGTTCGAGCTTGAGATGCAAAAGCAAAATGCTGAGAAGCAAGCCAACGAAGACTCGAAGTCTGACATTGGTTGGGGTAGCCAGATCCGTTCTTACGTACTGGATGACTCTCGCATTAAAGATTTACGTACTGGGGTGGAGAATCGTAACACCCAAGCAGTACTGGACGGCGACTTAGACCGTTTTATTGAAGCCAGCCTGAAATCAGGTCTGTAACCGACACTGGTTTAAACATGTAAGGGTTAACCCATGACTGATCAATTACTAGATGAGAATAAGCTGATTGCTGAGCGTCGCGCGAAACTGGATATGATTCGCGAGAACTGTAAAGCAAACGGCCATCCGAATGATTTCCGTCGCGACAGCTTAGCGGGCGATCTTCAGGCTAAATTCGGTGAATTGAGCAAAGAAGAACTGGAAGAAGCGGGTCACGTAGTGGCTATCGCGGGCCGTATCATGGCTAAACGTGGTCCATTCCTTGCTATCCAAGACGTGTCTGGTCGCATTCAGGCTTACGCTGACAAAGCGGTTCAGGGCGAACTGAAAGAAAAATACTCAGGTCTGGATATCGGTGACATCATCGGTATTAAAGGTGCGTTGCACAAATCAGGCAAAGGCGACCTGTACGTGAACATGGAACAGTACGAGCTACTGACCAAAGCATTGCGTCCGCTACCTGAAAAATTCCACGGTTTGACCGATCAGGAAATGCGTTACCGTCAGCGTTACGTTGATTTGATCGTGAATGAAGATTCACGTAATGCCTTTAAGATCCGTTCAAAGCTGATTTCAGCGATCCGCCGTTACATGGAGTCAAAAGACTTCATGGAAGTGGAAACGCCAATGATGCAAGTGATCCCGGGTGGTGCGTCTGCACGTCCATTCATCACGCATCACAACGCGTTGGATCAGGAAATGTTCCTGCGTATCGCGCCTGAGCTATACCTGAAGCGTTTGGTTGTGGGTGGTTTTGAGCGTGTGTTCGAAATCAACCGTAACTTCCGTAACGAAGGCCTGTCTCCGCGTCACAACCCTGAATTCACCATGATTGAATTCTACATGGCGTACGCGGATTACAACGATCTGATGGATCTGACGGAAGACATGCTACGCACTGTTGCCGTTGAAGTATTGGGTAGCTCTTCAATGCCTTACGGCGAGCACACCGTTGAATTCGGCGGTCAGTACGCGCGTATGAGCATGCTAGATGCGATCAAACACTACAACCCTGAGCACGCTGACATTCAAGCGCTAACGTACGACCTTGTTGCTGATCGTGAGCACATGGCGAACATCGCACGCAGCTTGGACATCTACGTTGAGAAGTTCTGGACCTGTGGTCAGCTTCTGGAAGAAATCTTTGGTGAAACCGCTGAGCCGAAATTGATGCAGCCAACGTTCATCACTGAATACCCAGCCGATATCTCGCCATTGGCACGTCGTAATGACAACAATGCCTTCATCACAGACCGCTTTGAGTTCTTCATTGGCGGCCGTGAAGTGGCAAACGGCTTCTCTGAGCTGAATGACTCGCAAGATCAAGATCAGCGTTTCAAAGCACAGATGAACGCGAAAGATGCGGGTGATGATGAAGCCATGTACTACGACGGCGACTACATCACGGCACTTGAGCACGGCCTACCGCCAACAGCGGGTCAAGGTATCGGTATCGACCGTTTGGCGATGCTATTTACCAATACGCACACTATCCGTGACGTCATTCTGTTCCCGGCAATGCGCCCACAGAACAACGGCTAACGGCTTTTGTGATGAAAAAACCACTCTTCGGAGTGGTTTTTTTTTGCCTGTTGTTCACGGTTTGTTGTCTGTGTCTCATGGCATGAGGATAAACGCGCATGAAGCGAGGCAATGCGCGTTACACGTATTCGTGCGATGGGTCGCAACCAAAAAGGCAAGCGTAGTATGAGAATGTGTTGTTTTCACCTCTGTCGCATGTTTTTTTTGACATAGCATGACTCGCTATAATTTTGATAGTAAACAAGTTGCATTTAAATGATCATGCAACATATGATCAAAGGCATGAATATGGAATCCTTACCGTAGTTGGTTGCTATGGCCCGTTGCCAATCTTGCAAGGGGTATTGGCAAGAGATAGTAGTTGGATGAATATGGTGAAAACAAATAGCCCAGTACTGGGAACACTGGTGGTGTTAGGTGACGGTGCGTGTACGTGGCTGCCTGCCTTAGAAAAAGCGGGGTGGCAGTGCCATCGCAGTCTGGATCTACGTGCTGCCGATCGCTTGTTGTTGGAAACCGGCCCATGTATTGGGGTGGTGGATGTCACCCGGGATAACTTCAGCCTGCAAGGGATCGCCGGCGTGGTGAATCGTAATAAGCAGGCCCGTTGGCTCGCCTTAGTGCGTGAAGATCAGCTCTGTAATGATGCGATCTGCCAATTCATTGTGAATTTTTGCGTCGACTACTTTACGATTCCGGTGCCTGAGTCTCAGTTACTGAAAACCATCGGTCATCAGCTGGGGATGCTGCAATTAGAACGGCGGGTGTGGCCCGAGTTGGGACAGTTTGGCCAGCATGGTTTACAGGGTGAACAACCGGCGATGCAAAAGCTGCAGCACCAGGTGAAGCGGCTTGCCATGACCGATATGCCTGTGTTGGTGCTGGGGGAAATTGGCACCGGAAAAGAGCTGGTCGCGCAAGCGATCCATCAGGCTTCTACTCGTGCGAAGTCCGCCTTTATCACTGTTAATTGTGACGACGTTGAGTCCGATTGGTGCGTGCCGGTGTTACCCGATAACCAAGCGCAGTGTTGTTTTTCGGCGGCAGAAAACGGGGTATTGTTCTTAGATGAAATCGCCTTGTTAGACGATACCTGCCAGCAAGATATTTTACGCCTTCTTGAAAGTGACGCCTTCACCACCACGTGTGGCCGCGCTATTCGCCCTAACGTACGTTTAATCGTCTCCACCCGCTATTCACTGGATGATCTGCTGGAAGCGGGCACCTTACGTGATGATCTTTATTACCGCTTGAATACGTTCCATTTAACCGTGCCTGCACTGCGTGAGCGCGGCGGAGACATTCAATTGTTGGCGGAATATCTCTTGCTCAAATTTGCCCGTCAGTACAACAGTCCGGTCAAGCAGTTGTCCGCGAAAGCCAGTCAGCTGTTGATGGGGTATTCATGGCCAGGCAATGTGCGGGAATTGGTGGGTCAGATCAAACGGGCTATTTTGTTGGCTGACAGTAAAGTGCTGGATGTAGAGCATTTTGATTTGCCGCGTATTAACGATGATCGCCAGAGCTTGAAAACCATCCGTGAAGAATCAGAGCGGGGGGCATTATTGGCGGTGTTGGAAAATAACAAAGGGCAGATCTCAGCGGCCGCCAGAGAGCTGGGGGTATCGCGCGCGACCATGTACCGCTTACTCAATAAACATGATTTGGTACCGCCGCCGCGTCATTTTCGACAAAGCTAGCGGCATGCCTGATGGCAACGGTCACCGCCGCTGGCTTTTCTTTTCGTGAAGTCAGCACTTACACTGAAATTTAGCGATAGGGAGAGAATTATGTCATCGTCTCCCGCTTGCTCTCTTTGTCATCAGCACAATATGGTTTTCCTCATTTTCAATGTGTTAGGCGGTTGTTTTTTCACTGCGGACTATTAAAATGAACCTTCATTCTCATATCAACCCCCTGTTATTGGAGGAACACATCATGCTAGATAAACGCCTGACATTGACCTGTTTTTCCGATGATACGGTAACGTATTCACACCATTAACGTATGCGTTAATTGCTGTGTAAATAGGCCGCGGAGTACTGTCGCGGCTAGTTAAGTCTTACTTATGTTGTCAGCCTGATACGGCAGTCCTGCGTCCTGAATTTAGTTAAATTTATTAGGAGAGCATGACCATGCGCCAATCAGTCTATTTACGACTTGCCGTTTTTTTTGTTCAACTGGATCTTCAGCGTGAAGATACCCACTGGCGTCAGCAGTATCGCCGAGTTCAGGTTAATTTACCGCATCTTTCAGCCCACTTGCTGAATGATATTGGTATTGACCGAGACTCACGCATTGCCAGCGATCGATTGTCTACCCCGGCCAGCCGCAAGGTACGTCACCTTAGACGCTTACACCGGCCACGATTACTGACGTAATCGGTCCCCCTGTTGTATGACGGCAGGGGGTAGCGAGAAAATCAAAAGCCCCCGTTCTGTGACGGGGGCTTTTTTGTCTTACTCGATCCGTAACGGCTTATGGGCAGGGATTGGAGTATTGCACGCCCACCGCGTGCAAATCGGTCATTACCTCTTCGCTCAGGTGGAGATCGATACTGGCAATATTGGCCTCCAGTTGATCCAGGGTGGTCGCCCCAATAATGTTGCTGGCAACAAACGGCCGTTGGTTAACAAACGCCAGCGCCATTTGCGCGGGATCGAGGCCGTGTTTATGCGCCACATCGACGTACGCTTGTGTCGCCGCGATACCTTGCGGGTTGAAGTAGCGAGAGAAACGTTCAAACAAGGTACAGCGCGCTCCGGCGGGACGTGCCCCTTGCAGGTATTTGCCACTGAGAGCACCAAACGCCAGCGGTGAATAGGCCAACAGCTCGACCCCTTCCTGATGGCTGATCTCAGACAGGCCCACTTCAAAACTGCGGTTTAGCAAGTTATACGGATTCTGAATGGTCACGACTCGCGGTAAATCATGCTTTTCCGCCAATTTCAAAAACGACATTACCCCCCAAGGGGTTTCATTAGACAGGCCGATATAGCGCACTTTGCCCGCCCGCACGAGTTCTGCCAGAGCATCGAGGGAATCATTGAGTGTGACGCCGGACTGATCGTCTTTTGCGGTGTAGTTGAGTTGACCAAAGCAATTGGTTTCCCGCTGTGGCCAATGCAATTGATACAGGTCGATGTAGTCGGTTTGTAAGCGCTCAAGGCTGGTTTCGACCGCATCATGAATGTTGCGGCGATCAAGCGCCATATCAGGCCGAATATACGGCAAGCTGCGTGGTCCCGCGACTTTGGTAGCGAGAATGACTTTGTCACGACGGCCGGTTTTTTTCAGCCAATTGCCAATATAGCGCTCGGTGAGGCCTTGCGTGTCCGCCTTGGGCGGTACGGGGTACATTTCTGCGGTATCAATGAAGTTAACGCCGCGTTCAAGGGCCAAATCGAGTTGGCTGTGGGCGTCTTTCTCGGTGTTTTGCTCACCAAACGTCATGGTGCCAAGACAAATTTTGCTGACTTCCAGATGGGTATTCGGGATCGTGTGATAGTGCATGAGTCCTCCTTGGACGGCGTGCGTAACCGATAAGCCATGATTTGACTATAACGTGATGCCGCCTTACTGAGAAGCTGGGTTTTCGTTGGGGGAACTTGCCGACTGAGAGGAACTGACCAATAGTTAAAATCAGTTATTGTTCATCAGGGTAACGGTTCGTCACCCTCACGTTAGGGCTCGCTATGAAATTGTCACAGTTAAAACATTGGACGCAGGCCGACACCGGTGTGTTGCCGCGCTGTATTGTCACCAGTTATGCGGGGTGTGCTGACTATTTGATGGAAGTGGAATACAAGCATCATCTTGAGCCATTGAAAAATGACGCCGGGGAGATGGTACGGTTTCAAACGTTAGATCAGGTCGGTGAATTATTGCGACCGCTGGGGATCACGTCGGTAACGTTGCGCGTCACCGATCCGTATGACGAGTTTTCCCCTGATGGCCAGCTCTCGCCGTGTCGGGAAGACATGACGATCGCTTTGTAGTCGAGGGGGAGGCCGATGATGAAAGTCGGAAGAATCAGAGAATAAAGTAGCGTTCAAGCAAGCCTGCAGTGAACGTGGTTTTGAGGTAAAAGCCGCGCGGCAAGGTTTTGATCGGCTGGCCATTCGCGCCATAGGCTTCAGTTAAGGCTCGGCTGTTGGCTGCTTTAGGGCGAAGCTGCAAGACATCCCCATGACGGGCGGTGATCTGCTCGACGCGACCCAGTACGATCATGTCCATCAACTCCTCCCAGTCTTGGCGCAGTTGTTGCTCTTCATCGGCGGATGGACGCCAGAGCAAAGGCGAGCCGACATGGCGTTCAGCCAGTGGGATTTCACGTTCGCCTTCGACGGGGATCCAAAGCACGTGGGCGAGCTTATGGCGAATGTGGCTGTTTTCCCAGTTCAGGCCCTGTAGCCCGATCAGCGGGGCGACACAGACAAAGGTGGTTTCAAGGGGCTTGCCGTTATAACCGATCGGGATGGTTTTAAGTTCAATCCCGAGCTCAGCAAAGTCAGGGATTGGCTTGCTGCCAGCACTGGCCCCTAAGTGCCATTCCAGCAACTGGCCGACCCAGCCTTTATCGCGCTTGAGATCGGGAGGGGGAATGATCCCGGCTTCTGCCGCTAATTCACCCAATGTCATGCCTGCAAGTGCGTGTGCCCGCTCAAGCAACGCTTGTTCAGTGGTGGGGGTGGGCTTGGGGGGCAGTTTATCTACAGGTTTCATAAGCTCATCGTATCGTTGGGGGCTGTGGCCATCGCGTAGGATTTTATCATAGCGAAAGACACAGTGGGTGGGGGAAAAAACGGTGTGGCAGTACGTCAAGGCAGCATGATCACTGCGTTTGTTGCGAGGCGTGACAGAGAATAGCAACGGGTTTTTTTACGTATCACCATGAAAATACGTTATTTTATTGAGTGTTCTGTACGATCTTCGCAAAACGTAAGGTTTGCGGTGGGCGAGGCGGGGATGATCGTTGCCGTTTAGTTATCCACAAGGGAAGCGGGCAAATTTCTTTATAATCAATAATATGGATAAATACACAGGGGTTTGGCGGTATTTTAAACGTATTAGTGCGTGATTTTTGTGCGTTTTACGCTCTGTGGTGTGGATAAGGAAGTGATTGTTCGATCTTTAACCGATCGCATTGTGTTGAGTATGGATCCAATGTGTGATCGATTTGTTTTTGTCTGGTTTTGATTTTATCTTATTGTTTTAATGTGTTTTGTTTTTTGCGGTCGTGGATAATTTCAACAATTTAGCGGCGTGAGGATCCTATGTGATTCCCCCGTTTTCTGGCTTCTTCACAAATCTATCCACAGAAAACGTGTATAAATGTGGCCTAGGTCTCATTTGATTGTTTATAAAAAAAGCACCTGGGTGAAGTTATCCAGAATATGCGGCTTTGGTAGGAAAAAGACGTGATAAATTAGAATGTTTGTTTACCCGTTGCACTGACTATGAAAAAATCACAATTAATAGAGATTTATATTGAGGTCGTCCAGTGATTGATGGCGATGGATACCGCCCGAATGTGGGTATTGTGATCTGTAATAGCCATGGCGAAGTATTCTGGGCTCGACGATATGGACAACATTCCTGGCAGTTTCCGCAGGGCGGGATTGATGAGGGGGAGACCCCTGAGCAAGCCATGTACCGGGAACTCTACGAGGAAGTGGGGCTAACCAAGAAAGATGTGCGAATTTTGGCGTCAAGTCGCCATTGGCTTCGTTACAAACTTCCTAAACGGTTAGTTCGCTGGGATTCTAAGCCTGTTTGTATCGGCCAAAAGCAGAAATGGTTTCTGCTCAGTCTAGAATGTGATGAGTCCAAGGTGAACATGCAGCGTGGCACGACACCGGAGTTTGATGGTTGGCGTTGGGTCAGCTATTGGTATCCGGTGAGACAAGTTGTGTCCTTCAAGCGCGACGTTTACCGGCGTGCACTAAAAGAATTTGCCGCAATGGCAATGCCGTTTAAAGAGCGCAAAGACCGCAAAAAGCGCCGGATTAAGCGAGGATAAACGCGGTAAAGAGGGAATAGGGCAAAGTATGCTGACGCAACTGAGAGAAATTGTTGAAAAGGTGGCCAGTGCCCCAAGCCTTCTTGATGCGCTTGACCAGTTAGTGGTGAGTACGTGTCAGGCGATGAAAACAGAGTGTTGCTCTGTGTATATCGCCGATCACAAGCGTCGACGCTACACCTTAATGGCAACCAAAGGCTTAAAAAAGCCGTCCCGTTACACGGGCCTTGCGTTCGGCGAAGGGCTGGTTGGGCTCGTGGCCGACAGGGCAGAGCCGATCAATGTCGCCGATGCGCGTCATCATCCCAATTTTAAGCGTCTCCCGGGCACGGGAGAGAACGCGTTTCACTCGTTTTTTGGTACACCGATCATCCACCAGCGTCAGGTGCTGGGGGTCTTGGTGATCCAACAGCGTGAGCAGCGTGAGTTTAATGAGGGCGAAGAATCCTTTATGGTGACCTTGGCCGCTCAGCTCGCGGTGCTGCTGGCCCATGCCAAAGCACAGGGGATGTGGCCAGATCAACACAACGGTTTACACTTGCAAGGCTCAGCGGCGTCGACAGGCGTGGCGGTTGCCCGTGCATGGTGGGACGATAACCAACCGCGATTGGAGTTGGTTGCACCTGCCTCCTGTTTAGATCGAGAGGCGGAACAAGAACGTTTGAGCATTGCCATTGAACTGGCCAGTGCCGAGTTTCGCCGTCTGCGTAAACGCTTTGATAGCGAACTGCAAAAAGACACCCTCGCCATTTTCGACCTGTTCAGCCATTTGTTGAATGATCCCATGCTCCGCAAAGATCTGTTTGGCAAGGTGGCACGCGGCGATTTGGCCGAGTGGGCGATCCGCCAAGTGGTGGAGACGTATTCAGCCCGCTTTACCAACATGAAAGACGAATACCTCAAAGAGCGCGCGCAAGACATTCGCGAGTTGGGGCAACGTCTGCTGTATTTCCTCTACAACGAAGACGCGACTGAGCACCAGTGGGATGAACCTGTGGTGTTGCTGACCCGTGAATTGACCGCCGCCATGCTGGCCAGCGTGCCGCGCGATAAGCTCGCAGCGGTGGTATCGCAAGAAGGGGCCGCGAACTCGCATGCGGCGATCCTTTCTCGTGCGTTGGGGATCCCCGCCATCATGGGGGTGGATTTTGTGCCAGAGAAAATTCATGCCTGCCAAGTCATTGTGGATGGCTATCGTGGTGATTTGCTGGTTAACCCGAATCGCCATGTGCTGGCGGAATACACCCGTTTATTACGCGAAGAAAATGAGTTGGCGAAAGTGGTGGAAGTGGGCTTGGATAAGCCGGCTGCAACCCGCGATCAACAGCGCATCAACGTGTTTCTCAATGCCGGCCTCAGTGCCGACACCAGTATTGCGGTGAACCGCGGTGTGGATGGTGTGGGGCTCTACCGTACTGAAGTGCCTTTTTTGCTGCAGCGCAGTTTTCCCTCAGAAGAAGATCAAACCCAGCAATACCAAGCCATTTTATCGACGTACCCCAATAAACCGGTGGTGATGCGTACGCTGGACATTGGGGGGGATAAACCATTGCCGTATCTGGCGATTGAAGAGGATAACCCGTTCCTTGGTTGGCGTGGGATCCGCTTCACCCTCGACCACCCCGAAATTTTTCTGATCCAAGTGCGTGCCATGCTGCGAGCCAGTATTGGGCATGACAACATGGACATTTTGCTGCCGATGATCTCCGGTATTGCTGAGCTTGATGAGTCGATGTTGCTCATTGAACGGGCTTATGCGGAAGTGGCCAACGTGGCTGAAGCGAAAGGCCACACTCTGCGTCGGCCACGGATTGGGATCATGATTGAAGTCCCGTCCATTTTGTATCAGTTACCGGTTCTGAAAGGACGGGTTGACTTTATTTCTGTTGGCAGCAACGACTTAACCCAATATTTACTGGCGGTTGATCGGAACAATGCACGGGTTGCCGGTGTCTATGATGCACTGCACCCTGCGGTGATCCATGCGCTTAAGCACATTATCACGGTGAGTCAGCAATTGCAGATCCCCGTCAGTGTGTGTGGTGAGTTGGCCGGTGATCCGATCGGGGCATTGCTTTTGGTCGGAATGGGCTATCGCTCGCTCAGTATGAACACCCGTAATGTCGCCAAAATCAAATACATCCTTCGCCATATTTCACTGGCAGAGATGGAAGAACTGGCGCAGTATGCACTGTCAGCCACGTTTGCTGATGAAATTCGGACCCAAACAACGGCCTTCGTCGATAGCCATGGATTGGGTGGCTTAATCCGTGCGGGTAAATAGAACATCATGGTAGACATGTGGAACAGCGTCATGGCCGGTGAGGCTGTGTACAGCAATGCGCTGTGGGCGTTTGCGTTTTGTTTGGGGCTCGGCGCCGTGGTCGGTGTGTTAGCCGGTCTATTGGGGATCGGTGGCGGCTTGCTGGTGGTGCCGGCGTTGGTTTGGTTGTTACCTTTAGCGGGGATTGAAAGCCAACAGGTGATGCACATGGCGTTAGCGACATCGTTGGCCAGTATTGTGATGACCTCCGGTTCTTCGGCACGTAATCACTATCGGTTGGGCAACATCGATTTTGCGGTGGTGAAAAGTCTCGCACCCGGGGTGATTTTGGGCGGCTTAGGCGGCAGTGTGGTGGCTGAGTTGGTACCCAGTGACAGTTTGCCACAAATTTTTGCCATAATTGTGTTACTGCTGGCGGTGCAAATGCTGCTGTCTATGCGCTTTAGCAGCAATCGCCCGTTGCCGGGGGTCGGTAAAACGTTTTGTGCCGGTGGCATCATTGGCATGTTGTCTAGCCTTGCGGGGATCGGTGGCGGCTCGTTAACCGTGCCTTTCCTTAATTGGCACGGCGTGGAAATGCGTCGTGCGATTGGTTGTGCATCGTTTGCCGGTGCCATGATTGCGGTCGCTGGTATGATTGGCTTTATTGCCGCTGGGGTGGGGGATGAAGCGCTGCCTCCACTGAGCATCGGGTATGTGTACGTGCCTGCTTTGCTAGGGATTGTATTGACGTCGACCACCACCACTCGGTTTGGTGCGGCGTGGGTGAGTCGATTACCGACCCCGATGCTGAAAAAAATATTCGCGGTTTTCCTGCTGTTTATTAGTGCGAAAATGTTTATGGGATAATGCATCACAGAGACTCCCCTCTGTGTGACAGATTGAGATAAGTAGAATGAGCCAAGGTTTTTTAACGTTCCCGACGATTGATCCTGTATTGATTGAGATCGGGCCGTTGGCCATACGCTGGTATGGCATGATGTATTTATTGGGGTTTGTGTTTGCCATGTGGTTGGCAAACCGTCGCGCGGATAAGCCGGGCAGTGGTTGGACTCGCGATCAGGTCAGCGATCTGTTGTTTGCTGGTTTCTTGGGTGTGGTCTTGGGTGGCCGTATTGGTTATGTCCTGTTCTATAACTTCGACATGTTCCTTGATAACCCATTGTACCTGTTCAAAGTGTGGACGGGCGGCATGTCATTCCACGGTGGCCTGCTGGGTGTGATCACCGCGATGTTCTGGTATGCGCATAAGCATAACCGTACCTTCTTTAATGTGGCCGATTTCATCGCCCCGTTGGTACCGTTTGGTTTGGGCGTTGGCCGTTTGGGCAACTTCATTAATGGCGAATTGTGGGGTCGTACCACGGATGTGCCGTGGGCGATGGTATTCCCAACCGGTGGGCCGCTGCCGCGTCATCCTTCGCAGCTGTATGAATTCTTCCTCGAAGGCGTGGTGCTGCTGATCATCCTGAACGTGTTTATCCGTAAGCCGCGTCCTGCTGGGGCGGTATCGGGCTTGTTCTTGCTCGGTTATGGCAGCTTCCGCTTTATCGTGGAATACTTCCGTGAGCCGGATGCGCAGTTGGGCTTGTTTGGCGGTTGGATCAGCATGGGCCAAATCCTGTCGCTACCGATGGTGATCGCTGGTGCCTTGATGCTGCTGTGGGCGTATAAGTGCCAGCCAAAGAGTAAAGCGGCGTAAGTTTAACTAACGCATTAATGTGTTTGATGAAGGCAGCCTATTTAGGCTGCCTTTTTTTATTTTTGGAGTAGACGGTGGGTTATAAGGGGTTCTTTCGGTAGAATCGACCACAATTATATTTAAGCAGTAATGAAGGCCAGCAGGACATGAAACAGTATTTAGCCCTTTGTCAGCGCATTGTTGATGACGGCGTATGGATTGAGAACCAGCGCACCGGTAAACGTTGCCTGACCGTGGTAAATGCCGATTTAAACTATGATGTGGCGAACAATCAGTTTCCGCTGATCACCACGCGTAAAAGTTATTGGAAATCGGCCATTGCTGAGCTACTGGGCTATATCCGCGGCTACGATAACGCGGCAGATTTCCGTGCGCTAGGCACCAAAACCTGGGACATGAACGCCAACGACAACACCGCATGGCTGAACAACCCACACCGTAAAGGCCATGACGACATGGGCCGTGTGTACGGGGTACAGGGGCGCAGCTGGCAGAAAGCGGATGGGTCAACCATCGATCAGCTCCGTAAGATTGTCGATAACCTGAGCCAAGGTATCGATGACCGTGGTGAAATCCTGACGTTCTACAACCCGGGTGAGTTCGACATGGGCTGTTTACGCCCTTGTATGCACACACACACGTTTTCGCTATTAGGTGATACTTTGTACCTGACCAGCTACCAGCGTTCGTGTGATGTCCCGCTAGGCCTGAATTTCAACCAAATTCAAGTGTACACCTTGTTGGCACTGATGGCGCAAATCACCGGTAAGAAGCCGGGACAGGCATACCACAAGATCATCAACGCCCACATCTACGAAGATCAGCTTGAACTGATGCGTGATGTACAGCTCACGCGTGAGCCGTTTGCCTCGCCACAGCTGATCATCAACCCGAAGATCAAGTCGCTGGAAGACTTGGAAACGTGGGTGACTATGGATGATTTCGAGGTGGTGGGCTACCAGCATCACGACCCGATCGCTTACCCGTTTTCTGTGTAAGCGTTAGGTATCAGCGATTCGCAATGAAAAAAACGGGAGAGAACAGATGTTCTCTCCCGTTTTTTTGTCCCAAGTTCAGGCTTTAGCTGTCGATGCCTTAAGCCCTAAACGCAAAAAGCCCCGCATAAAGCGGGGCTTTTTATTCTCTGTGTGACAGCGATTAAGCGGTCAGTGCAAGGATAGCACTTGGGATGAAAACGAATACCATACCAATGTAACCTGCGACGGCTGCTTTGCTCTTTGTACCTAGGTCACCTAGGAAGAAAGCGCCCTTCAGTGGAAGTTCACGTAGGAACGGTACACCGAAGATTAAAATCGTTGCCAGCAAGTTGAAGCATAGGTGAACCAGTGCAATCTGTAGTGCGAACACAGCGTATGGACCGGTTACTGCGGTTGCTGCAAGTAGTGCTGTGATACAGGTACCGATGTTAGCACCAAGGGTGAACGGGTAAACGTCACGGACTTTCAGTACGCCAGTACCAACCAGTGGAACCATCAAGCTTGTTGTCGTCGAAGAAGACTGCACCAAGATAGTTACGATAGTACCTGAAGCAATACCGTGTAGTGGACCACGACCAATTGCGTTCTGTAGCATGTCACGTGCACGGCCAACCATTAGCGTACGCATCAGTTTACCCATTGCCGTGATAGCAAGGAAGATAAGACCAATACCCACAGCGATCATGATAATACCCGCTGTTGTGTCGCTCAAGCCGCCCAGTGGCATCTTGATAAGGTCAACACCCGGTGATGTTAGCGCTTTCATGAAATCCATACCGTTCATGCTCAGATCACCCGTCTTCATTAGTGGTGATACTAACCAGCTTGATAGTTTGTCCAATAGGCCAAACATCATTTCTAGCGGTAGGAAAATCGATACTGCCAATAGGTTGAAGAAGTCATGCACGGTTGCACTTGCAAACGCACGACGGAACTCTTCTTTACAACGCGCATGGCCCAAGCTTACCAATGTATTGGTTAGCGTAGTACCGATGTTAGCACCCATTACCATTGGGATTGCCGTTTCAACAGGCAGACCACCAGCAACAAGACCAACAATGATAGACGTTACTGTGCTTGATGACTGAATAAGCGACGTCGCTACCAGACCGATCATCAAACCAGCAATAGGATGAGAAGCAAACTCAAATAACGTTTTAGCTTGTTCACCAACAGAAAGTTTAAAGCCGCCGCTCACAACAGAAACAGCAACAAGTAGAAGGTAAAGCATGAACGCTAGGTTTGCCCAGCGGACCCAACGCATAGAGCTGCTCATAGGCTGTTCAGCAGTAGTGGCTTGGGTAGTCATAATCATTTCTCCGTGACAGGAATATGTCATTAGGGTTTCATTTGTTTGAAATCTGGTGGCGATGGTAGAGATCGAATATTTCAGAAATATGACACTGACTGTCACAAAGTCATTTTGTGATTATTTTGTGAGCTATTGCGGCACTTTGGTGCGTATGGTTTTGTTTGCGATAAATATAAGTGCATGATATTTATAGATTTAGAGAAGGGTGATAAAAAGCGAAATTAGTAGATATTTTTTGCTGCTTTTTGAGGGTTATTTAGTTTTATTTAGCAGGGAGGGCGCAATATGACAGTGAAATCCCTCAAATATGACAGTGAAAAACAGACGGTGCGGTTATAGCTTGTGATTAGGGGTAATACTTCGGTTTTTCCGATCTTTATCTTCTAAACAAACGATTTAACAGTTTGGTGCTGTGACAGCTAAACTAATTTTACATTTTATTTGTGCTATTTGTTTCACGCAAAGGAGTTCCGGTCGATGACCGATGCTATTCGTAAGTTTCTGAAATTAGAGTCTGCTGGTGGGATTATCCTTATCTTCGCGGCTTTGATTGCAATGATTATTGCCAACTCGCCAATGGCGGATTTGTACAACACGACCCTGCATACGTACGTTGCAGGCTTGTCAGTGTCTCATTGGATCAACGATGGTCTGATGGCGGTGTTCTTCCTCTTGATCGGCCTTGAAGTAAAGCGTGAGCTGATTGAAGGGGCATTGAATACCAAAGAGAAAGCCATTTTCCCTGCCATTGCAGCCGTAGGCGGTATGCTGGCACCCGCGCTCGTCTATGTGGCCTTTAACTTTGCCGACCCGATGGCTATTAAAGGCTGGGCGATCCCAGCGGCGACGGATATCGCGTTTGCCTTGGGGATCATGGCGCTATTAGGCAGCCGTGTACCGGTGACACTGAAAGTGTTCCTGTTGGCACTGGCTATCATTGATGACTTGGGTGTGATTGTCATTATTGCCTTGTTCTACAGCAGCGATTTGTCCACATGGGCTCTGGCTGTGGCGTTCGCGGCAACGACAGCCCTCTTTATTATGAATGCGAAAAACGTGACCAAGCTGTCTTGGTATCTGATTGTCGGCGCCATCTTGTGGGTGAGTGTATTGAAATCAGGCGTTCACGCGACCTTGGCCGGTGTGGTATTGGGCTTTGCTATTCCACTATCGGGCAAAGACGGTGGTCACTCAGATGATGAGTCCCCATTGAAGCACTTGGAGCATGTGCTGCACCCGTATGTCGCCTTCTTTATTGTGCCGGTCTTCGCGTTTGCCAACGCCGGTATTTCATTGGACGGCGTGTCCATGGAAGGCCTGACTGCGATGTTGCCACTGGGTATTGCATTGGGTCTGCTGATCGGTAAGCCACTGGGTATTTTCACATTCAGTTACGTGGCGGTGAAAGCCGGTGTCGCCAAAATGCCAGAAGGTATTAACTTCAAGCACGTCTTTGCAGTATCGGTGCTGTGTGGTATCGGCTTTACGATGTCTATCTTTATCTCGTCGCTGGCGTTTGTCGGCGCACCAGAAGACTTCAGTACGTATTCTCGTCTTGGGATCCTATTGGGGTCAACGGTCTCAGCCGTTCTCGGTTATGTGTTGCTGAGCCGTACGTTACCAAAAACGGAGGTGTAACATGAAACGCTCTCTTCTTATCCTGTCCATGATGATGTCGTCGCTGGCTGTGGCAGCACCGAATTACGAAAACTGCGGACAAGACAGCAACAGCGAAGTTTGCTTGGCGTATTTTGCCGGATTGAATCAGACTAAGCCGGCACTGGAAACCGCCGCCATGAAAAAAAATGACACCTTCCGTTCTCGTGCACTGGAACAGCGAATGGGAGAGCGTACCCGTAAGATGGAACTGATTGACCAAAAATCCGTTTCATCGACGAAGTAATCGTTTTTTCCCGTATTAATCGGGGAAGACAGTTGAAGCACCCAGAAGCTCAGCGTAAGCTGACTTCTGGGTTTTTTCTTTTTGGGCGACAGGTTACTGTCGCGCGTAAAATGGCAAGGCGATGTCTCATCTAAACTATAACCACCTTTATTACTTCTGGATGGTCTGCAAGCAGGGCTCGGTCACGAAGGCCGCGGACGCTCTGTTTCTTGCGCCTCAAACCGTGACGGGGCAAATCCGCGCGCTGGAAGAGCGCCTCAAAGGCAAACTGACCAAGCGGGTGGGGCGGAATATTGAGCCAACGGAGTTGGGCCAGTTGGTGTTTAAGTACGCCGACAAGATGTTTGATTTGAGCTACGAGATGCTCGATATCGTCAACTACACCCAGCGTGAAAATGTGCTGTTGGAAGTTGGCGTGGCGGATGCGTTGTCTAAGCGCCTTGTCAGCAAAGTGTTGATGGAAGCCTTACCTGAAGATGAACGTATTCATCTACGTTGCTACGAGTCGACGCACGAGATGCTGCTTGAACAGTTGTCCCAGCATAAGTTGGACATGATTTTATCCGACTGCCCGGTGGACTCCAGCCAGAGCCCGGGGTTGTATAGCAAGAAGTTGGGGGAATCGACCATGAGCTTCTTCTGCACCGAGCCGGACAAAGTGTTTAATTTCCCAGCCTGCTTGGAAGAGTATAAGTTGCTGATCCCAGGCCGTCGTACCGCGATGGGCCGTAAATTGCACCATTGGTTCGATCAAATGGGGATCACCCCGAACATTTTGGGCGAGTTTGATGATGCCGCGCTGATGAAAGCGTTTGGCTTGTACCAGAAGTCGATGTTCGTTGCACCGTCGATTTATGCCGCCGAGCTTGAAGAAGGGAGTAACATCCGTGAAGTGAAGCGCATCCGTGAAATTCGCGAAGAATATTACGTGATTTTTGCTGAGCGAATGATCATGCACCCTGCCGTGAAACGGATCTGTGAGGCAGACTTTAGGAAAATGTTTAAATAACGTTGCGTGATCTGCGTGTTTACCTCAAAGATCCCACCATTCGGCTAGAAAACCCTGCGTAAATTAAGTACATTAGCATTAACTTAATTGAGAGAGGGTCGCCGGATGGAACTCGAACGCATGGCGAAAAATGCCCCAAAGGCCGTCGCCCTGCTCAAAGCCATGGCCAATGAGCGGCGTTTATTCATTCTGTGCTATTTGCTGGAAGAAGAAATGTCGGTCGGGATGATGAGCGAGAAGCTGCAGTTGAGCCAGTCGGCGTTGTCACAGCATTTAGCGTGGCTACGGCGTGATGGGCTGGTTACTACCCGTAAAGAGGCGCAGACCGTTTACTATCGGCTGAAAAGCGATGAAGTGAGAGCGATGATTCAATTGCTACACAGTATGTACTGTGGAGCGCCTGAGGCGTAGGCCGGCAGGGAGCGACAATACGCTGAGTCGAGAGACAGAAACAGCAGACATAAAAAAACCGGCCTAGGCCGGTTTTTTTATCTAAATCAGAGTTCTAATTAAAGAGCTTTGATTTTAGCAGCTAGACGAGCTTTGTGACGTGCAGCTTTGTTAGCGTGGATCAGGCCTTTAGTAGCCATGCGATCCATAACAGGTTGCATATCAGCGAAAGCTTGTGTAGCAGCTTCTTTGTTGCCAGCTTCAATAGCTGAAACTACTTTCTTGAAGAAAGTACGCATCATAGAACGACGGCTAGCATTGTGCTGGCGACGTTTTTCTGAAGTAAGCGCACGTTTCTTAGCAGATTTGATATTTGCCAAGGGTATAACTCCAAAACTTGGTGCGGTGACAATTTAAGGCCGAGGACTATGCCTCTAAAACCGATCATTGTCAAATGATTTGTGCAAATAACCGCCTAACCAATTGAATTGGCACTTGCGGAATAACACGGTTAATATGGCGACAGATTTTACCAGCATTTAGCCTCGGAAGTCACCTTTTGGGGCCATCTTTATGAGGTTTTTTTTGTGAGCAAGCGTCTTTTGCGTTCAGGGCTGATTGTCAGCACCATGACATTGGTCTCTCGAGTGCTCGGTTTGGTACGCGATGTGGTGGTAGCGAACCTCATGGGAGCGGGGGCTGCGGCCGATGTTTTCTTCTTTGCAAACAAGATCCCGAACTTTTTGCGGCGGTTATTTGCTGAAGGCGCGTTCTCGCAAGCCTTTGTTCCGGTCTTAACGGAATACCATGCCGCTGGCGACATGGATCGTACCCGCCAACTGATTGCTCGTGCATCGGGCACATTGGGTGTGATTGTCACCATCGTGACGTTATTGGGGATTCTTGGTTCGGGTGTGGTGACCGCATTGTTTGGCGCCGGGTGGTTTATTGACTGGCTCAATGATGGTCCAGCCGCGCCAAAATTTGAATTGGCGAGCTTATTGCTCAAAATCACCTTCCCGTATTTGTGGTTCATTACCTTCGTGGCACTGTCAGGCGCGATCCTGAACACGTTAGGCAAATTTGCCGTTTCTTCTTTTACGCCTGTGTTTTTGAACGTCGCCATCATTGGCTGTGCATGGTTCTTAGCACCGCAATTGCCGCAACCCGAAATCGGTTTGGCGATCGGTGTGTTCCTCGGCGGCCTAATCCAGTTTTTATTCCAGATCCCTTTCCTATATAAGGAGGGAATGCTGGTAAAACCGAAATGGGGTTGGCGTGATCCTGGTGTGGTAAAAATTCGCACCCTGATGATCCCGGCACTGTTTGGGGTATCAGTGAGTCAAATCAACCTGTTATTGGACACCTTCATTGCCAGTTTCCTGGCTACGGGGTCGATTAGTTGGTTGTACTACTCTGACCGTTTGTTGGAGTTTCCGCTTGGCCTGTTTGGTATTGCCATCGCGACTGTGATTTTGCCGGCGTTATCGCGCAAGCATGTGGATCAAAATCCGGCGCATTTCGCTCAGACCATGGACTGGGGCGTGCGCATGGTGCTATTGCTGGGCTTACCGGCGATGCTTGGCTTGATGGTATTGGCCAAGCCGATGCTGATGGTGTTGTTCATGCGCGGTGAGTTTACGCCAATGGATGTGGAAAATGCCTCGTTGTCGTTATTGGCTTACGCCTCCGGCTTGCTGAACTTCATGTTGATTAAAGTGCTGGCGCCGGGTTATTACGCCCGCCAAGATACCAAGACGCCTGTGAAGTACGGCATCATTGCCATGAGCACCAACATGGTGTTTAACGCGATTTTCGCGTACTTCTACGGTTATGTGGGCCTTGCGATGGCCACTTCCCTGTCGGCGTTGGTGAATGCTGGCCTGCTTTACCGTGGTTTGCATATCGCTGGCGTTTACAAGATCAGTAAAGCGACCTTGGCCTTTGTGGGGCGTTTAGTGGTCGCGGGCGTAGTGATGGTCGTGACCTTGTTGCAAGCCTTGCCGGCGATGAGCCAATGGCTGGAATGGTCATTGTTGCATCGAGCAGCGTGGTTAGCCGGGCTGATCGGCATCGGTGCTGGCGCATACTTGTTTGCAGTGTTGATTCTGGGCATTCGTCCGCGACATCTGCGTGCTGCTGTGTAAGACACGGTAATCACTTCACGGTGGCCGGTGAGTTTTCAGGTTGGTTTTGAGTAAAAGCCTGCCTAAGAAAAAGCCAGCAAGCCGCCGTGAGGTGATTCAGATTGGTATGATGGGTTGAGAGTAGTATATAATCCGTCAGTTTTTCACTCTGCGATAATGAACATGACGCATGGAATTGATCCGAGGAATACATAATATCCAACCCCAGCATCGCGGTTGCGTGCTGACGATTGGTAATTTTGATGGTGTGCACCTGGGCCACCAGGCGGTTTTACGTCAGGTAATGGCAAAGGCGGACGCATTAGGCTGTCCCGCGACAGTCATGAGCTTTGAGCCCCAGCCTCAGGAGCTGTTCGCAGGTGATAACGCCCCCGCACGGTTAACCCGCTTTCGTGACAAATATTTACAGCTTAAGCAGATCGGCCTCGATCGTTTTCTGTGTGTGAATTTTAATCACCATTTTGCACGCCAAACGGCAGAAGATTTTGTCCACCGCTTGTTGGTTGAGCAATTGGGTGTTAAGTTTCTGGTAGTTGGTGATGATTTCCGCTTCGGTCAAGGCCGCAAGGGGGATTTCGCCATGCTAGAAGCGGCCGGTAAGCGCTATGGCTTTACTGTCGTCAGTACACAAAGTTTTTGTGTCTCACAGCAACGTGTCAGCAGTACCGCGATTCGTCAGGCATTAGCCGGTGATGAATTGGCACTGGCTGAGTCCATGCTAGGGCGTCCATTTGCAATCAGTGGGCGCGTCTCTCATGGGCGGAAACTTGGGCGAACGATCGGCTTTCCGACCGCAAATGTTCCGCTCAAGCGCCGGGTATCTCCGGTGTCCGGCGTCTATGCTGTTGATGTATATGGCGTAGCAGCAACCCCGCTACCCGGTGTTGCTAATGTTGGTCGTCGACCAACCGTCAACGGTGTCCGCCGCCAGTTGGAGGTACACCTGTTTGATTTCCAATCTGATCTTTACGGGATGCAGATTGAGGTCGTGCTACGTCATAAGTTGCGCGACGAAATAAAGTTTGAATCATTTAGTGCACTACAAGCACAAATCGAACGTGATGCCCAGTCAGCACGGGTGTGGCTGACTGAGCGTAATAATGTCCAACTTCGCCCAAGTAACGGAATCGAGAATCAATGAGTGACTATAAAGATACCCTGAACCTGCCTGAAACAGGGTTTCCGATGCGAGGCAACCTAGCTCAGCGTGAGCCTGCAATGCTTAAGCGTTGGTATGATGAAGATCTTTACGGTGAAATTCGTAAAGCCAAGAAGGGTAAAAAATCCTTCGTACTACACGATGGCCCTCCCTATGCCAACGGTGATATTCATATTGGTCACGCGCTAAACAAGATTCTTAAAGACATTATTATTAAGTCAAAGACTCTGTCTGGCTTTGATGCACCGTATGTACCGGGTTGGGATTGCCACGGTCTACCGATCGAATTGATGGTAGAAAAGAAAGTGGGCAAGCCAGGCCAGAAAGTAACCGCGGCTGAATTCCGTGAAAAGTGCCGTGCTTATGCAGCCGGTCAGGTCGAAGGTCAAAAAGAAAGTTTCATGCGCCTGGGTGTACTGGGTGAGTGGGACAAACCTTACCGCACGATGGACTTTGGTACGGAAGCGAACATCATTCGCTCTCTGGGCAAAATTGCCGATCAAGGCCACCTACTAAAAGGCTTTAAGCCGGTTCACTGGTGTACAGACTGTGGTTCTGCACTGGCTGAAGCGGAAGTGGAATACAAAGACAAAGTCTCTCCGTCTATCGATGTACGCTTTAAAGCGGCAGACGAAGCAGCCGTACTGGCTAAATTCGCGTTGACGGAAGGCCACGAAGGTCATGGTGATATCTCTATCGTGATCTGGACAACGACGCCTTGGACACTGCCTGCAAACCGCGCGGTCTGTCTGCGTGATGATCTGGAATATGTTCTGATCCAAGTTGAAGCGTCTCCTGAAAACGGACAACAGCCTGAGCGTATCATCGTTGCCGCTGAATTGGCGAAAGACCTGATGGATCGTGCCGGTATCGAGCACTTCCACAATCTGGGCTTCACCAAAGGTGCCGATCTTGAATTGGTTCAGTTCAACCACCCATTCTACGATTTCACAGTCCCTGCGATCCTTGGCGATCACGTGACCACTGATTCGGGTACGGGCGTGGTACACACTGCACCTGGCCACGGTCAGGAAGACTTCGCGGTGGGTCAGAAGTACAACCTAGAAGTAGCAAACCCAGTGGGTTCTAACGGTGTTTACTTGTCTGATACACCGTTGTTTGCCGGTCAGCACGTGTTCAAAGCGAACGACGCGGTGGTTGAAACGCTAAAAGAACATGGCGCATTGATGCACCACCATGCTTATGAGCACAGCTACCCACACTGCTGGCGCCACAAAACGCCAATCATCTTCCGTGCAACACCACAGTGGTTCATCTCAATGGATCAAGCGGGCTTGCGTGCGAAAGCATTGGAAGAGATCAAAGGCGTACAGTGGATGCCTGAATGGGGCCAGAGCCGCATCGAAAGCATGGTAGAAGGCCGTCCAGAATGGTGTATCTCACGTCAGCGTACGTGGGGCGTGCCAATCGCACTGTTCGTTCACAAAGAAACACAAGAGCTGCACCCGAACTCACCAGAGCTGATTGAAAAAGTCGCGAAACTGGTTGAACAGAAAGGCATTCAGGCATGGTGGGATCTTGATCCTGCTGAGCTAATGGGCGAAGCCGATGCAGCGAACTACGAGAAAGTACTCGACACCCTAGACGTATGGTTCGACTCAGGTGTGACACACTTCTCTGTGGTTGATAGCCGTGAAGAATTCAACGGCGCGAGCGCGGATCTGTACCTAGAAGGTTCGGATCAGCACCGTGGTTGGTTCCAGTCATCGCTAATTTCATCGGTAGCGATGAAAGGTGTGGCACCGTACAAGCAAGTACTGACACACGGTTTCGTGGTAGATGGCCAAGGCCGTAAGATGTCAAAATCTATCGGTAACGTTGTGGCACCAAAAGATGTAACCAACAAGCTGGGTGCTGACATCCTGCGTCTATGGGTGGCATCAACGGACTCAACAGGCGAAGTGGCTGTATCTGATCAGATCCTAAACCGCAGCGCTGATGCGTACCGTCGTATCCGTAACACCGCACGTTTCTTGCTGGCAAACCTAAACGGCTTCAACCCTGAAACCGATATCGTACCAGTAGAAGAGATGGTAGCGCTGGACCGTTGGGCTGTTGGCCAAGCGAAAGCCGCACAAGAGGCTATCGTTGCCGCGTACGGTGATTACAACCTACACACAGTGACACAGCGTTTGATGCAGTTCTGTTCTGTTGAGATGGGTTCATTCTACCTCGATGTGATCAAAGACCGTCAGTACACCGCGAAACGTGGTGGCCACGCGCAGCGCAGCTGTCAGACCGCGCTATACTACATCGTAGAAGCGTTGGTACGCTGGATGGCACCAATCATGTCGTTCACTGCAGATGAAATCTGGAACGATATGCCGGGTCAGCGCGACAAGTTCGTGTTCACTGGCGAGTGGTATGAAGGTCTGTTTGAACTGTCTGATGACGAAGCACTGAACAACGAATTCTGGGCTGAAATCCAGAAAGTACGTGGTTCAGTGAACAAACTGCTAGAAGCAGCGCGTAGCGAGAAAGTGATCGGCGGTGCATTGCAGGCAGAGTTGACCTTGTCAGCGACACCAGCATTGGCAGAAAAACTGCGCCTATTGGAAGACGAGCTACGCTTTGTATTGCTGACCTCGAAAGCCGATGTGGTTGTGGTTGAAAGCCAACCTGAAGGCGCGCAAGCGACTGACGTTGAAGGTTTGTTCGTGACCGTTAAAGCCTCTGAAGCGGCGAAGTGTGACCGTTGTTGGCACCACGTTGCGGATGTCGGCACCATTGCCGGTCATGAAGAAGTGTGTGGCCGCTGCGTGAGCAACGTAGACGGTGACGGCGAAGAGCGTAAGTTTGCCTAATGACCAAGTTATCGCCTGAAAACGGGATACCGCTGAAACGCTCTGGCGTGCGCTGGCTTTGGCTAGCCGCGCTGGTGTTCATCATTGATATCGCCAGTAAGTTTCTTGTCATGCACAACATGGAATACGGTTGGCCAAACCGTATTGAACTGTTGCCGTTCTTCAACTTGCTGTATGTGCACAATTACGGTGCTGCATTTAGCTTTTTGAGTGATGCGGGTGGCTGGCAACGTTGGCTGTTTACGGCGATAGCCTTGGGGGTATGTGGCATGTTGACGTACTGGATGCGTAAACTGCCTGCGACCCACAAACTGGCCAATGTCTCTTATGCGTTGATTATCGGTGGTGCACTGGGCAACTTGTTTGACCGTATGTACCACGGTTTTGTGGTGGATTTTCTGGACTTTTATGTTGGGAATTACCACTGGCCCGCCTTCAATATTGCCGACATGGCAATTTGTATCGGCGCTGGCTTGATCATTCTGGAAGGCTTTTTGTCTGACAGAAAGAAGCAAACCGTGAAGCACTGATCCACACCGCGTGAAAACCCAAAGCGCCGTCCGTTGATACGGGCGGCGCTTTGTTGTTAAATGGACGTAACAAAACCGTCTTTCGACTCACCATCATGAAGGGATCCCACATGTCAGTCATTACGGAACGCAGTGAAGTACTTATGCATTTTGCCATCAAACTTGCCGACGGCTCGGTGGCCGACTCGACGCAAGCGAGCGGGCGGCCGGCAAAATTTCGGATGGGTGATGGCAGTTTGACCGTCAACTTTGAGAAGTGCTTGTTAGGGCTTGCCAGCGGGCAAAAAAGCCAATTTGAGTTGGCGCCGGAAGATGCATTTGGCCTGTCTAATCCCGACAATATTCATCACCTGGATCGGGCGAAGTTTGGGGCTGAAGCGCCGGCAGAAGTGGGTAACATCATTGCGTTCGCGGGCCCGGATGGGCAGGACATTCCAGGGATCATCACCGATGTAACGGGAGAGTCGGTGACCGTCGATTTTAATCATCCTCTCGCTGGACAGCGTGTAACGTTCGACGTTGAAGTTGTCGCAATTGAAAATGAAGAGCTGTAAGTCATGAAAATCTTACTCGCAAACCCGCGGGGTTTCTGTGCCGGTGTTGACCGAGCGATCAGTATTGTAGAGCGTGCGCTGGAACTGTATCAGCCGCCGATTTATGTCCGTCATGAAGTAGTGCATAACCGCTTTGTCGTGGAAGGGCTGAAACAGCGCGGCGCGATTTTTGTTGAAGAACTGCATGAAGTGCCCGATGACAATATCGTGATCTTCTCTGCACACGGTGTATCGCAAGCGGTACGCAATGAAGCCAAAGCCCGCCAGCTAACGGTGTTTGATGCGACTTGTCCGCTGGTAACCAAAGTGCATATGGAAGTGGCGCGCGCCAGTCGTCGTCATATGGAAGTGGTGTTGATTGGCCACGCGGGTCATCCTGAGGTGGAAGGCACCATGGGGCAGTACGCCAGTGATATCGGCGGCATGTATTTGGTTGAAAAACCAGAAGACGTCGCCACGCTGACCGTGAACGATCCAAGCAACCTGCATTACGTGAGCCAAACCACCTTATCGGTGGATGAAACGGCGGATGTGATTGATGCACTGCGCCAGACATTCCCTGAGATCCAGGGGCCACGCAAAGACGATATCTGTTACGCGACCCAAAACCGTCAAGATGCGGTGCGTGAAATGGCAGAAAGCGTGGATGTGATGATTGTGGTGGGGTCGAAAAACTCGTCCAACTCGAACCGCTTGCGTGAACTGGCTGAAAAGCTCGGTACACCTGGGTATCTGACGGACTGTCCGGAAGATGTGGATGCGCAGTGGTTTACTGGCAAAGCCCGCATTGGTATCACCGCTGGCGCGTCTGCGCCGGAAGCGCTGGTTAACCAGATCATTGCACGTATTCAAACTCTGACTGGCGCTTCAGTGGAAGAGCTTAGTGGTCGTGAAGAAAATATGTTCTTCGAAGTGCCGCGTGAGCTGCAGGTGAAGAATCTCTAATATCGAGCCTAGCATCTCGAACCGTAAAGCACGCCCCTCACAGCGGGCAGAACAGCACCCTGTACGTGATTGTGCAACCGGTTAATTATGCCTCATTGAAAGCCCTGGCCTTGCCAGGGCTTTTTTTATTGCCGTCAACAAGCTACATTGGGGCAAAGTGAAACACATACTCAACTAAGGGAGAACTTACCCCATGGTAAGAATTGCGATTGCTGGTGCAGCGGGACGCATGGGTCGCCAGCTACTCAAAGCCACCCATTTGTCAGAGCACGCGGCATTAGGAGCAGCCACAGAGCGTTCAGAGTCGACGTTGGTGGGAGCGGATGCGGGTGAACTGGCTGGGATTGGTGCCGTATCGGTAGCGATTGTGGATGATCTGGCGAAAGCCGCAGATGACTTTGATGTCTTGATCGACTTCACCGCACCCGTGGCGACATTAGCCAATATTGCGTTTTGCCAGCAGCACGGTAAGAAAATCGTGATTGGTACCACCGGATTCTCGGAAGAAGAGCGTGCGCAGATTGATGCTGCTGCTGCTGTGATGCCCGTGGTAATGGCCCCTAACTACAGCGTAGGCGTGAATTTGGTCTTTAAGCTGTTAGAAAAAGCGGCCAAAGTGATGGGGGATTACTGCGATATCGAGATCATCGAAGCCCACCACCGCCACAAAGTGGATGCCCCTTCGGGTACCGCGATCGGGATGGGTGAAGCCATTGCTGGCGCGATGGGAAATAAGCTCAGTGATGTCGCGGTGTATGCCCGTGAAGGGATCACCGGTGAGCGTAGCCGTGATGAAATCGGCTTTGCCACGATCCGTGCGGGTGACATTGTCGGTGAACACACCGCCATGTTTGCCGATATTGGTGAGCGTGTTGAAATTACCCATAAAGCCACTGATCGTATGACCTTTGCCAATGGAGCCGTTCGCGCCGCCATTTGGCTCAATGACAAGCCAGCCGGCTTCTATACCATGCAAGATGTGCTGAGTTTAGATCAACTCTAACGCATAACCGGTCAAAAACGCCGCATTATCGATACCCCTTTCTCGAATATCGCCAAGGGGTATCCTTTTTTCTTGTTATTCCCCTCTCAAATCTTCCATGAATAAACAGTGAATATAACTGCCGTGCTGCAGCGTGTGTTTACCTGTGTTTCTGCGCGAGAAAAACACGCGAAAAACCCTTGTTTTTGTCTTGTTTGTTTTCGATCTAGCCTTTAGCGATTAAAATAATCACTTAACTTGCTTTTATTTTGTGTTTTTATGTGTGTTGATTGCTTTTTGTTTTTGCGTGTTTTGCGCAAACGATAAAATTTTGAATGGTGAAAATTGCGGCACTATAATGCTGGGTTTTCTTGTGGTTTTTGGGACTTAGTGGTGTTTTGGTGGCTAACGGCTTATAAATAAATTTATTTTTAGCCGAATTATTGACAGCGCAAACGGTCGCCTCTAAAATGCGCGCAATTTGTCAAAAATCTTCTTGTTGTGATGTTTGACATGGTATTGAATGGGTAATTGCAAGTTTATCTGTTTCTGTTGCATTTTTATTTATTTTGGAGGTTGTCTTGAGCAAATCAGCGCTGTTAGTCCTGGAAGATGGGACAGTGTTCCGCGGCGTGTCCATTGGGGCAGATGGTTCGGCCGTTGGTGAAGTTGTTTTTAATACCTCTATGACGGGGTATCAGGAAATTCTCACTGATCCCTCTTATTCTCAACAGATTGTGACACTTACTTATCCCCATATTGGCAACACCGGCACCAATGCCGAAGACGAAGAATCCTCCTCTATCCATGCGCAAGGCTTGGTTATCCGCGATCTCCCGCTCATTGCTTCTAATTTCCGCAGTGAACAGTCCCTTTCTGATTACCTTAAATCTCAAAACATTGTCGGCATCGCTGACATCGATACCCGTAAACTGACCCGTCTATTACGCGAAAAAGGGGCACAGAACGGCTGTATCATTGCAGGTAACAATCTGGATGAAGCATGGGCACTGGCACAAGCGCAAGCCTTCCCAGGTTTGAAGGGTATGGATTTGGCCAAAGAAGTGACCACGGCGGAAACGTACACGTGGAAACAAGGCTCATGGACACTGGAAGGTGGTTTGCCAGAAGCGAAAGATGACAGCGAGTTGCCATACCACGTTGTCGCGTATGACTTTGGCGCGAAACGCAATATCCTGCGCATGCTGGTTGACCGTGGTTGTCGCCTGACGGTCGTACCGGCACAAGCGTCAGCGGAAGAGGTGCTTGCACTGAACCCGAACGGTGTCTTCCTTTCGAATGGCCCGGGTGACCCTGCGCCATGTACGTACGCCATTGAAGCGACCAAAGTGTTCCTGGAAAAAGGCCTGCCGATTTTCGGTATCTGTCTGGGTCACCAAATTTTGGCACTCGCCAGTGGTGCTGAAACCGTAAAAATGAAGTTCGGTCACCACGGTGCAAACCACCCAGTGAAAGATCTTGAGCGCAATGTCGTGATGATCACCAGCCAGAACCACGGTTTTGCTGCTGATGAAGCGACCCTGCCTGAGAATCTGCGTGCAACGCACAAGTCATTGTTTGATGGTTCGCTACAAGGTATTCACCGTACCGATAAGCCTGCATTTAGTTTCCAAGGGCACCCAGAAGCAAGCCCGGGTCCGCACGATGCAGCCCCACTGTTTGACCATTTTATCGACCTCATTAAGCAGCACAGCGCCTAAGCCGGAGTAGTAAGCAATGCCAAAACGTACTGACATTAAAAGTGTTCTAATCCTGGGTGCTGGCCCAATTGTTATCGGTCAGGCTTGTGAGTTTGACTATTCTGGTGCGCAAGCGTGTAAAGCTCTGCGTGAAGAAGGCTACCGCGTTATTCTGGTGAACTCGAACCCGGCAACCATCATGACCGATCCGGACATGGCGGACGCAACCTACATCGAGCCGATTCACTGGGAAGTGGTACGCAAGATCATTGAAAAAGAACGTCCAGATGCGGTACTGCCAACCATGGGTGGCCAGACAGCACTGAACTGTGCGCTAGACCTTGAAAAGCACGGTGTGCTGGCTGAGTTCGGTGTCGAAATGATCGGTGCAACGGCTGACGCGATTGATAAAGCAGAAAACCGTTCACGCTTTGATAAGGCGATGAAATCTATCGGTTTGGCGTGTCCGCGTGCCGATACTGCCCAAAGTATGGAAGAGGCGTATAAAGTCCTCGATATGGTGGGTTTCCCTTGTATCATCCGTCCGTCATTCACCATGGGTGGCACTGGCGGCGGTATCGCGTATAACAAAGAAGAGTTCGAAGAAATCTGTCGTCGTGGCCTAGATTTGTCACCGACCAACGAACTGCTTATCGATGAATCCCTGATCGGCTGGAAAGAGTACGAGATGGAAGTGGTTCGCGATAAGAACGACAACTGCATTATTGTTTGTGCGATTGAAAACTTCGATGCGATGGGTATCCACACGGGTGACTCCATCACCGTTGCACCAGCACAAACGCTAACGGATAAAGAATACCAGTTGATGCGTAACGCATCATTGGCGGTACTGCGTGAAATCGGCGTAGAAACCGGTGGTTCAAACGTCCAGTTTGGTATCAACCCGAAAGATGGCCGCATGGTTATCATCGAAATGAACCCACGTGTATCGCGCTCTTCTGCGTTGGCATCAAAAGCAACGGGCTTCCCGATTGCAAAAGTAGCGGCGAAACTGGCGATTGGTTACACCCTGGATGAGTTGATGAATGACATCACCGGTGGTGCAACACCGGCATCGTTTGAGCCAACCATCGACTACGTTGTGACCAAGATCCCTCGCTTTAACTTCGAAAAATTTGCCGGTGCAAACGACCGTCTGACTACACAGATGAAGTCAGTGGGCGAAGTGATGGCGATTGGCCGTAACCAGCAGGAATCATTACAGAAAGCCTTGCGTGGCCTAGAAGTTGGCGCGAGCGGCTTTGACGAAATGGTGGATCTGGATGCACCGGATGCCCTAACAAAAATTCGTCACGAGCTGAAAGATGCGGGTGCTGAGCGTATTTGGTACATCGCGGATGCGTTCCGTGCCGGTATGTCGGTGGATGGCGTCTTTAACCTGACTAACGTAGACCGTTGGTTCCTGGTTCAGATTGAAGAGTTGGTGAAACTAGAAAACGCCGTGAAAGAGGGCGGTTTCGCCGGCCTTAACGCGGATATGCTGCGCAAGTTGAAGCGTAAAGGTTTTGCCGATGCACGTCTGGCGAAATTGCTGGGTATCGCTGAGTCTGAAATTCGCAAGCTGCGTGATCAATATGATATTCACCCGGTGTACAAGCGTGTGGATACCTGTGCGGCAGAATTCTCGTCTGACACTGCGTACATGTACTCATCTTACGATGAAGAGTGTGAAGCGCAGCCTACCGACAAAGACAAGATCATGATCTTGGGCGGCGGTCCAAACCGTATCGGCCAAGGTATCGAATTCGATTACTGCTGTGTACACGCCTCGCTAGCGCTGCGTGAAGACGGTTACGAAACCATCATGGTGAACTGTAACCCTGAAACGGTTTCAACGGACTACGACACATCAGATCGTTTGTACTTCGAACCCGTTACGCTGGAAGATGTACTGGCTATCGTGCGTGTTGAAAAGCCAAAAGGTGTGATTGTTCAGTACGGTGGCCAAACACCACTGAAACTGGCGCGTGCACTGGAAGCGGCGGGTGTGCCTATCATCGGTACCAGCCCGGATGCAATTGACCGTGCGGAAGACCGTGAGCGTTTCCAGCAAGCGGTTGACCGTCTAGGCCTGCTACAGCCAGAAAATGCGACCGTGACGACCATGGAGCAAGCGATTGAAAAGTCGAAAGACATCGGCTTCCCATTGGTGGTTCGCCCGTCTTACGTACTGGGTGGTCGTGCGATGGAAATCGTGTATGACGAAGCTGACTTGCGCCGTTACTTTAACGAAGCCGTGAGCGTATCAAACGAATCGCCAGTGTTGCTTGACCGCTTCTTGGATGACGCGATTGAAGTGGATGTGGATGCGATTTGCGATGGTGAGCAAGTGGTTATCGGCGGCATCATGGAGCATATCGAACAAGCGGGTGTTCACTCGGGTGACTCAGCCTGTTCTCTGCCAGCGTACACGCTGAGCAACGACATTCAGGATGTGATGCGTGAGCAAGTGAAGAACCTTGCGTTTGAGCTGGGTGTACGTGGCTTGATGAACACGCAGTTTGCCGTGAAAGACAACGAAGTTTACTTGATTGAAGTGAACCCACGCGCAGCACGTACGGTACCGTTCGTGTCAAAAGCCACCGGTGCGCCGCTAGCGAAAATCGCCGCACGCGTGATGGCAGGTCAGTCGTTGGCATCGCAAGGTTTCACCAAAGAAATTATTCCACCGTACTACTCGGTGAAAGAAGTGGTGTTGCCATTCAACAAGTTCCCGGGTGTTGACCCATTGCTTGGTCCAGAAATGCGCTCAACCGGTGAGGTAATGGGCGTGGGCAATACGTTTGCTGAAGCGTTTGCGAAGGCCGAGCTAGGTTGTGGCAAAGTGAAGCAAGCGAAAGGCCGTGCGCTACTGTCTGTACGTGGTAACGACAAGCAGCGTGTGGTTGACCTGGCCTCTAAGCTGGTGAAACAAGGTTACGAGCTGGACGCGACACACGGCACTGCAGTGGTACTGGGTGAAGCCGGCATTAACCCTCGCTTGGTGAACAAGGTACACGAAGGTCGTCCGCACATTCTTGACCGTATTAAAAACAATGAGTACACCTACATTGTGAATACGGCGGAAGGTCGTCAGGCGATTGAAGATTCTAAGTTGCTACGCCGTGGCGCGTTGGCGGAGAAGGTGAACTACACCACAACGCTAAACGCTGCTTTCGCGACCTGCATGGCATGGACGGCAGATGACCGTAATACCGTGACATCAGTACAAGAGCTGCACGCGCGTATTAACAACAACGCGTAATTGCCCTTAAGGCACATGACGGAAAATCCCTCGCTCAGCGAGGGATTTTTTTTGCCTGTTTTTTGCCTCTTGTTTTTATCTGTCTCCAGTTTGGCATGACACATGCTGTGACGTTTTTGTCTGTCTTTTTCTGTCCAGAGGCTGGTATGTATGCCAAAAGAGCGTAAAATAATCGCCGTCGCATAAGCGACATATTTTCTTTGGAGACATCATGAACGATACCGACCATCCCCCGAGTATGAAGCTGGAAAATCACCCCTGCTAACGGCGTCGTCGGTCTCCTTGTGTCCGAACCGCCCCCACAGGTTCGGAATGGTTTGTTTTTATTATTGTTTGATACCCCTTTAAAACACCTTTCCTCGATTTTCTTGCCTTATTCTCATTAGTGAGTGTCCACTGACGTTACGTGTCTGTGGTCGTGTCCTTGTGTGCCTGCGCCGTGAATGTGTATTCGCGTGCTGTCGTGGCAAGGCAGGGGTGTGCCTACAGCTTGTATCGCACGGTGCTCCGGTGGTCGTTACTGTTAGCCAATCGGGAGATTCGCCATGGCGGTAATGCACTATGCAGCCAGTGCTGCAGCAGAAAAAACAGAACGTAATACACAACATAAAACGGCGTTTGCTCAGCGCGATATTTTGGCGGTGCGCAATGCGTTTTTGAAATACAGCTTGGATGAGCAGGCGGCGTTGTTAGTGAAAATGCCACTGGCCGAAGCCATTGCGATGCTGCATGAGATCCCGTTGCGTCACGTGCAAAGCCTGCTCGACAGACTGGATGAATGCGGGGAAGAAGTGTGCATGCGCCACTTGGCAAACGCGCTGGGGCTGATTTGCTCGGAAGCGGAGCCTGCTGGCCATTATTTGCAAAACAGCGTGTTCAGCCATGTGCGTGAGCGTATCGGCTGGATTGTTGGCCTGGCACTGCTGGGGATTGTGTCCGGTTTGATCATCTCACACTATGAAGATACCTTGAGTCAGCTGGTGTTGTTGGCGATCTACATGCCTGTGATCGCGGCTGCTGGCGGTAATACGGGCTCACAGGCAGCGACATTGGTGGTAAGGGCATTGGCAATGGAAGAGATCCATTGTCGAGATTGGGTGCGGGTGATGTGGAAAGAGTTTCGCGTCGCCTTAGTACTTGCGGCGGTGTTAGCCACCGTGATCATGGGCCGAGTGTTACTCTTCAGTGACAGCACCTTGTTGCCGTTTGGCATGCAGCTCAGTGATATTGCGCTGGCGATTGGTGTGGCGATCGCGTTGCAGGTGGTGTTGTCGACCACGGTGGGCGGCGTACTGCCGATGATTGCCCGTGCGTTGAAACTGGATCCCGCGGTGTTGGTTAGCCCCGTGCTGGCTTCGGTGGTGGATATTACTGGGATGATTATTTACTTCAACACCGTGAATGCTGTGCTGGGGTTAGCCTGAACGCCTGAATAATAGGGAGAAAAAACGGCGAGTCATGCATGCCGCAGACTCGCCGTTTTTTTATGCAAAAGCGTGTGACTGGCTCAGTAGCGGCCGTAGTACACATCTTCATACAGCGTGGTTTCAAACGCTTGGATTGGCGCGGTTACACGCGGTGCATCCGGCGCGGCAGGTTCAGGCAGATAATCCGTGACCATCTGTACCACTAAGATGTTTTTACCTGATTGCGTCTGCACAAAACCCGCTAAGTTATGTGTGCCATACAGCGAGCCGCTCTTTGCCTTAATATGACCGGCCAACGGTGCCTGACGCAGGCTCTGTCGATAGCGCAAGGTGCCCGTTTTGCCACTGGTTGGCAGGGTCTTCATGAGGCCGAGTGTTTCATCGTGCTGATAAATATAGGTCAGTATCTGCTGCATCTGCTCAGCCGTGAGACGGTTATTGCGGGATAAGCCCGAGCCATCCGCCAATACCGCATTGCCCAAATCAATCTGCGCTTTTTCCTGCAAAATGGCTTTGATGGCAGCGGTGCCATTGCTGAAGTTTCCTGTTTGCTGGAAGTAGCGACCACCCAGCGTTTTTGCCAGGTTATCGGCAATGAGATTATCTGAGTCTTGCACCATGGTGGTCAGCAAGTCATTGAGAGAGGCTGAGTGATGACGGGCAATGATCTTACCTGTCGCGCTGTCATCTCGGCGAACCGTACCCTCAAAACGCATACCCAAACGTTTCAGTTCCTGCTCGATGGTCGCACCAATGTATGCGGCGGTGTCCTGCACGGCAAAGTTCAATGGCAGCGGGTTCTTACGTTGCGGTAAGCAACCACTTAGCTGGTAGTGATTATCAGGCGCGACGTTGAGCTGTAATTCACAAAAATCAGAGTCTTTCGGCTTTTCTGGCCCAACGGTTGCGGTGCTGGTGGCGGTAATAGGCTGGTGGCTCGGAATGTGTACCCGTGTTGGTTGCCCTGGGGCGCGGTTGCTGTATAGCGCGCCCTGCACACAGTTGTGCTCTAAGCTCAGGCTGCTGGCGGGGGCGCTGTAGCAGACCCCCAGAATATCCCACGGTAATCCAGTGGCATGCTCGTGACCGCTAAAGACGCTGCCATTAAGCAAAATATCCCCTTTGATGGTACGGATCCCTTTTTGCTTAGCTTGTTTGAGCAAGGCGGCTAATTGTTTACGTGACAAGGTCGGATCGCCACTGAATTGGATCACCAGATCATTACCGTGCTGGGCCAAGGTGGTCTCGAAACGGAAGTCAGACGGTAAGTACAGCTTGGCTGCCAGAGCGGTCAGCATCTTCTGAATACTGGCGGGAGGCTGCAGTTTATGGGAGCGGTGCTGATACAGCGTTTTTCCACTGGCCATATCGACCATCAGCAGGGCGCTGTCATGACCGGCAGGCAGTAAATGATAAGGCGGTGTCCAGCGCTGGGCATGGGCCGTGCTCGATGTGCCCGCGTGTTTGGCGGATACCGTTTTTGTGGCGGCAGCCGGTTGGGAAATTGGTTGGTCAGTCTCTGCCGCAGTGGCGGGTAGCGTGAGCGCGAGGCTCAAAGAAGCGATAAGAATACGCAGCATGCATCACCTTTCATTTGTGCACCAAGGTGGGCCATCATAAAACAAAACGGCGCCAACCCGAAGGTCAGCGCCGTGAATTCGTTTTGACATCAATCCCAAATGGATTAGAAGTCGTAACGTGCACCCAGTACGAATTCGTCAGATGCTGCTGCTTTGCCAACGAAGTCGTTGTCTAGCAAGTTGAACTTGTAAGATGCGTAAGTGCGGAAGTTCTTGTTGAAGTAGTAAGTTGCATCAAATGCTAGAGAGTCACGTAGATCTTTCGCTTTGCCTGATGCATCAGTGTCTTCTAGGTAGTTGTACGTAGATGTGAACACTGTCTGGTTCCAAGAGTACGCTGCTGCTAGTTCGTAGCCGCGAGAGTTATCGATGATTTCATCGTTAACGATAGTGTTTTCTGCGTCTTGGAATAGACCTGCTACGTAGAAGTCACCGAAGGTGTAAGAAACCGCACCGAAAGCCTGTTTAGCCGTCTTGTCTTGGTGTAGGTTTTGAGTGCTCTGACCGTCTTGTTCACCGTAACCGGCACCGAACGCTAGACCCATGTCCATTGCGTACATTGCAGCTGCAGAGTAACCGTCAGTGTTCTGACCGTCGTCAAATACGTAGTTCGCTTTAACAGTTAGGTTGTTGCCAGAAAGGTCGAATGAACCTACGTAAGACAGGTTGTTGCTGGTACGGTCGCCGGCTGCAATTTTGTTACCCGCTTCGTTACCGTTGTAAGCCATGATATCAGTGAAGTCAGTCAGCATGCCCAGTGAGCCGTCTGCTTTACCATAAACCACTTGGCCGTAAGTGCCACCTAGACCCGCGTAAGCGTAACGGGTTTCATCATCGCTGCTGTCAGCACTTTGGAATTCTTTTTCGAAGAAGCCGACACCGTATAGGCCTTCAGAAATATCTGTTTTACCTGCTACGTTAATACGTACACGTGTTGCATCAGTAACTTTACCGTTACCTGCATCATTGTCCGCTAGAACGCCACGTGCTTCAAAACGACCGCCAACCGCTAGGCTAGAAGTTTCGTCAGAGTACACTTCAGCTGCATTCGCTAGAGAAGAGATAGAGGCCGCTGCTACAGCAAGAGCAATCATTTTTTTGTTCATTGTCGAATCCTTTTGGAAATTATGTCGGATGCATAACCGTGCTAAATGCATGGCGTTCTTTTTACTGGTGTGCTGACGAAACTGTTAGTAAAAAAAACTGAAAAATACTGTAAAGGTATGAATGGGATCGGCTTTTTGTTTTTATTTTCTAATTTATTCAGATGGTTGCGAATAAATTGAAAAGTTCATTGCGAAGGTGTGATTTAGTTGTTTTTAGACTTTTCATGTCGTCCATTTAGGCGCAAAAAAATGAGCTATTCTGTATATTTGTGATCAGGGGCGCATAAAAAAAGAACAACATCCGCTAAGGGAGAAAATGAACGTCCTAATGACTGATTTCGTTTTATTCGCTTGGGGGCTTAGATCACGCAACAAGGATGATCTCTGGGGCATCTTTGTTTAGAATGAAGAGATCCCTTATTTAATCTATTGGTTCGGTTATGATGCCGGACTGGCTTTTTTTTGCCTTTTATAGCGAGCGCTATAAGGGCGTTGAGGTAAGACATTTATGGAAAAGATTCCAATGACGTTACGCGGCGAGAAGCTGCTACGCGAAGAACTGGAAGTCCTAACAAAGCGTCGTCCGCTTATTTCTCAAGCAATTGGCGAAGCGCGTGAATTGGGTGATTTGAAAGAAAACGCGGAATACCATGCAGCACGTGAAGAGCAGGGTATTTGTGAAGCGCAGATCCGTGATATCGAATATAAGCTATCGGTTTCACAGGTGATTGATGTCACAAAAATCACGAATACTGGCAAGGTGATTTTCGGTACGACCGTTACACTGATTGATATCGATACTGAAGAAGAAGTGACGTATCAGATTGTGGGTGATGACGAAGCAGAAATTCGAGCGGGCCGTATTTCGGTGAACTCGCCAATCGCACGTGGCCTGATCGGTAAAATGAAAGATGACGAAGTCACGATCGTTACACCGGGCGGTAAGCGTGAGTTTGAAATCGCAGAAGTTGCGTACATCTAACCGCGTTTTGTGCGGTAAAGAAAGTCGTTCATGGCGTTCCGTGCCATGAAGAAAAGTAAAAAAGGCCGCAGCGGCGGCCTTTTTTATTTGCGCGGTAGCTCGATCTTGCGATCTTCGCTTTGGCGGAATAGCACTAGGGTCTTACCGATAACCTGAACTTTTTCAGCCTTAGTTTCGCGGACAATAGCGTCAACGATCAAAACTTTGGTCTCGCGCTCTTCAGCAGCCACTTTAACCTTGATAAGCTCATGGTGATTAAGCGCCAGCTCAATCTCGGCAAGTACGGCTTCTGTTAGGCCATTGGCACCCATAAGAACTACAGGTTTTAGGTTGTGGGCAAGACCTTTTAGGAATTGCTTCTGCTTGGTGCTTAGATTCATGTCGACTCTATATTAACTTTAGGGTTGAAAACCGCGTATTCTAACGCCATATAGTCTAGATGACTAATTTGTTTAGTATACGCCATTTGTGGTGTTGCTGAGTATACTTGATAAGTACCCAAACTCATTAGGTAAATCATGAGTAAAAAAAAGCATTCGGGCAGTTCTGGCCGTTGGTTGAAAGAACATTTTGACGATAAATACGTTTTAGAAGCGCAAAAAAAGGGCTACCGCTCTCGCGCTATTTTTAAAATTGAAGAAATTCAACAGAAAGACAAACTGCTGAAGTCGGGTATGACAGTGGTCGATCTCGGTGCTGCACCGGGCGGTTGGTCACAGTATGCGGCAGAGGTTGTAGGTGATGATGGACAAGTCATCGCGTGTGATATTCTACCGATGGATTCCTTGCCGGGCGTAAGCTTTTTGCAAGGGGACTTTCGTGAAGAAGCAGTGTTGAACGCGCTATTAGAGCGTATTCAACCTGACATGGTGGATGTTGTGTTGTCAGACATGGCACCCAATATGAGTGGTAATCTAGCATCTGACCAACCTAGAGCAATGTATCTTGTTGAACTAGCATTAGATATGTGTCGACAAGTGCTTGCGCCGAATGGCAGCTTTGCGGTAAAAGTTTTCCAAGGTGAAGGCTTTGACCAATATCTGGCAGACGTGCGTAGTATGTTCAAAGTGGTCAAAATTCGTAAGCCTGATTCGTCACGAGATCGCTCTCGTGAGGTTTATATTGTAGCTACAGGTTATAAACTGTAGTACCCTAAATTCATCTATTAGTTATCGCGAGGTTAACACCTTGAGTGACATGGCAAAAAACTTGATTCTGTGGCTGGTTATCGCTGTGGTTCTGATGTCTGTATTCCAGAGTTTCGGACCCGGTGACAGTGCTGGCCGTCAAGTCGACTACACAGCATTCATCCGTGAAATCGGAACAGGCGAGGTAAAGGAAGTTCGATTTAATGATCGTGAACTGACTGTCACTAAAGACAACGGCTCACGTTATGTCACTTATCTGCCCGTCTATAACGATCCAAAGCTGCTAGACGACCTGATTAACGCTAACGTAAAAGTAATGGGCACGCCTCCTGAGGAACAGAGCCTACTTGCTTCTATCTTTATTTCTTGGTTCCCGATGCTATTGCTCATCGGTGTCTGGATTTTCTTCATGCGTCAAATGCAGGGTGGCGGTGGCAAAGGCGCTATGTCCTTTGGTAAATCCAAGGCCCGCATGATGAGCGAAGATCAGATCAAAACGACCTTTGCGGACGTGGCGGGCTGTGATGAAGCGAAGGAAGATGTGAAAGAACTGGTGGATTATCTGCGCGATCCAAGCCGTTTCCAGAAGCTGGGCGGTAAGATCCCGACCGGTGTCTTGATGGTCGGTCCTCCAGGTACCGGTAAAACCTTGCTGGCGAAAGCCATTGCAGGTGAAGCGAAAGTACCGTTCTTCACGATTTCTGGTTCAGACTTCGTTGAAATGTTTGTCGGTGTGGGTGCATCCCGTGTCCGTGACATGTTCGAACAAGCAAAGAAAGCGGCACCTTGTATCATCTTTATCGATGAAATCGATGCCGTTGGCCGTCAACGTGGCGCGGGTGTAGGTGGTGGTCACGATGAGCGTGAGCAAACCCTGAACCAGATGCTGGTTGAAATGGATGGTTTTGAAGGTAACGAAGGCATCATCGTGATTGCCGCGACCAACCGTCCTGACGTACTTGACCCTGCACTATTGCGTCCTGGTCGTTTTGACCGCCAGGTTGTCGTAGGCTTGCCGGATGTACGTGGCCGTGAGCAGATCCTAAAAGTGCACATGCGTAAAGTGCCGCTAGATGGTGATGTGAAACCAGAACTGATTGCACGTGGTACACCGGGCTTCTCAGGTGCAGACCTTGCGAACTTGGTAAATGAAGCAGCCTTGTTTGCTGCACGTGGTAACAAACGCACCGTATCGATGGTGGAGTTTGAACTGGCTAAAGACAAGATTATGATGGGCGCAGAGCGTAAATCAATGGTGATGTCTGAAGAGCAGAAAGAATCCACGGCATACCACGAAGCGGGTCACGCGATCATTGGTCGTCTCGTACCAGACCATGATCCTGTGTACAAAGTGTCTATTATTCCACGTGGCCGTGCGCTGGGTGTGACCATGTACTTGCCTGAGCAAGATCGTGTGAGCCACTCGCGTGAGTTCCTTGAGTCAATGATTTCAAGCCTGTACGGCGGTCGTTTGGCAGAAGAACTGATTTACGGCGTAGACAAAGTGTCAACGGGTGCATCAAACGATATCGAACGTGCAACAGATATTGCCCGTAAGATGGTCACCCAGTGGGGCTTCTCTGAGAAGTTAGGTCCATTGCTGTATGCTGAAGATGAAGGCGAAGTTTTCCTTGGCCGTTCAGTCACACAAAGCAAGCACATGTCTGATGACACCGCGAAACTTATCGATAATGAAGTTCGTGCATTGATCGACCGCAACTATGAACGTGCCCGTGAAATCCTTGAGCAAAACATGGATATCATGCACGCAATGAAAGATGCGTTGATGAAGTACGAAACGATCGATGCTGGCCAGATTGATGATCTGATGGAGCGTAAGAGCGAAATCCGAGCACCAAAAGGCTGGGGTGACGAAGGTGACACGCTGAAAGCATCGGCTGCCGATGAGGCAAACGCTGAGCCTGCAGCGACAGAGGCTGAACAAGCTCCTGACGCGGCGGAAGCGCCATCGCTACAGAAAAACGAAGACGATAAGCCACAGGCTTAACGGCATTCAAGCGATACCAAACCCCGGCCTAGGTCGGGGTTTTTTTATTGACCCTTTTTATATTATTGCGCACTGTTTTTCCCTCATGCCGGGGAGTTAAACAGGAAGGATTCAGGGAGACCCCATCCGTGATATTAACCAGTAAAGCCAAAACCCTCGATTTAAGCAGTCCTCATACCATGGGGATCCTCAATCTGACCCCGGATTCTTTCTCCGATGGTGGCAAATTTAATCAACTCGACAGTGCATTGCGTCACGCAGAGAAAATGGTATTGGCTGGTACCAGCATTTTGGATGTTGGCGGGGAATCGACCCGACCGGGGGCGGCAGAGGTCAGTGAAAGCCAAGAGCTTGAACGTGTGATCCCGGTGATTGAAGCCTTGCGCCAGCGGTTTGATTGCTGGATTTCGATAGACACCAGCAAAGCCGCAGTGATGCGAGAGTCAGTGTTAGCAGGGGCCGATCTCATTAACGATGTGCGTGCATTGCAAGAGCCGGATGCGTTAGCCGCGGCGGCACAAGCGGGTGTCCCTATTTGCTTGATGCATATGCAAGGTCAACCACGTACAATGCAGACCCAGCCGACATACCGTGACGTGATTGCGGATGTGGGCGCGTTTTTAACCGAGCGTGTTGCGGCATGTGATGCGGTGGGGATCCCACGCTCACAGCTGTTGCTGGATCCGGGGTATGGATTTGGCAAAACGCTCGAACAGAATTATCAATTGCTTGCGCATTTGGACGATTTTCATCGTTTCGGTCTACCCTTGTTGGTAGGGATGTCCCGTAAATCGATGATCTTTAAATTATTAAATAAAAAACCTGCGGAGTGTCTTGCGGGAAGCTTGGCGTGTGCAGCGATTGCCGCGATGAAAGGGGCGCAGATCATTCGCGTTCACGACGCGGCAGAGACGGTTGATGTACTCAAAGTCTGTGAGATGACGTTGTCGCAACGTTAAACATGCCATGCCGTAGGGCGCGTAGGTTAATAAAATTTGCTAGGAGCGAATCATGACAGAACGTAAGTTCTTTGGTACGGATGGCGTACGCGGTTTAGTGGGTCAAGCACCGATCACCCCTGACTTTGTGTTGAAACTGGGTTGGGCGGCTGGCCGTGTATTGGCGAAGCAAGGCACGCGTAAAGTCATTATCGGTAAAGATACGCGTATCTCTGGGTACATGTTGGAATCCGCGCTAGAAGCGGGTCTTGCCGCTGCCGGCTTACAAGCGGCGTTTACCGGTCCTATGCCAACCCCTGCGGTTGCGTATTTAACCCGTACCTTCCGTGCGGAAGCGGGCATTGTGATTTCAGCGTCTCATAATCCGTACTATGACAATGGCATCAAGTTTTTCTCGTCTGAAGGCACCAAGTTACCGGATGAAGTAGAAATGGCCATTGAAGCGGAAATGGAAAAACCGCTGACGTGCGTGGAATCGGCCTTGTTGGGTAAAGCATTCCGTATCAATGATGCGGCGGGCCGTTACATTGAATTCTGTAAAGGTACGTTTCCAAGCAAATATGATCTTGCGGGTTATAAGATCGTGGTGGACTGTGCCCATGGGGCGACTTACCACATTGCCCCGAATGTATTCAAAGAGTTGGGTGCAGAAGTGATCACTATCGGTTGTGAGCCAAACGGCACCAACATTAACGATAAAGTGGGGGCGACCGATGTCGCAGCCCTGCAAGCAAAAGTGCTGGAAGAAAAAGCCGATTTCGGTGTGGCACTGGATGGTGACGGCGACCGTATCATCATGGTTGACGAAGAGGGCAACAAGGTTGACGGCGATCAGATCGCTTACATCATTGCCCGTGACGCGTTGCGCCGTGGCGAATTGAAAGGGGGCGTTGTCGGTACGCTGATGACGAACTTGGGCATGGAAAACGCCTTGAAAAACCTCGGTATTCCGTTCGTTCGTGCGAAAGTGGGCGACCGCTATGTGATGGAAGAGCTGAAAAAGCACGATTGGTTGATTGGCGCAGAAAACTCCGGCCATGTGATTTTGCTTGATAAGGTGACAACCGGTGACGGTATTGTTGCAGCGCTGCAGGTGATGGCATCGATTGTGGGCAGTAAGATGTCACTGAAAGAGTTGGCAGATGGCATGACCATGTACCCACAGGTGCTGGAGAATGTGCGTTTTGCTGGCGAAAGTAATCCGTTGGAATCAGAAGCAGTATTAGCGGCACAAGCGGCCGTAGAAGCTAAACTGGGAGAGAAAGGGCGTGTTTTGCTACGTAAATCGGGGACTGAGCCGCTGATCCGTGTCATGGTCGAAGGTGAAGATGCCCAATTGGTACAAGATTCAGCCTTGCAGATCGCGCAAGCAGTTAAAGATAACTGCTAGATTCTCTTAACTTAGTGCTGGTTTTGCCTAAAACTTCGACAAGTAATTCATAGGAAGGGCTTTTTCTCAAAATTTTACTTGTCAGTACAGAGCAGTTTCGCTAGTATTCATTCCGCTCCTGAGGGAAGGGGTGCGCTGGCACTGCTTTGTTGGCAAAGCCGGCACAACAATTTAACCATAGGTGGAAACATGTACGAAATTCTACTTGTGATTTATCTGTTGGCTGCGCTTGGTGTTATTGGCCTAGTTTTGGTTCAGCAAGGTAAAGGCGCAGATATGGGAGCTTCATTCGGCGCAGGCGCATCAGGTACACTGTTTGGCGCAAGCGGCTCCGGTAACTTTTTAACCCGAATGACTGCAATTTTAGCAACTGTATTCTTCATTATCAGTCTTGTTCTAGGCAACATGAGTGCCAAGCAAGCCAATGAAACCAGCGGTTGGGAAAACTTAAATGCCCCAGCAACTGAGCAAGCAGTTGAGAAAACTGAGAGTGCACCCGTTAACAGTGATATTCCTCAGTAAATAAAGAATTTAGCCGAGATGGTGAAATTGGTAGACACGCTAGCATGAGGTGCTAGTGCCGCAAGGTGTAGGGGTTCAAGTCCCCTTCTCGGCACCATTATTCCGTTACTCACTTGAAAGAGTAACCTCTGAACGATATAATCGTTGTCAGATTACGGACGCGGGGTGGAGCAGTTTGGTAGCTCGTCGGGCTCATAACCCGAAGGTCGTTGGTTCAAATCCAGCCCCCGCAACCACTTTCCGAAAAAACGACTACTCTTAATGAGATTTGTTTTTTCTATCAAAGCGTCACTGCTTTGGTATTCAGGGTCCAGTGATAATAAACCCCGTAATTCGGGGTTTTTTATTATCTGAAATATGACCATTCAGATATCTCCTGGGCTTTATGCCCTTTTTTTGTTTCCGGGGGGTTGTCTTGACAGCTTTAGAGATGCAATTGACCGAACTGCTTGAGGCGCCTGTAACGGCCACAGGCTATGAATTAGTCGGTTTGGAATTTATCCGTGCCGGTGCACACTCAACATTGCGTGTTTTTATTGACCATGAAAACGGTATTTTTGTTGAAGATTGTGCAGAAGTTAGCCGCCAGATCAGCGCAGTGATGGATGTTGAAGATCCAATCACGGTTGCTTACAACCTGGAGGTCTCTTCCCCTGGTCTAGAAAGACCGCTATTTAAAGCCGCACATTACCAACAGTTTATTGGCCACGAGGTCAGCTTGGTGTTGAAAATGGCGATGGGTAACCGTCGCAAGTGGAAAGGTGACATCGTGACCGTTGACGGTGAGCTTGTCACATTAAACGTTGATGGCAATGAAGAAACATTTGCACTAAGCAATATTTCCAAGGCCAACCTGGTTCCAAAGTTCTAACCGCTAAATTGGGGCATTAGAAATGAACAAAGAAATCTTGGCTGTCGTTGAAGCGGTATCCAACGAAAAAGCTGTACCTCGTGAGCGTATCTTTGAAGCACTAGAGATCGCGCTGGCTACAGCAACAAAGAAAAAATACGAAGCAGAAATTGACGTTCGTGTTGAAATCGATCGTAAAACGGGTGAGTTTGAAACCTTCCGTCGCTGGAAAGCAGTAACAGAAGTGACTCAGCCTACGCTAGAAATGACCATTGAAGCGGCGCAATACGACGACGAAACAATGGAACTAGGCGGCTACGTTGAAGAAGAAATTCAATCTGTAACGTTTGACCGTATTACGACGCAAACGGCGAAGCAAGTGATCGTACAGAAAGTACGTGAAGCTGAGCGCGCACAAATTGTTGAGCAGTTCATCGACAACGAAGGTGAATTGATCACTGGTGTTGTGAAAAAAGTGAACCGTGATGCCGTGATCATTGACCTAGGTAACAACGCAGAAGCGGTTATCCTACGTGACGATCAATTGCCACGTGAAAACTTCCGCCCGGGTGACCGTGTGCGTGGTTTGCTGTATGCTGTACGTCCAGAAGCGCGCGGTTTCCAGCTATTCATGACCCGTTCTAAGCCAGATATGCTGTCTGAACTGTTCCGCATCGAAGTGCCAGAAATTGGCGAAGAGATGATTGAACTGATGGGCGCGGCACGTGATCCAGGTTCTCGCGCGAAAATCGCAGTGAAAACCAACGACAAGCGTATTGACCCAGTGGGTGCGTGCGTAGGTATGCGTGGCGCACGTGTTCAAGCAGTTTCTGGTGAACTTGGCGGTGAGCGCATTGATATCGTGCTTTGGGATGAGAACCCAGCGCAATACGTTATCAACGCAATGGCACCTGCTGAAGTAAGCTCTATCATCGTTGACGAAGACAACCACACCATGGACATTGCTGTAGAGAAGGACAACCTTGCTCAAGCAATCGGCCGTAGTGGTCAGAACATTCGTCTAGCGTCTCAGCTAACTGGCTGGGAACTGAACGTGATGACTGTAGAAGATCTACAGAAGAAGCACGCAGAAGAAGCACAAGAATCGATTGAAACGTTCACTAAACACCTAGATATCGACGAAGATTTCGCGACAGTATTGGTGGAAGAAGGTTTCACTACGCTAGAAGAAATTGCTTACGTACCGGTAGCCGAGCTGATGGCTGTTGAAGGTCTTGATGAAGAGACTGTTAACGCCCTGCGTGACCGTGCAAAAGAAGCGCTAACGACACTTGCACTTGCGCAAGAAGAGCAGTTTGAAGGTCTAGAGCCTGCTGACGATCTTCTTGGCCTTGCTGGCCTAGAGCGTGAACTTGCATTTAAGTTGGCTGCTAAAGGCGTATGCACACTGGAAGATCTTGCTGATCAAGGTACCGACGAGTTGATGGATATCGAAGGTCTTGACGAAGCAAGAGCGGGCGAGCTAATCATGGCTGCTCGTAACATCTGCTGGTTCAGTGACGAAGCTTAAAATATTAATCGCAAGGGAGGAGCAGCATGTCAGAGGTTACAGTTAAAGCATTAGCCGAGGAAATCGGCACGCAGATTGACCGTTTGCTTCAACAGTTTGCCGGTGCTGGTATTAGCAAGAATGCTGAAGATAGCGTAAGCCAAAAAGAAAAACAGTCGCTGCTGGCCCACCTAAAGAAAGAACATGGTGGTGAAAGCAGCGCTGGCGAGGCCCCTACACGCCTTACTTTGCAACGTAAGACCCGCAGCACGTTGAGTGTTTCGGGTTCTGGTGGCAAGAATAAAAGTGTTCAGGTAGAAGTGCGCAAAAAGCGCACCTACGTTAAGCGTTCTGCGCTTGAAGAAGAACAGCGTGCCGCGGAAGAAGCGAAACGTGAAGCGGAAGAAAACGCTGTACGTGACGCGGAACAAACCGCTCAGCGAGCAGCCGAAGAAGCTGCTAAGCGTGACGCTGATGAGCAGGCAAAACGTGAAGCTGAACAAGCTGCACAGCACGCCGCTCAAGAGAAGCGTTTAGCTGAAGAACAAGCTAAGCAAGATGCAGAACAGAAGGTGAAGCGTGATGCTGAGGAACAGCAGAAGCGTAACACTGATGAAAAGCGTTCGACTGACAAAAAAGTCAAACGCGCCGCCGCTGATGAACAGGCTAAGATAGATGCCGAGGCGCTACAACGTCGCCGGGAAGAGGAAGCCAAGCGTAAAGCCGAAGAAGAAAGTCAGCGTCAGCTAGAAGAGGCACGCAAAATGGCAGAAATGAATGAAAAGAACTGGTCAAAAGCTGACCAGGAAAAAGGTAATATGGATAAAACAGACTACCATACTACAACGTCTACCCACGCTCGTGCGGCGGAAGACGAACAAGATCGTAAAGAAGAAGGCGCACGTCGTCGTAAGAAAAAGAAACCAGCTGCTAAGCAAGATACCCGCGGTGGTCGTAACCAGCGTGGTCGTGGTAAGCCGCAAATGGCTAAACCAACGTCTATGCAGCATGGCTTCGATAAAACAGCTGTTGTCGCGAAACAAGATGTTGTTATCGGCGAAACGATTGTTGTTTCTGAACTTGCTAACAAGATGTCTGTAAAAGGCGTTGAAGTTATCAAGGTGATGATGAAAATGGGTGCAATGGCAACCATTAACCAAGTTATCGATCAAGAAACCGCATCGCTAGTTGCAGAAGAAATGGGCCACAAGGTTATCTTCCGTAACGATAACGAGCTTGAAGACGCTGTAATGTCTGACCGTGATGCTGATCTGGCTGTTGTGCCACGCGCACCAGTTGTGACCATCATGGGTCACGTTGACCACGGTAAAACATCGACCCTTGACTACATCCGTAAAGCACACGTTGCATCGGGTGAAGCGGGTGGTATTACCCAGCACATCGGTGCATACCACGTTGAAACTGACAACGGTATGATCACCTTCCTAGATACTCCGGGACACGCAGCGTTTACGTCTATGCGTGCTCGTGGTGCTCAGGCAACGGATATCGTTGTTCTTGTTGTTGCAGCAGACGATGGCGTGATGCCACAAACGGTTGAAGCTATCCAGCACGCGAAAGCGGCAGGTGTACCTCTGATCGTTGCTGTGAACAAGATCGATAAAGAAGATGCAAACCCAGATAACGTTAAGAATGAGCTAGCTCAGTACGACGTTATGCCTGAAGAGTGGGGCGGCGAGAACATGTTCGTTCACATCTCTGCGAAGCAGGGTACGAACATCGATGGCCTACTTGAAGCAATCCTACTGCAAGCGGAAGTTCTTGAACTGACTGCTGTTGCAGAAGGCATGGCGAAGGGTGTCGTTATTGAATCACGTCTTGATAAAGGCCGTGGTCCAGTAGCAACCGTACTTGTTCAAGAAGGCATGCTACGTAAGGGCGATATCGTTCTTTGTGGTCTTGAGCATGGCCGTATTCGTGCAATGCGCGATGAGCTAGGTCAAGATATCGAATCTGCAGGTCCGTCTATCCCAGTTGAGATCCTAGGTCTTTCTGGCGTGCCATCTGCGGGTGATGAAGCGACTGTTGTTCGTGACGAGCGTAAAGCACGTGAAGTTGCATTGTTCCGTCAAGGTAAATTCCGTGACGTGAAACTGGCTCGCCAGCAGAAAGCGAAGCTAGAGAACATGTTCGCGAACATGGCCGCTGGCGAAGTTGCTGAACTGAACGTTGTACTGAAAGCTGACGTACAAGGTTCTGTGGAAGCGATTGCTGAATCACTACGTAAGCTATCAACTGATGAAGTGAAAGTGAACATCATCGGTTCTGGTGTGGGCGCGTTGACTGAAACAGATGCTGTATTGGCTGCTGCGTCAAACGCTATCCTACTTGGTTTCAACGTTCGTGCAGACGTTCCAGCACGTCGTGTGATTGAAACTGAGAACCTTGACCTGCGTTACTACTCAATCATCTACCAGTTGATTGATGAAGTGAAAGCAGCAATGGGCGGCATGCTAGCACCTGAATTCCGTCAGGAAATCATTGGTCTTGCTGAAGTACGTGACGTATTTAAGTCACCGAAACTGGGCGCAATCGCTGGCTGTATGGTTACTGAAGGTACTATCAAGCGTAGCAACCCTATCCGCGTACTGCGTGATAACGTTGTTATCTATGAAGGCGAACTAGAATCTCTACGTCGCTTTAAAGATGATATGCAAGAAGTGAAGAACGGCTACGAGTGTGGTATCGGCGTGAAGAACTATAATGATGTTCGCGTGGGTGACCAGATCGAAGTTTACGAAATTGTTGAAATTAAGCGTACGCTTGACTAATACTGACAGTCAAAAGCTGCTTTATCACAATTAATCCTATGGGGAGCTTCGGCTCCCCATTCTTTCAACAGAGCATTCTTCATTAGAGAGTTCTCTTTAAAGAGAGATAGAAAAATGGCAAAAGAATTTAGCCGTACACAGCGTGTTGCCCAACAGCTTCAAAAAGAGCTGGCGGTGATCCTGCAGCGTGAAATTAAAGACTCACGTATCGGTATGACGACCATTTCAAGCGTCGACGTTTCTCGTGATATGAACTACGCCAAAGTGTATGTGACGTTCTTTACTGTGGGCGAGCAAACGCCAGAAGAGAGCCTAGCAGCACTGCGTGAAATGGCACCGTACATCCGTTCACTGCTGGGTAAAGAAATCCGCTTGCGTGTTACGCCTGAAATTAACTTCATTTTCGACAAGTCACTGACAGAAGGTATGCGTATTTCAAACCTTGTGTCGAATGCGGTACGCAGTGATGTTGAGCGTCGTGGTGATGAACCTCAGTCGGACGACGAGGAGTAATCCATGGCACGTCGTCGTAAGGGCCGTCCAATTGATGGTGTGATCTTGTTGGATAAACCAACAGGGTTCAGCTCGAATGATGTCCTGCAAAAAGTAAAGCGCATCTTCTTTGCGCAAAAAGCAGGGCACACCGGCGCATTAGATCCGCTGGCTACAGGTATGCTGCCAATCTGTTTTGGTGAAGCGACCAAGTTTTCACAGTTCCTATTGGATTCGGACAAGCGTTATATTGTGATCGCCAAATTGGGCGAACGCACGGACACGTCTGACTCTGATGGTGAAATCGTGGAAACGCGCGATGTGGCCGTTGATCGCGATCAGCTAGAACGTTGCATCGATAAGTTCCGTGGTACCACGGATCAGATCCCGTCCATGTACTCAGCACTGAAGTACCAAGGTCGTAAGTTGTACGAATATGCCCGCGAGGGGATTGAAGTACCGCGTGAGTCACGCAAAATCACGGTTTTTTCGGTGGATTTGCTGCGCTTTAGCGACAACGAAGTGGAAATGGAACTGCACGTGTCCAAAGGCACGTACATCCGTACCATCGTGGATGACCTTGGGGAAATGTTGGGTTGTGGTGCACACGTGTCGTACCTTCGTCGTACCGGTGTGTCGAACTTCCCGCTAGAACGCATGGTCACGCTAGAGCAACTGGAAGCGTTGCTTGAGCAAGCCAAAGCGCAAGACATTGCCCCAGGCGATTTGTTGGATCCGTTGCTGCTACCGACAGATACCGCGGTACAAGATTTGCCAGAGGTGAACATTGTACCGGCGTCTGCGGTGTACATTCTGCACGGTAACCCTGTGAATGCAGGCGTGGTGCCGGCAGAAGGCACGCAAGTGCGCATTACCGTGGGTGAGTCGCGTGAGTTTATCGGCGTGGGTGTGATTGACCGTGAAGGTCGATTGGCACCGAAGCGCGTGATGGCGAACGAGCAAGCGGAATAAGTTAGCGAGTATCGAGGGGCTAGGAAGGGCGTGTAAGAGCGGTTCTTGGCCCTAAGGTCCTATGGAAAAGCAAGCGTGAATGCGCTTGCTTTTTTTATGCGGGTTATATCAGCATAGAACCACATCTCCGCTTTACTCGCCACTCGGCGCGAAGCTTCACTCGACACCCGCTTCTGCTTTTGCTCTTCCTCGCACCTTTGGACTTGTCCCACGTCCCTTTTGGTTTTTTTCTGCCCTTACTTGCCTCGCAATTCTTTAGACTCATAAACTCGTTCACGCTCTTCCTTGAAACTCGCTGACTCGTACCTCGCCCCTTGTTTCTTTCTTTTTCTTAATCCGCGTCTGCTGTGTGATTATTCACTTGTAGTCCACCAAGCCTCCACGTATAATCCGCGGTTCGGGTGCCGGCTGAATCAGAGATTGGCGGCACAAATTTGAAACATCTTTGTATTAGGAATGAGTTATGTCTCTGAATGCAGAAACTAAAGCAGCAATCGTTGCTGAATACGCGCAGTGCGAAAACGACACTGGTTCTCCTGAAGTTCAGGTTGCTTTGCTAACAGCACAGATCAACCACCTTCAAGGTCACTTTGCTAACCACAAACACGACCACCACAGCCGTCGCGGTCTACTACGTATGGTTTCTCGTCGTCGTAAACTTCTAGACTACCTAAAAGGTAAGAACCTAGATCGTTACCAAGACCTAATCAAGCGTCTAGGCCTACGTCGCTAAGATTGCTTTTAGAAAGGAGCCTTATGGCTCCTTTCTTTTTATCTGCTCTTTATCACATTCCACGAGTCGTTTTCGTCGACCTAGAGGTCGCGACTAATGACAGTTCTTTCTTCCCCGAGAATTTTCATTAGTCGCGATGCGTGAAATTGCGGTAAATAGCCTTTCATCACATGACGCTTTTCTTTGTCTCAGATATACTTAACGGCGCAAATAGAAAGCGGAATAAATTAAGGAAATTCACGTGAATCCTATCGTAAAGACTTTCCAGTACGGTAACCACACGGTTACCCTTGAAACTGGTGTAATGGCTCGTCAAGCGACAGCTGCAGTTATGGCTAGCATGGACGATACGTCTGTATTCGTATCTGTTGTTGGTAAAAAAGAAGCAGTAGAAGGTCAAGATTTCTTCCCTCTAACAGTGAACTACCAAGAGCGTACTTACGCTGCAGGTAAAATCCCTGGTGGTTTCTTCAAGCGTGAAGGTCGTCCTTCAGAAGGCGAAACACTGACTGCTCGTCTGATTGACCGTCCAATCCGTCCGCTATTCCCATCAGCATTCAAAAACGAAGTGCAGGTTATTGCAACTGTGGTTTCTGTAAACCCAGATGTACAACCAGACATCATCACGATGATCGCAACCTCTGCGGCACTTGCTATCTCTGGTCTTCCGTTCAACGGTCCTATCGGTGCTGCACGTGTTGGTTTCATCAACGACCAGTTCGTACTGAACCCAAGCAAAACTGAACTAGACAGCAGCAAGCTAGACCTTGTTGTTGCAGGTACTGCTGGCGCAGTATTGATGGTTGAGTCAGAAGCTGACCGTCTATCTGAAGAGCAAATGCTACAAGCGGTTGTTTACGGCCACGATCAGCAGCAGACTGTTATCAATGCAATCAACGAATTCGCAGCTGAAGTGGCAACACCTGCTTGGGATTGGACTGCACCGGTTGTTAACGCAGAGCTAAAAGCACGCGTTGCAGAAAAAGCAGAAGCTCGTCTAGCTGACGCTTACCAGATCACTGAAAAAATGGCGCGTTACGAGCAAGTTGGCGCGATCAAGAACGACGTAGTAGAAGCACTACTTGCAGAAGACGAAGCGCTAGATGAGCGTGAAATCCGTGGCATGCTAGGCAAACTAGAGAAGAACGTTGTTCGTAGCCGCATTATCGCTGGCAACCCACGTATCGATGGCCGTGAAAAAGACATGGTTCGTGCGCTAGACGTACGTACTGGTGTACTACCACGTACACACGGTTCTTCTTTGTTCACGCGTGGCGAAACGCAGGCGTTGGTAACAGCGACCCTAGGTACCCAGCGTGATGCACAGATCATCGACGAACTAACCGGTGAGCGTAAAGATCACTTCCTACTACACTACAACTTCCCTCCATACTGTGTGGGTGAGACTGGTTTCGTAGGTTCGCCAAAGCGTCGTGAAATTGGTCACGGTAAACTGGCTAAGCGTGGTATTGCTGCGGTAATGCCTTCTGTTGACGAATTCCCGTACACTGTTCGTGTGGTTTCTGAAATCACAGAATCTAACGGTTCTTCTTCAATGGCGTCTGTATGTGGTACGTCTCTTGCTCTTATGGATGCAGGTGTGCCAATCAAGAAATCTGTTGCGGGTATCGCAATGGGTCTTGTGAAAGAAGGCGATGATTTCGTTGTTCTTTCTGACATCTTGGGTGACGAAGATCACCTAGGTGACATGGACTTTAAAGTAGCGGGTACTGATGACGGTATCACTGCACTTCAGATGGATATCAAGATCGAAGGTATCACGAAAGAGATCATGCAGATCGCTCTGAACCAAGCTAAAGGCGCGCGTACGCACATCCTTAGCGTAATGGATCAAGCTATCAACGCACCTCGCGAAGATATCTCTCAGTTTGCACCTCGTATTCACACGATGAAGATCAACCCTGAGAAGATCAAAGACGTTATCGGTAAAGGTGGTGCGGTAATTCGTGCCCTAACTGAAGAAACCGGCACAACAATCGAAATCGAAGACGACGGTACAGTGAAAATTGCAGCAACCGAAGGGACTGCAGCACAAGAAGCTATCCGCCGTATCGAAGAAATCACTGCTGACGTTGAAGTTGGCCGCATCTACACCGGTAAGGTAATGCGTATTGTTGATTTCGGTGCATTCGTTTCTGTTATCGGTGCGAAAGAAGGTCTAGTACACATTTCTCAAATCTCTCAAGAGCGTATCGAGAAAGTGGCTGATCACCTTGAAATGGGTCAGGAAGTTCAAGTTAAAGTACTTGAAATCGACCGTCAGGGCCGTATCCGTCTAAGCATGAAAGAAGCCGCTGAAGATCAAAACCCAGCAGCTGCAGCAGCAGACAAGCCAGAAGCATAAGGCTTTTTGCTAAAAGCATGATATAAAGGGGCTATTAAGCCCCTTTTTTATTATTACCGTTATCGCCACCATGCTTGCGCTACGATCGTATATGCTAGACATAGAGGCGTCTCACCGAGGGAGAACGGCATTGATTGCAAATCGGATAACACTGGCCTGTGCCGCATTGGTCATATTACTGACGGGGTGCACGTCATCCCAGCCACAGTGGGCCCAGCCACCGATGGCGGTGCCATTCCAGCCAACTATTCAAGAACAAATTCAACTTGCCCGTATTGATCAATTGTTGCGCCGCAACGATTTGAATGATGATACGTTGGCACAAATGTATTACGAGCGTGGTTTATTGCACGACAGCATTGGCTTGCGTGATCTTGCTCGTCTCGACTTTAATCAGTCGCTCTCTTATAAGCCGAATCAAGCGGATGTCTTCAATATTCTCGGGGTGTATTTTACCCAGAGCGCCCATTTTGATGCCGCGTATGAAGCCTTTGATTCCAGCCTTGAACTGAATATTCATCACCCGTTTGCGCAGCGTAACCGCGGTATCGCCCTGTATTACGGCGGCCGTTACGACTTGGCGTTTGATGATTTAAATACCCATTACCAGCAGAACATCAATGACCCTTACCGGGTGATTTGGCTGTACTTGGTGGAGCTGGAACAAGATCCGGTAAAAGCACAAGAGAAGCTGCGTCTGCGTTATGACAACAGTGACAAGCAGGATTGGGGCTGGCAGATCGTTCGCTGGTACCTCAACGACATCTCTGAAACTGAATTTTTAAATCAGATCGCGCTGGAAAGCGAAGACAATGCGCTATTGGCGGAGCGTCTGACAGAAGCTTATTTCTACATGGGCAAACTCTACTTCCACAACAAAGACTACGGCACCGCACTGATGCTGTATAAGTTGGCGTTGGCGGGCAATGTGTATGAGTTTGTTGAGCACCGTTTCTCATTGTTGGAGCTGAGCCGTTTGCAGGCTGCAATCAATGAACAACAGCAATTTGATGCGGTACTGGATGTAGACAACGAAAGCGACGCCGCACAGTAACCGCTCGCGAGGCCGATAGCCAACATATAAAAAAGCCGCCAGTGTTATCACTGGCGGCTTTTTTTGTGTGTGGCGTCTTTGTCTATTGGTCTATCTATCTGTCTATTTGACAGGGTGACTTATGACTCGATGTTCAAGCCTGCCACGTTGTGCCAGTAACCATTACAGTGATGGCCACCTTCCAGCGCATGACGGGTGTGACCGTGCTGGTTGGCACGGAAGTCATCGACCAGCGACAGGGTATCAATACCCAACGGGCTCAAACGTACCACATCCACCAAGCCTTCCATCCCAAGCTGATCGTTGATCAGGTTGTAGCAGTAGCCTGATTGGGTCTGAATGCCGTTTAAGGTGAAGACTTTTTGCTCTTCCTGACTGTTTACCGTGATCCCGTTCGGGTACTTGATACAGCAGGTTTCACAATCATCTTTCGCTTTGTCTTCTGCGCGCGCGGTAAAGCAGCGTGCCGAGTAAGCCAGTGGCAGGTAGCCATAGCTGAACACTTCGGTTTCAAACTGACTGCGAATGCCCATTTGCTCACATTCACTGACCACGTTCTGTAGCCATTGGCGAGATAACTCAACCGGCATACACCAGCGGATCATGCCCTTTTTCAAGAACAGGTTTAGGGTTTGGGCGTTGTAGCAGTTCACGGCCGGGCCGACCACAAACGGTACACGGTTTTCATGCGCCAGTTGGATCGCCGACACATCGTTGGCTTCAATAATGAAGTCGCCGTTATCAATGTATTTTTTCATTACATTGACTTCGCTTGGGGCTTCCAACAGCGCCATGGTCGATAGCACGACTTGCTTACCGGAGGCCGAAATGTCTTTGGCGATCTCGAACCAGTGCGCAGGCTTCATTTCACGACGCTTAGAGCATACCGTTTCACCGAGATAGATGATGTCGGTGTTGGCCTGCATGGCTTGCTGATAAAAGGCTTCCACGTCGGTTTTCGGCCAAAAGTACAGTAGGGGGCCAAGGGCGTATTTCATGTCGGCTCCTTATTGCCATTTACGGTGGTAAGCACCGAGCGTTGTTTGTTTACCTTCAGAGACGTTACCCAAGCACGCATTCCATGCCGGCTCGACGCTGTAGCCTTCAGGGTTGGCTTTGTAACGGTCAATCGCCGCACGCCAGGTTTTGGTGACCTGCTCGACGTAAGCCGGGCTACGCTGACGGCCTTCAATTTTCACGGAGGCAATGTTCGCGTTGAACAGCTCTGGCAGAATTTCCAGCGTGTTCAGGCTGGTAGGCTCTTCCAGCGCGTGGTAACGGCGGTCAATGCCTTCCAAGTTCACGTCAAAGCGGCCTTTACACAGCGTCGGGTAGCCTGCATTTTCGCCTGCGGCGTAACGGTCAATCAGCACTTCATTCAAGCGTGATTCCAACCCTTGTGGGGTTTCCTGCCAGCGAACATATTTCGCGGGTGAACAGGCGCCCACGGTGTTTGGTGATTCGCCTGTCATGTACGATGACAGGTAGCAGCGACCTTCCGACATGATGCACAAGCTACCAAAGGCAAACACTTCCAGTTCCATATCGGTGTTACGTGCCAATTGCTTCACTTGGTGGATCGATAGCACGCGTGGCAAGACCACACGCTTTACATTGAAGTTCTGTTTGTAAAAGTCAATCGCGGCCGTATTGGTCGCCGAAGCTTGTACAGACAGGTGCAGTTCCAGATCCGGATACTTCGTGGCGGCATACTCAAGCACTGCGATATCCGCCACGATCAAGGCATCCACGCCCATCGCGGCGGCCGTGTCGACAGCGGTACGCCAGCGGTCAAAACCGTCTGGGTGGGCAAAAGTATTCAGGGCAACATGCAGTTTACGGTCGTGGTCTCGTACATACTGCACGGCTTTTTCTAATTTACGTCCTGTAAAGTTTAAGCCGGCAAAATGGCGTGCGTTGGTATCGTCTTTAAAGCCGATATACACCGCATCTGCGCCATTATCAATGGCCGTTTTCAACGCCGGAAGGTTCCCGGCGGGGCAAAGTAGCTCCATGTTGATGTCATCTACCAGTCTGGAAATAAAGTGATAGCGCAAATAGTAGGGGGCACGCGGCCCCCATGTTTTGATATCAGGCAGGTTTTGTTGATTTAGGACAACTTATTTTGCATTTTTAGTCGCTAACGGATCACGACTAATGGTGCGTGTGCTTATGCAAAATGGCTTCAAGTTCGTCTTTAGGTAGCGGTTTGTAGAAGTGAAAACCTTGGATAGAGTTGCAGTGCAAGTTTGACAGCAAGGTGGCTTGCTGGCGTGTCTCGACGCCTTCGGCGACCACGCTCATGTTCAGGGCCTTGCCTAAATTGATGATGTTTTCAATCAATGTGAGCTGCTTGGGCACACTGTCGATATCCTGAATAAAGGCGCGGTCGATCTTGAGCTCATCCAGCGGGAAGCGGGCGAGGTAAGACAATGACGAATAACCGGTACCAAAGTCATCAATCGACAGCGAAAAGCCGAGTTTTTTGATCGCATTGAGCATCTGAATGGTGTGCTCACCATCGCTCATGACCGCACTTTCGGTCAGCTCAAAGGTGATGTCGTTCGGGTTCACCCCGATAGACTTGTGCAGGCGATCAACAAACTTGATCAGGTTCGGGTTTCCAAATTGCTGCGGCGACAGGTTGATCGCCACACGGCCGGTCAGCAGGCTTTGGGACTTCCATTGCTTCACCGTGGTAAACACTTCACGCATCACCACTTGGCCCAGTTGTTCAATCAGGCCTGAGCGTTCAGCGACCGGAATAAACTGCGCCGGGCTGATGTAGCCTTCGACCGGATGATTCCAGCGCACAAGGGCTTCGGCCCCGTCAATGGCAAAATCACGGGCGTTCACTTTGGGCTGATACCAGACTTCCAACCCATTATTTTGCAGCGCCTTTTGCAACTCGATTTCAAGCCATAGTTGCATGCGCGCTTCTTTGTTCATTTCTTCGCTGAAGGCCACTGCACGGTTACGGCCGCGGTTTTTCGCTTCGTACATGGCCGTATCTGCATTTTGCAGCAAAATACGGGCATCGTTACCATCACCGGGGAAGTTGACCATGCCAATCGAGCACGCTAAGTGCTTACTGAAATGGTGCAAGTTAAACGGCTGATTGATCAGGGCAATGACTTGCTCGGCGGTTACATCCCCCACCTTGTGATGCTCGGGGTGGGATAACAGAATAGCAAATTCATCACCACTGAGATGACCGATAATGGCCTCTTTGGGCAAGGCACGTACCAGTCGTTTACCAATTTCTTGCAACACCTGATCGCCAATGTGGTGACCCAGAGAGTCATTGATATTTTTAAAGTTATCAATGTCGAGGTAAAGCATGAAAAACGGGATGTCTTGCTTGATGGTCTGCTCCAGCTTGCGGCTGAAACCGTGACGGTTCAACATACCCGTTAAGGGATCGGTTTGGACCAATTGGTCGAGTTTTTCTTGTTTACTGAGCTGTTGGTTGTTGTCTTGTAACAGCAATAGGCGAGCTGGTGCCCCCAGCAAAGGGATTGGCGAGGCCGACAGGCGCAATGCGCGTTGGTTTGGGCACCGCGGGCTGGTCTGGCAATTGCGGCTTTCGCCTTTGCTCAGTGATTGTAACTGCGCTTTTTGCAGCGGCTTGTTGTTGCTATCGACCAGTAAGTTTCCTATCTCCGCGCCTTGCAGATCGGCCACCGACTCAAAGCCCAGTAGCATCGCTGCATTGGCATTGGCAGAAATAATGGTGTTCTCTTCGACAATGCAGCATCCTTCATGCATCATCTGATTGAGCACTTGCAGTTGTTTTTCCAGCTCCTGGATGGTGTTGACCAGTACTTGGCGTTCCGAGGTATCGGCACAATGCAACACAATGTGTTGGACTTGCCCGTCGTCAGTGCGCAGGGGAGACAAACTGAAATGCATACTGGTGTCATGACGGCTGTCATCAAGCACCACTTCGCCTTCTACCGTTTCACCGGCAAAGGCCCGTTGGTAATACGGTGACATGGTCCGATAAAATGTCGGGCCTAAGGTGTCATTATCATTGAGTCCGAGCAGCTCTGTGCGCTCTAGTCCGCTGATTTCACAATAGCGATTATTCACCGCCAGATAATTATGTTGCTGATCTAACACCGCAAAAAGAAAAGGGCTGTTATCCGTCAGCAGGGGAAACCAGTAATGGAGTTGCTCTGTCGGCATGGTATGAAAGGGATATCCGTATGTAGCTGCCCGCAAAAGAACAAGGCGACAGGTGTATTTTTTATTACTATACCTTGCCTCTTGGCGGTAATCCCAAACTTTGCGGCATGAATACCGTATTTTTTGACTCAAGGCATAAAATGGCGGCCCTTTCTTGCCATACAATCAAGTGTCCCATGCGACCTTATACAGGAAAAGATTAATAGTGATTGCTCAACTAAGACAACAGCTGGTTCAACATGGCCCAGCGTTTTTACGTGTACCTGCCAAACTGACGCCGTTTGCCGTTCAGAAAAAAGTCATGCTGGAAGGCTTGGCCATGGTTTTCAAAGAAGCCTTGGAAGACGGTGATTTCGAGTTTTTGGACGATCGTTGGTTAAAAGTCGAAGTGAGGGATCTGGATCTGCGCTGGTACATCAGTTACCAAAACGAGCAACTGGTGGTGTCAGAGCATGTTGAACAAGAAGACGTGAGCTTCAGCGGCGAGTGCAATGACTTGGTGTTGATTGCGGCGCGCAAAGAAGACCCGGATACGCTGTTCTTCCAGCGCCGTTTGCGCATTGAAGGCGATACCGAATTAGGGCTGGAAGTGAAAAATCTGATGGACAGCATCGATTTAGATTCACTGCCAGCACCGGTGAAATTTGTGCTTAATCAGTCCGCCGATTTCATTCAGAAAGGCATGCAATCGTCGGCGGAACGTAAAGAGGTGATGAATGCTCATTAGAACGGAAGCTCCCGCCGATATTTTGCCGATCGACCGCCTGCTTAAAGCGGTATTTGATACCGAAGCCGAAGCTAACTTGGTGATGCGTTTGCGTGAAAATGGCAACCGTACCTTGTCATTGGTAGCGTGCAACGATGACGGCGAGGTAGTTGGCCACGCGTTCTTCAGTCCGGTGACCCGTGACGGTGAAGACGAAAGCTGGCAAGGCTTGGGTCCGCTGGCTGTACGAGAAGACTATCAGCGTCAGGGCGTGGGATTGGCACTGATGGAAGAAGCGAAGCAAATATTGGCCGAACTGAGCTACCCGGTGATCGTGGTATTGGGCAGTGATCAGTACTACCCGAAAGTGGGCTTCAGCCAAGCATCATTGCAAGGGTTAACGTGTCCGTTTCCGGTACCGGAAGAACTCTTCATGGTGCTGGAACTGCTGCCAGACACGATCGCGGGCAAACAAGGCATGATCGAATATTGCCCTGAATTTGCCGATGTCTAAGGCGTAACCGTCTTGCGAGCAAAAATACCACCTGTCGGTGGTATTTTTTTTGCGTGTCTTTACTGTGTTCCCGCGGGGATCTGGTAGTATCTCCCGCCAGAATGAACAGCATGTAGGTGAGTGGATGAAACAGCGCGATTTACAGCTCATGCAAGAGATGGGATTGACCTACTGGCAAGTGCGTAAACCGGATTTTTATCCGGGACGCGATCTGCCGGCAATCGATTTGCCGCCCTCCTGCCAGCTGCTCTTTGTCTGTGATGATGAATTGGATGAGCACGATCGCTGGTTGTTTGGCCGTATTCTGAGCAGCATGAAACTCACGCCTGAACAGGCACTGTGTCTGCCGTCTGTCGCTGTCGAGCAGATCCGCGAACACCATTTAACCTGGTGTTGGATCGCCGGTTGTGACGCCGTGCATCCGACAGGATGCCAATTGCTGACCTCCACCGCGTTAGCGCAGATGCATACCCATCCAACGAGTAAAAAAGCCCTTTGGCAACAGATTTGTTCTTATGACACATAACATCGTATTACTGGCGCCGCATCACCTTGATGATGTGTGGCGCATTGAACAAGCCGCCCATGCGTACCCGTGGGCAGAATCCATGATCCGCAAAGCGCCTAACAAGATCGCCCTGAACTGTGGGTTGGAAGTGGACGGCACGCTGGTTGGCTATTGCTTTGGCCAGTTGGTGGCCGGTGAAGCGACCGTGCTGAACATTGCAATGGATCCGGCCTGGCAAGGCAAAGGCTTGGGTAAAGCCTTGATGGAAGGCTTTATGGCGCTGCTTGAAGCGCGCAATGCTGAAGAAATTTGGTTGGAAGTGCGAGAAAGCAACACCCGTGCTTATCAGCTGTATGAATCGTTAGGTTTCAATGAAATCAACCGACGTGTGGGTTACTACCCTGCAGACAATGGCCGCGAAGATGCGTTAATCATGACGTATATGATGATGTAGCCGTTGCGCAGGTAATCCCCCGCACAAACAGAGGCCTCTTGCCTCTGTCGCTTTGGGCGGAGTTTGCGTATAATTCCGCCATATTCAACGCTCCTATCACCTTATAACGATGCTGTGCCAGCTAGAGGACGTCATGTAATTGTTGATTATTGATTCATCCATTTATTGATTTATCTATGTCTGCCAGCGCAGAGACGCCGGATCCCCGTGGATCTTGGCATTAGGAGCTTGCCAACCCGTCAGCGTGTATTGCACGGGACGCAGTTCGATTATTGAAATCTCTCACAGGATTATCAACGCTTATGTCTTTTCTACCTGAAGTGAACAAACGCCGTACGTTTGCGATCATTTCTCACCCCGATGCGGGTAAAACAACCATCACTGAAAAAGTGCTGTTATTCGGAAACGCGATCCAGAAAGCCGGTACCGTTAAAGGCCGTGGCTCTAACCAGCATGCGAAATCTGACTGGATGGAGATGGAAAAAGAACGTGGTATCTCGGTAACCACATCGGTGATGCAGTTCCCTTACAACGACCGTTTGGTGAACCTACTGGATACCCCGGGACACGAAGATTTCTCGGAAGATACTTACCGTACGCTAACGGCGGTTGACTCCTGTTTGATGGTGATCGATGCGGCGAAGGGTGTCGAAGATCGTACCCGTAAGCTGATGGAAGTGACTCGTCTGCGTGATACGCCGATCGTGACGTTCATGAACAAATTGGACCGTGAAGTACGTGATCCAATGGAAGTCTTGGACGAAGTAGAAAACGAATTGGGTATGATGTGTGCGCCAATTACCTGGCCAATTGGTTGTGGTAAAGAGTTTAAAGGCGTTTACCACATTCACCGTGATGAGACGATTTTGTATGAATCAGGTCACGGCCATGAAATCCAAGAAGTGCGCATCATTAAAGGGCTGGATAACCCAGAGCTTGATGAGAAAGTCGGTGCAAGCCTGGCGGCAAACGTACGTGATGAGCTTGAATTGGTGATGGGTGCCTGCCCAGAGTTTGATCTTGAAGCGTTCTTGACCGGTGAACTGACGCCAGTGTACTTCGGTACGGCATTGGGTAACTTCGGTGTTGACCACATGCTAGATGGCCTGACCGAGTGGGCGCCAGCGCCAAAAACGCGTCAAGCGGTAGAGCGTGATGTTGAAGCGACAGAAGAGAAATTCTCAGGCTTCGTGTTTAAGATCCAGGCAAACATGGATCCAAAACACCGTGACCGTATCGCCTTTATGCGTATCGTATCCGGTACGTATACCCAAGGCATGAAGATGAACCACGTGCGTACCGGTAAATTGGTGAGCATTTCAGATGCGGTTACGTTCATGGCGGGCGACCGTTCACGTGCTGAAACCGCGTATGCGGGTGACATCATCGGTCTGCACAACCACGGTACTATTCAGATCGGTGATACGTTCACGCAAGGTGAAAGCCTGAAGTTTGCGGGTATCCCGAACTTCGCACCGGAACTGTTCCGTCGCATTCGTCTGAAAGATCCTTTGAAGCAGAAGCAGTTGCTAAAAGGTCTGGTACAGCTGTCTGAAGAAGGCGCAGTACAGGTTTTCCGTCCGTTGCAGAACAACGATCTGATCGTGGGTGCAGTCGGTGTGCTTCAGTTTGACGTGGTTGTGGCCCGTCTGAAGTCTGAGTACAACGTAGAAGCCATCTACGAAGGTGTGAACGTGGCAACCGCCCGTTGGGTGGAATGTGACGACGTGAAGAAGTTTGAAGACTTTAAACGTAAGAACCAGGCGAACCTTGCCCTTGATGGCGGTGACAACCTGAGCTACATCGCGCCAACCATGGTGAATCTGAACCTGGCGAAAGAGCGTTTCCCAGAAGTGGATTTCCGCGCGACACGCGAACACTAATTTTCACGAGTAAACGGGAAAATGCCCGTTGCTGGTAGGAAAGAAAACGAAAGCCGTCACAGTTGTGACGGCTTTTTTATGCTTTTGTGAAACACCGCGCTATCACTGGCTACCGACCGAAGGATAAGGTCTACTATTTGGGGTAAATCGATCACGCAGAACGGCCACACCGTACGCGCACAGGTGTCCCGTTATCGCGTGCCTTTATCGTCAAGCCAAGGAGTGCAGACCGATGAAAGACCATCCGACCCATGATGCATCAGCGGCGTTAAGCCGTATGCTCGCCGCCGAAAAATCGGTGTATACCTTACAAGGTGAAGCACACCCACTCGGCGCCTCTGTCCTTGCTGATGGGGTGAATTTTAGCGTCTATTCCAAAGACGCCACACGGGTGACGTTGCATTTGTTCACCCATGCTGATGCCACTCGCCCGCAGCATTCGTTTGAATTGGATCCTTCCCTGCATAAACGGGGCCATTACTGGTTTATCTTTGTCGGTAACATCGGCCACGGCCAGCATTATGCCTTACAGGTGGATGGTCCTTGGATCCCCGACAAAGGGCTGCGCTTTAACCCAGAGAAAGTGCTGATTGACCCGTACAGTCAGGCGATCAGCTTGGGAACGGTGTACTCCCGTGAACGGGCGATCGCCCCAGAGTGTAATATCGATGCCTGCATGAAAAGCATCGTGGTAGATCACCGCGGGTTTGACTGGCAAGGGGTACGGGCCCCACGCCATTCCCTGACCGATACCATCATCTATGAAATGCACGTCGGCGGGTTTACCCGCGATCCATCATCGGGTGTTGACCCTACCTTGCGGGGCACTTATGCCGGTGTGATTGAAAAAATCCCGTACCTGAAAGCCTTGGGCGTCACTGCGGTTGAACTGATGCCGGTGCAGCAGTTTGATGTGGATGATGCCCCCGACGGCAAGCAAAATTATTGGGGGTATAGCCCGATCAACTTCTTTGCCGTGCATGCCGGTTACAGCGTGGAAAACGATCCACTCAGCGCCATTGATGAGTTCAAAACCTTGGTGCGAGAGCTGCACAAAGCAGACATTGAAGTGATCCTGGATGTGGTGTTTAACCATACCGCCGAAGGCGATGAACACGGCCCGACCTTCTGTTTTAAAGGCTTACAGAACGGCGCGTATTACCTGATTGATCACGAAAATGGCCACTACAGTAACTACAGTGGGTGTGGCAATACCTGCAACGCGAACCATAGTGTGTTGCGCCGAATGATCATTGATGCGCTGCATTTTTGGGTCACGGAAATGCATGTCGATGGCTTCCGGTTTGACTTAGCCTCCGTCTTATCCCGTGATAGTCAAGGCCATCCGATGCAAGAGCCGCCGTTGCTGTGGTCCATCGATTCGGATCCTATCTTGTGTAACACCAAAATCATTGCCGAAGCGTGGGATGCCGCCGGTCTGTACCAAGTGGGCTCCTTCATTGGGGATCGCTGGAACGAGTGGAACGGCAAATACCGTGATGATGTGCGTGCATTTTGGCGCGGCGACAGCGGGTGTGTCAGCCGGTTCGCCTCTCGTTTATTAGGCTCACCCGATATTTATTGCCGTCACCACCACACTCCGCATCGTTCCGTGAACTTCATCTGTGCCCATGATGGTTTCACCCTGAACGATTTGGTCAGCTATAGCCAGAAGCATAACTTGGCCAATGGGGAAGCTAACCGTGATGGGGATAACCACAATATTTCCAGCAACTACGGGGTGGAAGGGCCAACCGACAACCATGACATTGAAGCCCTGCGCCACCGTCAGTGTAAGAACATGATGGCGACCCTGTTTTTGTCTCTGGGTACCCCGATGATGAGCATGGGGGACGAAGTGCGCCGTACTCAGCAGGGGAACAATAACGCCTATTGTCAGGATAACCCGATCAGCTGGATGGACTGGACGCTGGTGGACAAGCATAGTGACTTGCTGCGGTTTGTGACGTTGCTCAGTGAGATCCGCACCGCGGAACCGGTTTTTGATTGGAACATGCACATTTCCCTCAATGAGGTGCTGGAAGATGTGAGCATTCGCTGGCACGGGGTGCAGCCGGATCAACCGGATTGGTCGGAACATTCACACTCGTTGGCGTTGACCGTGTACCATCCGATCACCCAAGATGAGCTGTACGTGGTGTGTAATGCCTACTGGGATCCGCTGAACTTTACCTTACCCAGCCGTGAAGGCAGCGAATGGCACATGTTGATCAACACGGCCAAAGCGGCTCCGCACGATATTTATCCGGTCGGCAAAGCACCGATTTATCCGTATGACCGTATGCTGATCAGTGGCCGAAGTATGGTTGTTATGGTCGCCAAGTCGACTCAAGAGGTGTCAGCGAGAACTGCGTGACCGTTGCCACAACCGGAAGAAAGAATGAGGAATAAAAAAGAGAACCCATGATAGCTGTATTACGACGCGCCCTGGCGGCGTATGACCGTTGGTGTCGAGACATGGGATTAGCCCCGGAGCATCGGCGCAGTTGTGCGCCGGTGCGCTATGACGAGGATGATCCGCGGCATCCGGCTCAGCGTGCGCGACAAGCCAAACAAGCTGCAGTATCGGCCGAGCCAGAGGCGAATAAAGCTAAAGCAAAACCAGAGACGGACAACGCATGCTGATCGATAGCCATTGTCATTTCGACTTTGCCCCGTTTTGTGACGATCCGGCGCAGTATTTAGCGGACGCGCGGCGCGTTGGGGTTGAAAAGTTGGTGATCCCTGCCATTGGTGTGCGCAATTGGGCGGCGGTACAAGCCCTCGCCACACAGCATGACGGGATCTACTTTGCCTTAGGTCTACACCCTTTTTTCAGTGCCGAGCATACGCCATCGGATGTCACCGCGCTGGCAGATGCACTGGCGGCTGACGCATTTTTGCGAGCACAATTGCGCAGCAAATGCGTTGCAGTGGGGGAATGTGGACTAGACTTTGCCATTGCTGATGCCAATAAAGATCAACAGATGGCGTTATTGGACGCACAGCTCCAATTGGCAAATCAGTATCGCCTGCCTGTGATCTTGCATTGTCGCAACGCGTTTCCCGAATTGGTGCGTTTGTTGCGGCAACAGACACCGGTTGCAGGTGGGGTCTATCACGCTTTTAGTGGGAGCTATCCACAAGCGAAACAGCTTCTTGATCTAGGTATCAATATTGGGGTGGGGGGTACGATAACCTATCCGCGCGCCAATAAGACACGTCAGACGATAGCGGCCTTGCCATTGACGGCGTTGTTACTGGAAACGGACGCGCCGGATATGCCTATTGCTGGCTATCAAGGGCAACCGAACCGACCAGACCGATTGGTGCATGTGTTGCATGAACTTGCAGCGATCCGAGGGGAAAGCGAACGAGATGTTGAGCATGTAGTTACCTTAACCACCGCTGAACTTTTTGGTATTCCGATGTGAACCGAGCTCACATAAAAAACGATTGCGCTAAACGATTGCGCAATCGTATCCTGTTTTATGTGATCAACCTCACGTTTGGTGTTTTTCTTTCACTTCATTTCCTTGCAAATTGTGATGTCGGCATTATTTTATCCGGCGTTGCATGAGTATAATGCGCCGGACTCTTAATGAGCCGAATTGTCGAGACGCCAAACTTAACTTGAGGGATGCCATAAACTATGAGCGTGTTTATGAGCCTGGTTGGGATGGTAGTACTGCTACTGATTGCTGTACTTCTATCTGATAACCGTAAAGCTATTAATCTTCGTACTGTTGGTGGTGCATTTGCCATCCAATTTATTATTGGTGCATTTGTTCTTTATGTACCAGTCGGTCGTGACGTGCTATACGGCATGTCTCAAGGTGTTGCTAACGTTATCAACTATGGTAACGACGGTATCAACTTCTTGTTCGGCGGTTTAACGTCAGACAAAATGTTTGAACTGTTCGGCGGCGGCGGTTTCGTCTTTGCCCTACGTGTACTACCTGTTATTGTTTTCTTCTCTGCACTGATCAGCGTGCTGTACTACTTGGGCATCATGCAGGTCGTCATCAACATTCTTGGTGGTGGTTTACGTAAAGTTCTGGGCACGTCTCACGCAGAATCTATGTCTGCAACAGCGAACATTTTCGTCGGTCAAACAGAAGCACCGTTGGTGATTCGTCCGTTCGTACCGAAGATGACACAGTCTGAGCTGTTTGCCGTTATGTGTGGTGGCCTAGCGTCTGTTGCGGGTGGTGTATTGGCGGGTTATGCGTCAATGGGTGTACCACTAGAGTACTTGATTGCCGCATCATTCATGGCAGCGCCAGGTGGTCTTCTATTTGCTAAGATCATCAAGCCTGAAACTGAAACGCCTGTCACTCAGTTGGCTGAAGACGCAACGTCAGGCGACGACAAGCCAGCAAACGTGATTGATGCAGCCGCTGCGGGTGCTTCTTCAGGTATGCAACTTGCGTTGAACGTTGGTGCGATGCTACTTGCATTCATCGGTTTGATTGCACTGGTTAACGGTATGTTGGGCGGCATCGGCGGTTGGTTCGGTATGCCTCACCTAACACTAGAATTGATTCTGGGTTACGTGTTCTCACCACTTGCATTCCTTATCGGTGTGCCATGGTCAGAAGCAACAGTAGCGGGTTCATTCATCGGTCAGAAACTGGTTGTGAACGAATTCGTGGCTTACTTGAACTTTGCCCCTTACCTGAAAGATGCAGCGGAAGGCGGTATGCTGGTTGCTAACACCGGTGCGGCAATGTCTGATAAGACACAAGCTATCATCTCGTTCGCATTGTGTGGCTTCGCTAACCTATCTTCAGTCGCTATCCTACTGGGTGGTCTGGGTGGTCTAGCACCAAGCCGTCGTCACGACATCGCACGCTTCGGTATGAAGGCCGTAGCAGCAGGTACATTGTCTAACCTGATGTCAGCGACAATCGCAGGTCTGTTCGTTACATTGTCTGCAATGTAAGTTCGAGCCTCGCTGAATAAAGAACGCCGCCGTGAGCAATCACCGCGGCGTTTTTGTTTGTGTCGATAACCTAGAATCGAGTTTCGAGTGTTGAGTGTCGCGTTTCTCGTCCCTAGTTCCTCGTTCCTGCTTTTGGTTTTCTTGCTTTATCTCGCTACTCGCCACGGATTCCCGCATTTCTCGTTCCTAGTCCCTCGTCCCTGTATTTTTAGGTTCTAGGTTCTAGGTTCTAGGTTCTAGGTTCTAGGTTCTGTGCTTGCACATCTCGTATCCTGCTTCTCTCCGATCAACACATACGGTAAACATCTGCGATCTTGTGGCCAATACATGTCATAAAATCGATTGCGCTCCGGTTTCTGCTGTCCCCCTTTGCTAGCATTACATTCGTGGTTTAGGCGACTACACTTTCTGTGTGCAAAAGCAGACAGAGAGAAAAATCATGAGTGAAGTACTGTTAGCCGTTGTTGCGGGCTTTATCGTGGGGGTCCTGTTTTCAGCGATCAAATTGCCTATCCCAGCACCGCCTGTGTTATCAGGGGTGATGGGCATTTTCGGGGTCTACGGCGGCGGGATTGCGTACCAGTGGATCGTCGAACGCTTTTTTACCTAGTGACGGTCGCGTTGTTTACTCCGGTGGTCAGTTTTTCGTTCTGGAAACACATTGTCCACAGCTGGAAACGTAACTTTCATGGTGAGGCCTAGGTTGCCTTGGTATGATTGACCGGCACCATCGAAATAAGATTTACGCTGTATTTGCCTTGTTTTGTCATTATGTTATGACCAGTGAGTGCAAGTGAGCATCACGGCCGAGCAACCCCATCATGCGGTTGTCGGCGCGGTGAAACGGATAGCAATTCGCTCCCTGATCTCGCGATAGGGGGAGAAGACTTCAGGGAATCAAGTCCGTTATACCTGAGTGGCAGCGGTGCGCTGCATCGGGTATCACTGTTCACATCGCGGGCCGTTTGGCAGTGATATTGAATATCACTGCTAGGCGTAGAGGAACGGTGTTTATTAGCTTGTTTAAATAGAATTGGACTGGAGAAAGTCATGAGCGAATTAAAAGCGGCTGCACTGCGTGCGCTTCAACTAATGGATCTTACTACGCTGAACGAAGACGACACTGACGCAAAAGTGATCGCGCTTTGTAAAGATGCAAAAACAGCGGTAGGTAACACGGCTGCGATTTGTATTTATCCGCGTTTTATTCCTGTGGCGAAAAAGCAGCTGCGTGAGCAAGGCACACCGAACGTGCGCATTGCAACTGTGACTAACTTCCCACACGGTAACGACGACATCGAGATCGCTGTCGCTGAAACCAAAGCCGCTGTGGCTTACGGTGCAGACGAAGTGGACGTGGTATTCCCATACCGCGCGCTAATGGCGGGCAACGAAGAAGTGGGCTTTGAGCTGGTTAAACAGTGTAAAGCGGCGTGTGGCGATGTATTGCTAAAAGTGATCATCGAAACGGGCGAATTGAAAACAGAAGCGCTGATCAAAAAAGCCTCTGAAATTTCAATCAACGCTGGCGCAAACTTCATCAAAACGTCTACTGGTAAAGTGCCAGTGAACGCGACCCCAGAATACGCTGAGATCATGCTAAACGTGATCAAAGACATGGGCGTAGCAGAAACGGTTGGTTTCAAACCAGCCGGTGGCGTACGCACGGCAGAAGATGCACAGCAGTATCTATCAATGGCTGACCGCATTTTGGGCGACACGTGGGCAGACAACATGCACTACCGTTTTGGTGCATCAAGCTTGCTAGCAAGCCTACTTCACACGCTAGGTGAAGGCGAAGCAGCAGCGGAAGGCGGCTACTAATCCATTCCAATAAGGTGGCCGACTGGCCGCCTTATTTTTAACTGTCCATTTTACGTTTTACTTTCTGGTTTTTAATGACGATTTTTGCCTACGTTCGCTTTGTGCGGCGTCTACAGGCGGCTCGCGTACACCTGAAAATCACCGACAGTAAACCGTAACGATCCTATATTCGCTATTATTGGGGAATACCATGTATTTACCACAAGAAATCATCCGCAAGAAACGTGACAACATTGAGCTAACGGCTGACGAAATCAATTTCTTCATTCAAGGTATTGCCAAAGATACCGTGTCAGAAGGCCAGATCGCTGCATTCGCGATGGCGATCTACTTCAATGATATGACCATGGATGAGCGTGTTGCGCTGACCTGTGCGATGCGTGATTCCGGTATGGTGATTGACTGGAGCCACATGAACTTTGATGGCCCAATCGTCGATAAGCACTCTACCGGTGGTGTGGGTGACGTGACATCGCTGATGCTTGGCCCAATGGTGGCAGCATGTGGCGGTTACGTGCCGATGATTTCTGGTCGTGGCCTCGGTCACACAGGCGGTACATTGGATAAGCTGGAATCCATTCCAGGTTACAACATTACCCCAACCAATGACGTGTTCGGTCAAGTGACCAAAGACGCGGGTGTGGCGATCATCGGTCAGACCGGTGACTTAGCGCCAGCGGACAAGCGTGTGTACGCCACCCGTGACGTGACCGCGACCGTGGATAACATCTCGTTGATCACGGCGTCTATTTTGTCGAAGAAATTGGCCGCAGGCCTTGGCTCGTTGGTGATGGACGTGAAAGTGGGTTCAGGGGCGTTCATGCCGACCTACGAAGCGTCAGAAGATTTGGCTAAATCGATTGTGGCTGTGGCGAACGGTGCGGGCACCAAAACCACCGCGTTGCTGACTGACATGAATCAGGTGTTGGCATCAACGGCGGGGAATGCGCTCGAAGTGCGCGAAGCCGTGCAATTCCTGACCGGTGAATACCGCAATCCTCGCTTATTTGAAGTGACCATGGCATTGTGTGCGGAAATGCTTGTAAACAGTGGTTTAGCGGCAGATATTGATCAGGCGCGCACGGATTTGCAAACGGTGTTGGATAACGGTAAAGCGGCAGAGTGCTTTGGTAAAATGGTCGCTGGCCTTGGTGGTCCGGCTGACTTTATGGCGAACTACGACAACTACCTCGAACGCGCTGAGATCGCCAAGCCGGTATACGCCGAGCAAAGCGGTTATGTGTACGCGATGGATACTCGCGCATTGGGTATGGCCGTTGTGGGCATGGGTGGCGGTCGTCGTGTGGCGGCAGACACCATTGACTACGCGGTAGGCCTGAGCGACATGATCCGTTTGGGTGATGAAGCCAATGCCGAGCAACCACTGGCCGTGATCCACGCGCGTACTGACGCACAGTGGGAAGAAGCGGCCAAAGCCGTGCGTGCTGCAATCACGATTGCGGATGAAAAGCCGGCACCCACACCGGTTGTTTACCGCCGTGTTCGTCCTGAAGATGTTTGATGGAGTGCAAAATGAAACGTTCAATTATTCTGGTTCTGGATTCTTTTGGCATTGGTGCCACTGCAGACGCCGTTGATTTCGGTGATGTAGGTGCCAATACCCTGGGCCATATTGCACAAGCGTGTGCACGCGGCGAAGCCGATAACAGTTTACGCAGTGGTCCATTGAACCTGCCAAACCTGAACCGTTTGGGTTTGGGTAAAGCGGGCGAAGAATCGTCCGGTGAGTTCCCTGCAGGGCTTGACCCGCAGGTTGAGATCACGGGCGCTTACGGCCACGCAGCGGAATTGTCTTCAGGGAAAGACACCCCATCGGGTCACTGGGAAATGGCCGGTGTACCGGTGTTGTTTGATTGGGGCTATTTCTCCGATCACAGCAACAGCTTCCCAACGGAATTGACCGATCGCATTCTTGCCCGTGCAGGCCTTGACGGCTTCTTGGGGAACTGCCACGCATCAGGCACACAAGTGCTGGATGACTTGGGCGAAGAACACATGAAAACCGGCTGGCCGATTTTCTACACCTCGGCAGACTCGGTATTCCAGATTGCGTGTCACGAAGAGACGTTCGGCTTGGACAAGCTGCTTGAGCTGTGCCAGATCGCACGTGAAGAATTGGCCGATTACAACATTGGCCGCGTGATTGCACGTCCGTTCATTGGTCCTGCGAAAGGCCAGTTTGAGCGTACCGGTAACCGTCGTGATTTGTCGGTTGAGCCGCCGGCGCCAACCTTGCTACAGAAGCTAGTGGATGAGAAAAACGGTGACGTGATCGCCATCGGTAAGATCTCTGACATTTATGCGGGTTGTGGTATCACGCAGAAAGTGAAAGCAACCGGTATTCCTGCGTTGTTTGATGCGACGCTCGCGCAAATGAAAGTGGCGGGTGACAACACCATCGTGTTCACCAACTTCGTTGATTTTGACTCCGCGTACGGCCACCGCCGTGATGTTGCCGGTTATGCCGCGGCACTGGAATATTTCGACAAGCGTTTGCCGGAAATTCTTGCGCTACTGCAGGAAGACGACGTGTTGATCCTGACCGCCGATCACGGTTGTGATCCTACGTGGCCAGGCACGGATCATACCCGTGAGCACATCCCTGTTTTAGTGACCGGTCCGAAGATCAAAGCAGGCTCACTTGGCCGTCGCGACACGTTCGCTGACATCGGTCAGAGCTTGGCAGAATACTTTGGTACCAGCGACATGGAATACGGGAAATCTTTCCTGTAAGCCGAACGAAAAAGACTGATCCCAGCGCCGTTTAGGTCTATATTTGCTTAGATTAACACTGCGCTGGGCAGATCTGTTGACATTGGGATGGGCGACAACAATAAGACCCACACCAACCCATGATATAAAGGAAATAACAATGGCGACTCCTCACATTAACGCAGAAATGGGTGATTTTGCAGACGTAGTATTGATGCCGGGTGATCCACTTCGCGCAAAATACATTGCAGAAACCTTTCTAGATGACGCAAAAGAAGTGTGTAACGTACGTAACATGTTCGGTTACACCGGTACGTACAAAGGCCGTAAGATCTCTGTCATGGGTCACGGCATGGGTATCCCTTCTTGCTCTATCTACGCCACTGAGTTGGTTAAAGACTTCGGCGTGAAGAAAATCATCCGTGTTGGTAGCTGTGGTGCGGTACGTGACGATGTAAACCTACGTGATGTTGTGATCGGCATGGGTGCATCAACGGATTCTAAAGTGAACCGTATGCGTTTTGGCGGCCACGATTTCGCGGCACTGGCTGATTTTGGCATGGTGAAGAACGCGGTTGATGCGGCGAAAGCCAAAGGTATCGACGTAAAAGTGGGTAACATCTTCTCTGCGGATCTGTTCTACAACCCAGATTTCGATTTCTTCCAAACGATGAACAAATACGGCATCGTGGGCGTAGAAATGGAAGCCGCAGGCATCTACGGTCTGGCGGCAGAATTCGGCGCGAAAGCACTGACTATCTGTACTGTGTCTGACCACATCCTACGTGGCGAAGCGACGACTTCTGAAGAGCGTCAGCTAACGTTCAACGAAATGATGGAAATCGCGCTTGAGTCTGTGTTGCTTGGCGACGCTGACGAAGCATAAGCGTCCTTAATCAGGCGATAAAAAAAGGGCTGACCCATTGGGTCAGCCCTTTTTGTTTTCGTTCGGTTCACTATCCCGTTAGCGATGGTATACGCACGCGCCGTGCATTAGTCTTTCTTATTGGCGGTGAGCAAATACGGGAAATGCCAAATGTCTTTACGGCGGCCAAACGTGAAAGCCAGCATGAACCCGATGGCCACAGCCGCAATGATCAGTGAGCGGATCACGGAGGTGATATGGTCAATGTCATACAGCGTCCGTGCCAACAGGCGATCGTGCTCTAAGGTTAAGCGCAGAAATCCCACCACCTGATGCGATGTCATGATCGGTTCTACAATTTGCTGACGGCCATAACTGGCCACCGACAACGGGGTTGAGAGCCCGGTGACTTGGGTCAGCGGCATCGCGTCCGTATTTTTGGCGATGGTCGCCCCTTCCAAACTGTAGATCGTGGCATCGAGGATCAAGGGTTCATCGGCCAAGCGTTCCACCAGCACCTGCAACTTGTCTTGATGTTTCTCTACCACATCCGAGCTCGCGGTTTGTGCGGCTTGACGGGCCATCAAGCGAGTGAGGGTCTGTGTTTGTTCACTTAAAGCTTGGTAGTTACGTTTGGTCAGATCCGAGCCATATTCCAGCATCGTAATGACCGCGGCTAAACAGCCGAACACGACAAACAGTTGCCATGCTTTTTGAAAGCGCGTTTTTTTATATTTCATCATCTCAGCAGTACTAAGTGTGCCAATATTATCTTTGGGCTTGCCCTGGTAATTTACAATAGGGTAACGTGTGGCAAGACATTTACTTTAACATGGATGGTGTATAAGTGCTTAAAATAAGGAAACATACCTCGCTATATCAACGGTATCCCGCCGTGGTATCGGCCAGTAACCGTGATCGTCACCGCGCGAGCACCCTGATTTATGGTCAAGCGATCTGCCCAGAGATGGTGGCGTCCATCGAAGCGACGCTGTCGGTTTCGCTGGGGTTGGCGGCGGCGTGGAAGGTCGGGCCGTATGATTGCTTGTTGGCCACGGTTCCTTATTCTGAGGCGTTGGCGGAGTGCGTGATCGCCCACCAACTGGATATTGCCCATGTGCAGGATGTGCCGGACTTGCTCGAGCCCGGTTTAGTGGTGATGGATATGGACTCCACTGCCATTCAAATTGAATGTATTGATGAAATCGCGGCTTTGGCGGGTGTCGGTGAGGAAGTGGCTGCCGTGACTGAGCGTGCGATGCAGGGTGAGCTGGATTTTGCCCAGAGTTTGCATCAACGGGTCGCAACCCTTGAAGGGGCGGATGAAGCCATATTAGAGCAGGTGCGGGCTGGGTTGCCGTTAATGCCCGAGTTGCGTGAGCTGGTGGAGACCTTGCACCATTATGGCTGGAAAACCGCCATTGCCTCCGGCGGCTTCACCTATTTCTCCGATTTCCTGCAACAAGAGCTGGGACTCGCCCACGCTCAATCGAATACCCTTGAAATTGTCGACGGCAAGCTGACCGGCAAGGTGCTGGGTGACATTGTCGATGCACAAGCGAAAGCGACCATTTTGCACCGTTTGGCGGCGCAATATGACATTGCCCCGCACAACACCGTGGCGGTGGGCGACGGCGCGAATGATTTAGTGATGATCAAAGCGGCAGGGCTTGGCGTGGCCTACCACGCCAAACCGAAAGTGCAGGCAGAATCGCCCGTGGCCGTGCGCTATGCCGCTCTCGGCGCGATTCTCTGTGTGTTGTCCGTTTCGTTACTGCCGCACCACCTCAGCTGGTGATCGCCGGAGTGCGAGGCAACGATGATCTATCGGCTAGGTGATCTCTAGCCGGATCAGCACTTCATCGGTGATGTCATGCAACTCACCACATCCCATTAACGTGCTGAATTCTTCTTCCAAGGCGCGCGCCCGATGCAGGGTTAACCGCGCCAGTTCCCCCAATTCGCGTCGGATCAGCGTCGTCATCGGGCTCAGTACCGGTACCGCGGTGATCCGTAACGCAATGAATTCGCCGTGATAACGGGCCTGCTTGATAAATTGAACCCGTGCGTCCGTATCGGCAAAGTCATCATACAGTCGCCCTTCCACATGCAGCACTGTGTCGCCCTCCCGCTCGACCCACATATACACTTCGTGCACATACGGTTGCTGGATCTCGGCGGGGCGTAAGGGATCGGTCAGCATCCGTTTGTGGCGATCGCGGAAAATAGGCTCCAGCGAGTAGCCCGTTTGTTCGCCAATTTGATGAAACAGTTTCACCAGCGGCGGCACTGGGAAGTTACAGCCAATGGCTTTGATGGTCGCTTTGTGGGCGGCCTTCTCGGCAAAATACGGCACACTGTTGAGGCGACCGAGCAGCATTTGGTGCATCGCCAGTAACAGCTCACCCCGTGGCAGACTTTCGCCCCGACGGGTCAGCTTATTCTCGTTATGTTGGATCAGTTTACGTAAAAACAGTGCGCATTTTTCGGCGCGCGCGCCGTCACCGGTGATGAGCTGGATCTGTCGGTAGTCGGGACTGATTCGTACCACGCGATACGGCACCCGCTCCAGTGGGGCCCGTTTGTCCATCTGTTGCAGGCGCGGAAAGCTGATCGTGATCGTGTCGTGGCGTTTAAGGGACAACGGCGATGACAAGGTAATGTTCAAGCCACGCGAAGAGAAGTCCACACTCTTACCGGGCAAATTCACACCGTCTTCGGTGTGGATATGTACCGGTGTTTGAAACAAGAAACGATCTTCGCAGCGTTGCGGTTTGGGATCGAAATACACCGCTTTGGCACTGGCCACCGGATCGCGCGGGTGACGGAAAGGGTGCAAGGCACTGGCCGGCATTTTCGGTTTGAAGATCAACCGGTAGTCATGCTGCGCGTCGCGGTTACTCAGATCTTGCAATAGCCCGATATGAGTTAACGTGCTGAGCGGGCCGATCATGTCAGGTGCGATGTCTTTGAGCGCGTCAAGGTTATCGCGGCTGATGGGCTGTAAGGTCAGGCGATATACCCGCCAACTGGCGCGCTGGGCACCGACATGCCAAAACAGCTGACGTTGTTCACGGTTCATTTCAGGCAGCGCAGCCGAGTAAAAATAGGTTTTGCCACTGTGGGTGTGGCTGAAGCTATAGAGCAGGGTGCTCGATTGTTTCAAGCCAGCTTTGCCCAAGCTGGTGAGGCGGGCGTCTGACAGCAAGTGGTTAATCACTGGCTGGTTACGTTCATCATGCCAGTCGTCCCATAAATGTCGGTTGTGCGGGGTCAATAAGCTGTATTTGAGCGTGGTGCCGGAAAAGAACAGCGGCATCGCACTGCTGTGTTTGAGGTAGCAGTGTTCATAGCCGCGGGTGCGCACTTGGATCACCTTGTCTTCGTGATCTTGACGGGCGCGGTTTTGAGTACGGTCAAGGTAGTCTTCAATGGCCGTTTTGATGACGGAGCTGTCACCGACAATTTTCAGCCGCAGCCATTTATAACTGTCGTGCTCACTGCTTTCGTCGATCGCCAGCACGCGGTAGGCCAAGCCCCGCATCAGGTGAGGCGTATTCAGCACGTCCGCCATTTTGGGGAAACGGGCGTTCACGACCATGCCAAGGTGATAGGCAAACGCGGACGGTACCTTGAATTTGGCGCCGGAAAACGACAAGTCCGCCGTAATGGCATTCACCACATGGCCGTCAGGCAGTTCCAGATTAACGGGTGTGCTGATATGCAGGCGGTTTTCATGGCGTGTCAGGTAATGACCAAAACGGAGCAAAGGCACGTCATGCTGGGTGTCACGACTGAGCATAGGCGTGTCATCAGCTTGCAGCAGGGCTTGCTGTTGTTGCTTTTCCTGCTGGTGCATCACGCGGAAATTGTTGTGTGTGTTTGTCAGCGCCTCATAAAGCCCGACCCGAAATTGGCCGCCAAACGCGAGGATGCCTTGGTGATAGGTGTTCAGTGCCACGTCATCCAGCCAATGGCGCAAGCCGTGCAATTCATACGGGCGACAGTCACCGTTGACGCGGCCACGCAAATCCACAATTTGGTGGCAGGGGGCCATCAGACGGTGCAGTTCCATCTTAATTTGTAACCGTGTCGGGCCATCCTCGCCTTGGGTCATCATGTCGAAGGTATCGGTAAAGTCATCGCGGTCATAGACGGGAATGAGGCTTTCAATCAACCCTTTGTGCGTGTTGAGTAACATAGTACTTTTTTATTTTGAAGGTCTTCGTTTATTATCGGTCTTTTGCCCCAAAAATTGAGCCTATATGCGTGTGCAATGGTCATTATTTCTTATTGCTGAGCCGTTGGCGGGGCAGTGTGTGCCGTAAAGTGAGGGGCTATCATGGCGAAAATCAAACGTGCTTATGTCTGCAGTGATTGTGGCGCCGACTTTCCTCGCTGGCAGGGGCAATGTAGCGCCTGTGCTGCCTGGAACACAATAACAGAATTTACCGTGCCGAAAACCCGTGCGGCGGTTGGGGCATCCAGTGCCGCCAACAGTTATGCCGGTGCGGCGACCAAGGTACAAAAACTCTCGGAAGTCGAAAGTAAAGACTTGCCGCGTTACACCTCGGGGATCTCTGAGCTGGATCGGGTGTTTGGTGGCGGCATTGTGCCGGGTTCAGTGTTGCTGCTGTGTGGCGATCCGGGGGCGGGGAAATCGACCTTGTTGCTGCAAAGCATCGGTGCGGTTGCCGCCAATAAAACCGTGCTGTATGTGTCGGGGGAAGAATCTATTCATCAGATCTCCCAGCGTGCCCAGCGTTTGAGTACGCCTAACGTAGACAAAATTCACGTGGTGGCGGAAACCTCGGTCGAGCAGATTTTAAATCACATTACCGAGCAAAAGATCGAGTTTGTGATCATCGACTCCATCCAAACCATGACCGTGGCGCACAACGATTCGGCGGCCGGTAGCCCGAGTCAGGTCAAAGAGTCGGCCGCGGCGTTAACCCGTTTTGCCAAGACCGAAGGCGTGACCTTCATGATTGTCGGCCACATCAATAAAGATTCCAATGTGGCGGGGCCGATGCAGTTGATCCACATTGTGGATGGGCTGTTTGCGCTGTCGTCGACCGCCGATGAAAAATTCCGCGTGCTACGTACCTCGAAAAACCGTTTCGGTGCCGATTCAGAATCGTGCTTCTTTGCCATGACGGAAACGGGTATGAAGCAGGTGAAAAACCCGTCGGCCTTGTTCCTGAGTCGATCGGATAAAAACCATGCGGGCTCAGCCTGTACCACCTTGTGGGAAGGTACGCGTCCGCTGCTGGTGGAAATTCAGGCACTGTGTAATACATCGGTGACGGAGAACCCACGCCGCTTAACCGTGGGCTATGACGGTAACCGCTTGGCGATGTCGATTGCGGTATTGGCGCGTCACGGTGGGGTGATGCTGTCAGACATGGATATCTTCGTGAACTGTGTCGGCGGGATCAAGATTGAAGAAACCTCGGCAGACTTGGCGGTGCTGCTGTCCATCTTCTCTAGCTTTAAAAATGCGCCGATCCCGCAGGATGTGTTGGTGTTTGGGGAAATTGGCCTGAACGGCGATATTCGTCCGGCGGCCAACGGGGTAGAACGTATTCGTGAAGCGGCCAAGCAGGGCTTTACCCGTGCCATCGTGCCTAAAGCCAACGCCAGCCGTCAGATCAGCGGTATCGAGATCATTGCCGTGGAAGATCTGCAAGAAGCTTTAACTGCGTTTGATCGCGTCTCAGGCTAAGCCTCTGAGATAACGATAAACATAAAGACAAATAAAAAAGGGCAGCCCGTAGGCTGCCCTTTTTGTTGCTGATGTCTTGGGATTACTTAGACATACGCTTGTACTTGATGCGGTGTGGCTCAGCCGCTTGTGCACCCAGTGTTTTCTTCAACCAATCTGTGTATTCGGTGTAGTTACCTTCAAAGAAGCTCACCTGACCTTCATCACGGTAGTCAAGAATGTGGGTCGCCACACGGTCAAGGAACCAACGGTCGTGCGAGATCACCATGGCACAGCCCGGGAATTCCAACAGCGCTTCTTCCAATGCACGCAGGGTTTCTACGTCCAAGTCATTGGTCGGTTCATCGAGTAGCAACACGTTGCCGCCCGCTTTCAGCAGTTTTGCCAAGTGAACACGGTTACGCTCACCACCAGACAAATCGCCAATCAACTTCTGCTGATCGCTGCCTTTGAAGTTAAAGCGAGACGCATACGCACGGGCTGGAATTTCAAAGTTGTTGATACGGATGATTTCCGCACCTTCTGAAATTTCCTGATAGACCGTGTTTTTGTCGTTCATGCTGTCACGGAACTGATCCACCGACGCCAGTTTCACGGTTTCACCCAGCTCAACCGTCCCTGAGTCAGGCTGTTCAACGCCGCTTAGCATCTTAAACAGGGTGGATTTACCCGCGCCGTTCGCACCGATGATGCCGACGATGGCGCCTTTTGGCATGCTGAATGACAGATCGTCGATCAGAACGCGATCACCGTACGACTTGGTCAGGTTCTTCACTTCCAGCACTTTGTCACCCAAACGCTCACCTGGCGGGATGAACAGTTCGTTGGTTTCGTTACGACGCTGGTGGTCGGTGCTGTTCAGCTCTTCAAAGCGCGCCATACGGGCCTTTGATTTCGCCTGACGGCCTTTCGGGTTCTGACGCACCCACTCAAGTTCTTTCTCGATGGTCTTCTGACGCGCTTTCTCTTGCGAGGATTCTTGCTTCAAACGCGCATCTTTCTGCTCAAGCCATGAGGTGTAGTTACCTTCCCATGGAATACCTTCACCACGGTCAAGTTCCAGGATCCAGCCTGCGGCGTTATCCAGGAAGTAACGGTCGTGCGTGATCGCCACAACGGTGCCGCTGTAGTCCACCAAGAAGTGCTCAAGCCATGCCACGGATTCTGCATCCAAGTGGTTGGTTGGTTCATCAAGCAGTAGCATGTCTGGCTTATCAAGCAGCAGGCGACAGATTGCCACACGACGACGCTCACCACCGGACAGGAACTTCACTTTCGCGTCCCATTCAGGCAGGCGAAGGGCATCGGCCGCACGCTCAAGTTGCATCTCAAGGTTGTGACCGTCTTTGGTTTCGATCAAGGCTTCTAGATCGCCTTGCTCTTTCGCCAGCTTATCAAAGTCTGCATCTTCTTCTGCGTAGGCCGCGTAAACCGCGTCCAGACGCGCGAGCGCATCTTTTACATCGGCAACCGACTCTTCAACCACTTCACGGACGGTTTTTTCTTCGTCCAGTACCGGCTCCTGTGGGAGATAACCCACTTTCAGGCCAGTTTGTGGGCGTGCTTCACCTTCGATGTCGGTATCAATACCCGCCATGATGCGAAGTAGGGTGGATTTACCTGAACCATTTAGGCCCAATACGCCGATTTTGGCGCCAGGGAAAAAGCTCAGTGAAATATCTTTTAGGATTTGACGCTTTGGTGGGACGATTTTACCCACGCGCGACATGGTATAGACGTATTCAGCCATATCCGTTTGCGATCTCTAAACTATAAATGAAAGGGAGTATTTTACCTGTTCTGGACACAAGTTTAACAGCTATGTTGATAATTGTTGGCGTTTACCCGATGCATTCTGATGCTTCTCGGCCACTTCGCGAACATGTTCGTGAATACGATCACAGTCACAGGCAAGATGAACGGTGTGCTGACGTGGCGGTGGTGTGAGCGGTAACGGGACGAGAGGGGGTCAATCGAGATGCCTTGGCGAAAAAAGCCGGTGAAAACGGCCAGAAAAATACACGGGAAATACCCCCTAATACATGCCTGCCGACGATGAGGCTGTCTATAATTTTAGTGTTTGCGCTCCGTTGATGTGTGCAGGGTATCATTCGGTACAGTGCGGGGTTTGACGTCAATCCAACCTTGCCGAGCGTGACTTGTGGTCGATGGCAGATATATGCAATATAACACTGTTATCGCGACAAAAATGAGAGATAACCAGAATCGGCATGGACGAACGAAGAATGGGATGGTGCTGTGCATAGCATGAAAAATCGAAACAGATTATCAGGATGGGCGTTGTCGCTGGGGATGCTGCTATTGCCGCTATCTATGGCGCAAGCGGCCACCTTGGACGAGCAGCGCGAGTGGTATGCACAAGCGCAGGCCGCATTAGAAGAACAGGACATGCCGGCCTACCAAGCCTTACGCAGCCAACTGGATGCGTATCCCTTGGCGCCGTATTTGGATTACCGCGAGTTTTCCTTGTTGCTGCCGACTAAAAGCCCGGAAGACGTGAAGACGTTTGTTGAGGAATTTAACGCCTTGCCGTTCAGTGGCACGATCCATGATCGTTATTTATACCAACTGGCGCGCACGCAGCAATGGAAAACCTTCCTCGCCATGCAGCCAGAGGCGCCGCGAGGCCGTGCATTGCAGTGTTATTACTACACGGCAAAATTGGAAACCGGTGACAAAAACCAAGCGTGGAAAGGCGCAAAAGCCGCGTGGCTGACGGGCAATTCGACCCACGATACCTGTGATCCACTACTCGATGCATGGAAAGCGGCGGGTAAGCTCACTAACGGCCTGATCTTGGATCGCATGTTGCTGGTCTACGGCGAGGGCAACAAAAATCGCCTCAAGTACCTGCGCAAGCAGTTATCCGGCAACAGCCAGCAAGCGGGCAACACCATTGTCAGCCTGTATGATAAACCGGAAGGCGTTGCCGTGTTTGCCAAGCGCAGCAAGGTCACGCCGTTTAATCAACAGTTGACCACTTTGGCCTATAAAAAGCTGGTGCGCAGCGATGTGGATGAAGCGATCGCGCAATACACCGCTACCATGAAAGGGCAGCATTTCAGCCAAACGAAGCAACAGGTGTTGGCGGATTACGCCGCCAGCCGGCTAATGGCGACGCAAGATGCGGACATGCAACAGTGGCGGGATCAAGCGTTGGCGAAAAGTCAGTCCATTTCATTGTTGGAACGCCGTATTCGCCAAGCCATGCGTGAAGACGATTGGGACGCGGTGGTGCAATGGGTCGATCGCCTGCCTGCAAAAGCGAAGAAAGACATTCGCTGGCGTTTCTGGCAAGCCCGATTGGATGCGATGGCGGGGCGTGATGATAAAGCAAAAGCCGGTTATACCGCGCTATTAGGTCAGCGTAATTTCTACAGTGCTGCCGCTGCGACAGTATTGGGCGAGCCGATTACATACCCGACCAAAACCGTGACAGATACCTCGGCGGTGACCAAAAAGTACCAAGAGACACTGGTGCGGATCAAAGAGCTGGTGCTGGAAGACAAGGTGCTGGCGGCGAACCGCGAATGGCACTATCTGATGCGCGGGTTGGATCAAAACGAGATCGCCGCACTGGCCGCGTATGCGGCCAAGCATAAGTGGCACCACTTGGCCGTGCAGGCGACCATTGCCGGTAAGCTATGGGATCACATTCCGCTGCGTTTCCCAATTGCCCATAAGTGGTGGTTTGACTTCTTCAGTAAGAAGCGCGATCTGCCGACGGTGACCATGATGGCGTTGGCGCGACAAGAAAGTGCCATGAACGTGGAAGCCATGTCGCCAGTAGGCGCACGTGGATTGATGCAGTTGATGCCAGCCACAGCCAAAGCGACAGCAAAGAAGCTGGGACGTAATTATGCCGGTAAAGAGAGTCTGTTTGATCCTGGGGTCAACATTCGTTTAGGCAGTGGTTACCTCAAGATGATGCTGGAGCGTTACGACAACAACCGCATTTTTGCCTTTGCGGCGTACAACGCGGGGCCGAGTCGGGTGGATCGCTGGCGTGCCGGCACCGACGGTAAGCTGGACGCGTATGCCTTCATTGAAGCTATTCCGTTTAATGAAACGCGCGGTTACGTGCAGAACATTTTGATGTTTGAGATTTATTACGGCGAGTTGATGGGGCAAATGCCGCCGTTGCTCAGAAAGAATGAATTAGCCGCAAAATACTGATTGTTTTGGACGGAACGACGCAGCGTAAAAGGAATTTTCCTGATCGGGGCTAGGTAGTCTTGGCGTAAAGGGATAGAATCAGTACTCGAAAACGAGTACATCAAATGAGGATGACATGTCGAATAGCCAAGAAACACCGGAATTTACCGAGTGGCAACAAGTACTTGATATTTTACGTCAAGCAACCAGCGAACAGAGGGACGATACGTTACTGAAGCTGTTGTTGACCCCAGATGAACGGACGGTGTTACTCTCGCGCGTCAATATTCTGCATGAATTGCTCAATGGTGATCGAAGCCAGCGCAAGATCAGTGAGTTGCTAGGTGTGGGCGTGGCGACCATCACCCGTGGCTCGAATGAACTCAAGCACCATGATAACGACACCAAGGTGTGGTTATCTGCCTTGTTGGACGCGCAAAAGCCGCGTTAAGGCATGTGTGCCAGATGTAAAAAGCCCCCAGCGTATTGGCGCTGGGGGCTTTTTTATGCGCGGTGTTCATGCCTGTGGCGAGGACGTTTTTGATGGTTGCTTGATGGCAGCGTCGCTGCTCGCACAACACCGGCTCGAATGATTATGCCGAGGCGGTTTCGGCCGGGAACAGATCCGGCTGCATGAAGGGGATCAGTGCCAAAATCAGCGCTTGCTGGTACACCGAGCTGCGGCTGAGCAAGTGATGGGTCAGCACGGCAATCGCGCCGCCTTTTTGCTTGATGTTGGTTTGGTTAAACATCGCATCCATCACATCACCAAGTTCCAGCCCTTGGTGCAGTTGTTCGAGCGCGGCAGGGGGCAAAGGCAGTGAGGCAGAGCGGGCTTCGCCGCGACGCGACGTGTGACCGTCTTCAATTACCATCCACGCGAAGGTCAGATCGCCATCCAGCCCCGCTTCAAGTCCCACATAATAGTCGGCTTCGGGCATGGCGTGTTTGGCGTTACGGACACGAGTGCGCGCACCGTGCAGGGTTTCATCTGCTGTCATGGGTTGTTCGCTGACCCCACTGGCGACACTGACCCCTTGAATGGAAAAATTCAGTTGGGGAAAGGCGAGGGCAAAGGCGTGCTCAACGGCAGAGATTTTCGCGGGGTTGGTGGAAGCAACAATAATGGCAGGCATGACAATCATCCATTTGAAAGAGAGGGGATGATTGTAGCGTCTTACAGGGACCGTGGTATACGTCTTGGCGGCGCAATGTTACACCGCCAAGCGATACGTCATGGCTGCAAGGCAGCGGGCATTAACGATCGTAAGCCCAATCTGATTGGATGATGAAACCGTGGATCTGGAATTCGCCGTTGTTCACAAACAAGTTCGGGAAATCCGGTTGTGACGTTGAAAATACCACGCCGTCAGCCAACTGCGTCATGTGGTAGAAATCCGGCTCACTGCCGCGAACTGACGCGAACACGGGCTGCTTTGGACGGTATGACGCGGTTTTGGTTGCCAGTGCGTAGCTACCGATCGGTGCACATTGTGCGATGTTTTCATTGTCGACCAACAAACCCAGGCACTCTTCACGCACAAGGTGTTGTGGGATAGCGCGCTTGCTCACGACATCAACCGTTGCACCATTGCTGAAAGACATGAAATCTTTACGGTGAATAATCGGGATGTAGGTGCTGGTTGTACCTTGCTCTGACGCGTTATTAATTGTCGTAGTCGCCTGAGTGCCGGTGTCTACTTGCCCGGTTAATAGGTAGCTGATAGAGGTGTTGAGGGCTTCCGCGATTTTCTCCAGTTCACGAACTTCAATGCCGTATTTGCCGGATAGCTTACGGCTCATTGTTCCCTGTTGTAGCTCAAGTGCTTCGCCAAGTTGTTTCTGGCTGATCCCTTGAATTTTCGCTAAACGCTTAATTCGCTCTAAATATTCCATACTCACTAGCTTCCTGCTCAAAAAAGGTTAGATGCAACATGCATTCTTAAAAGTCATATTGATTGTACTGATAACAGCGGAGAAGGGATCCAAAGGGTATAAAAAATGCGATTGGTTTCGACATGGGAATATCGCTAATTTATAAGATGGGAAATTTTTGGCTCAAAATTTTGTAATCGAATTAAGCGAAGACCCCTTTTCGCCGTGGAGCAAGATCACTTTTTAAGGTCGGATGTGCCAAGCCATCACTTTGAGTCAAAAAAGTCTCGTTTATTGATTTTTTGTTTAAGTGGTTGTTTTGTATTGATTTTGTGCGTTTTTTGTTTTTGCCGATAAAAATAACAAAACGACGGTTTACTGAGTGATGGCTGCCGGGCGTTTTATTTGTCACTAATGACCTTTTTCTTGATTAAGCGTCAAAAATAAGATGATAAAGCCAACATTTTGACGTTGTGGGCGTATTCTTTTGGGGAATAAAGAAAGGGGGCGCAGGGCAGTGCCCTGCGCAGGCGGTTAGCGGGTCAGGTAAGTCACGAGGAACTGGCTGATGGCGACCATGTCGTCAACTTTAATGAATTCTTCTGTGGTGTGTACCTTTGACATACCGGTCGACAGGTTGACGGTTTTCAGGCCACGACCGTTAAAGACGTTGGCATCGCTGCCGCCGCCGGTGGATTTCGTGATGTCATCAATCCCGTTCGCCGCGAAAGCGGCTTTAATACCGGCGATCAGGCTGTCGTCTTCGTTGATGCGGTACGCGTTGTAGGCACGAGAAGACACGATGTCGACCGTGGCGCCGTGCTTTTCAGCCGCGGCTTCAAAGGTCGCGACCATGTGATCTACCTGCGCTTGCAGTTTGGTATCGTCCAGCGAGCGCGCTTCCCCTTCCAGATACAACGAAGGCATGACGATGTTGGTCGCTTGGCCGCCTTTCACCACACCAATGTTCGCCGTGGTTTCATGGTCGATACGTGACAGCTGCATCTGGCTGATCGCATCTGCCGCTACAGTCAGGGCATTGATCCCTTCTTCCGGTGCTAAGCCTGCGTGAGCCGGTTTGCCTTGAATGGTCACTTTCAGGTTCTGCTGACCCGGTGCTGTGGTGATGATGGTGCCGATCGGGCCGCTAGAATCCAATACGATCGCTTGCTGTGATTGGATCTGGCTCATGTCGAAGTTTTTCGAGCCGTGCAGGCCGCCTTCTTCAAACACGGTGAAGGCAATTTCGATGGTTTGGTGTGGCACGCCTGTCGCTTGGATCACGCGGATCGCTTCGATAATGGCAGCAATACCGGATTTATCATCGCCACCTAAAATGGTGTCGCCTTGTGAGCGGATGATACCGTCTTCAATCACCGGCTCAATGCCGATGCCCGGTGTCACGGTATCCATGTGGCAGCTCAGTAAAATGCTACCTGGCAGGGTGCCGGCCAAGGTTGCGTACAGGTTGAAGCCGTTAGACAGATCGGCCGGTACTGCCAACTTGTTGACGACAAAGCCCAGCGCGCCAAGCTGTTCAGCCAGTGTTTCTGCCACGGCTTTCTCATTGCCAGACTCACTGTCGATTTTGACTAATTCAATGAAGTGTTGGACCAAGCGGTCCTGATTTACAAGGGTCATGGTGGCTCCTCAAGGATCCTGTTAAATGGGATCATCTTAAGGGAATTTCCCCATGACTTTTTGATCTTGCCCCCAATATCGCGGGGTGAATCACTAACAATTACCGCTTGTTAAGTAGGTTGTATTGACTTGTTAATGGCGCTTGGTGGATGTAACCATAATGCGACGTATTCAACAGACTGCAATAAACGCTTCAAGTGCGGCGTGATCCACAATGTGGATGTGGTTGCCGTTTTTCGCAATCAGGTTTTGCTCAATCAATGTATTTAAGGCGCGGCGGTAAACGCGGCTGGAGGTGCCAAAGCGCTCGGCTTCTTGTTCCATCTTATCAAAGGCTCCTAACGAGACTTGGCTGTTGTGGCGCTGCCAGAGATCAAACGCGATGTTGTACGCGATGGGGTGCAACACGCGGTGGGTGTAGATCTCCATCGACTCTTGATAGTCCCACGCCAGTGCCGAGGCAAAAAACAGTGCCAAATGCGGTTGCTCGGTCAGGCATTTTTGCAGGCGCGTAGCGCAAATCACCTTGGCCGTGAGCGGTTCATCGGCCACCACATTCCATTGGCACGGCTGACTGGTGAAAAATTCCATCTCGCCGAATACGTGCTGATCACAGTGCACTTCTCCCAGTTGAAACCGGCGACCATTACTGGCACTGGTGTGCATGGACACGCGCCCGGTTGGGATCACAAACAGGTGGGTCACGGATTGGCCTTGCTCTAACAGGGTCTCGCCAGCGGCCAGTATGCGGGTGCCGGTCTGACACGCAAACAACGCCTGCTCAAACGCCTGTTGTTGCGGCGCAAGGTGATCGGCAAAACGGGTGGAAGGCATGGGATGTAATTGCATTCTGAACGGCACTCAAAATAAAGAGCGCGCAGTATACAAAAAAGGGCGCGTTGTCCCAATATGTTGAAGGCCGCTGATCGCACCCCCTGTGGTCTTTTTGTATGGGGGTGTGATCAGGGCAGGGTGTCAGGGCTGTCCCCCGTCTGTTGTGTTGCGCTTACTAATTTGTTTCGTGCTTGCTAGCACCGAGAACCGAGAACCGAGAACCGAGAATCAAAAACCGAAAACCTAGAATCTCGATCAACAGGTCAGCGCATGCAGTGCCGCGAGGATCGCGTGACGCTCACCTTGGCTGGTGGCCTCAGACTCGGCCACATAATCCGCCACGCCTTCTTGCACGTCTTGCTCAAAGCGCACCACGTTCGTCAGGATCGCGGCCACTTTCATGCCTCGCAGACGGCCCACGGTCAGCAGAGCGGCGGTTTCCATATCCGCCCCCAGCACGCCTTTTTGATGCCAGAACTGGCAGATCTGCTGCTCATCATCGGTGTAAAAGCTGTCGTGTGAGCGTACGATGCCCGCGTGAACGGTGATATTGGCTTGGGTACAGTAGGCATGCAGGCCGTTGAGTAGGCTGATATCGCTGTAGGCCGGAAACGCGGCAGGCACATAACTGTTAGAGCCGCCTTCGTCACGTACCGCCCCTTCCGCGATGATCAACTCGCCCAAACTGATATGGTGCTGTAACGCCCCGGCGGAGCCGACACGAACAATGTGTGTTGCGCCACACAGGCGCAGTTCTTCTAGCGCAATTAATGCCGAGGCGGCCCCAATACCGGTGCTACACACGGTGATGGGGGTGTTTTGGTACAGGCCGCGCATCAAGCGGAATTCGCGGTTTTCAGCCAGACATTCCACGTCCGTCAAATGTTCAGCGATACGGTTAACGCGGTCTGGCTCACCACACACAATGACCTTGTCTGTGATCTGCTGGGGTTCAACTAAAAGGTGAGGCTGCTTGCTCATTAATGCCCTTACTCCGCCATAGTGACGGCTTGTTACAGTTACTAAAAATGGGTGTTACACAGAACGTCACACAAAAAGGTGACGAAAAAAGAACGATAAAAAAGCCGTGGGCTGACAAGCGCCAACCCACGGCGGTATTGCTAAAACGTTGTTAGACGAATAGGCCGACAATCGCCGCGTTCATCAGGTTGGCCAGCGTTGCCGCCAGCAGTACCTTCATGCCCAACTGGCCGATCAATCCTGCGCGTGCCGGGATCATCTTGCTCAGCGCACCACACACCATGGCGACCGAGCCGATGTTGGCAAAGCCACACAAGGCGATAGTCATGATCGCGGTTGAGCGATCGGTCATCTCTACGCTGTTCATGCTGGCGAAGGCCACGAATTCATTCATCGCGATCTTCTGGCCCAAGAAGGCCCCTGCGGTCATGGCTTCATCCCACGGAATACCGATCAGCCATGCCACGGGCGCAAACAGGGTACCGAGAATGACATCCACCGACAGGTTCGGTACGCCCAGCAATTCGCCAATCGCGCCAAGGCCGCCGTTCAGCATCGCCATCAGGCCGATACACGAGATGATCACCGCACCGACAATCGCGGCAATGCCCACGCCGGTAATCGCGCCTTTGGCGACCGCATCAATGAAGCTGGTGGGCTTCTCATCGTCTGGCAGCTCAGGCACTTCATCAATAGTGGATTCGCTTTCTGGAATGATCATTTTCGCGAACATCAGGCCCGCGGGTGCCGACATGAAACACGCCATGATCAGGAAGTTCAGATCCACGCCCATGCCCGCTAAGCCTGCCAAAATCGACCCCGCGATAGACGACAGTCCCCCCACCATGATGGCGAAGATCTGCGCGCGGGTCAGTACGTGGTGGTACGGCTTCACTAATAGTGGTGCTTCCGTTTGGCCCAGCACAATGTTACCGGCCGCATTCATTGATTCTGCACGCGAGGTGCCCAGCACTTTTTGCAGGCCGCCGCCGATGATCAACACGAACCACTGCATGATGCCCAAGTAGTAAAGTAACGAGGTCAGTGACGCGGTAAAGATAATTTGTGGCAGCACTTGCAGTGCCCAGACAAAGCCGATGCCATCAACGCTGAAGTTCACCAGATTGCCAAAGGCAAAGCGGATCCCTTCTGCGCCGTAGCCAAACACCTTGCCCACAGTATTAGAGACCGCCAGCAGCACGCCGCCGCCGGCTTCAGTAGCGAGTACGAAAAACGCGACTGTCAGGATGATGCCGAAGGCACCGACCACCGCCCGCCAGCTAATTTGGCGACGGTTTTCAGAGGCTAAAAAGCCGATGGAAAGTAGGACTGCTATCCCTAGCAATGATTGCATCATGCACGTGACTCCTGGTGCGCGTTAACCGCGTCGATAATGCGTGTGGCATGGGTGTGCGCCAGTGCCAGCGTGTTGTCTTTGTCGCCGCCTTCTTCAGGCGTCGCGTTCATTTCAAAGGTGATCAGGGTATCTAAAATCGTCACTTCAGCCGCGCGGAACGGGTGTTCATACGCCACTTGGTAATGCTCAAACGGCAGGAAGTTAAACCCCGTGGTGCTGTAAGACTCAGCCGTTGCCCCCGCGGTTACTGAGAACAAGAACGGCTTGTCTTTTAGTTGACTGCCTTCTGGCCCAAAGGCAAAGCCGTAGGTGAACACGTCATCGATCCACTTTTTCAGCACAGCCGGATACGTGCTCCAGTACAGCGGGAACTGCACCACAATCACATCCGCGTCTAGCAGACGTTGTTGCTCGGCGCGAATATCGCCGGCAAAGCCCGCCACCGAGTGAATGGTCCAATCCGTTTGTGCGGTCAAGTCCGCCAGAATCGTGGCGTTCGACACCGATTGAGACAAGTCAGGGTGTCCATTGATAACAAGTACGTTCATACAGAATCCTAAAAAGAGAGCAAGGGCCTGAGCGTGCCGTTCAGGCTTGTCAAAAGGGTCTATCGCCGGTTATTCAACCTGGTTGTACGGGGTGTTGCGAGATGGTTTTTTACCACCGGGCAGGCGATTGTTATTGTTATGCGCTGCCTTTATGGCCGCGATTATAAAGAGCCTAGTCGGGGAGGTGTGAGGACATTTGTCCTGTGGTTCAGTCATCAGAGCGTTGATGAATAAAGATGAGACATCTTTCATATTATTTGCTAACGGATTCTCCCTGCACTATGATGCCAACAGTTTAATAATTGACCTATCATCATGTCTGCAACACTTTCATTTTACGAGCAAAACACCCTCAGCCTTTGTCAGCAATATAACTCGCTCATGTTTGAGCATGTTCATGCAAGCTGGCAACCCTTTTGGCCACACAGTGGCGATCGCGTTTTAGATGTGGGCGCAGGCAGTGGTCGTGATGCGAAGTGGATGGCAGCACAAGGTTGTGACGTTATTGCCTTAGAACCTTGTGATGGATTGCGCCAAGCAGGTCAAGCGTATACCGATTCAATGGTCACTTGGCTTAACGATGCGTTGCCTGCTTTAACGAAAACTGAAAATCTCGGGATGCGGTTTGACTGTATTTTAGTGAGTGCAGTATGGATGCATCTTGCGCCGAGTCACCGTGAACGCGCCTTTCGTAAGTTATCTAACTTGTTAGCGCCCAATGGACGCTTGGTGATCACTTTACGCCATGGTGAATTTAACGACTCGCGCCAGCACTTTGGCGTCTCGGTTGAAGAACTCGAACAGTTTGCTAAAAACAGCGCCTTATTAGTACGTCAGATTAGTGATAGTGATGATTCATTAAAGCGCGATGAGGTACATTGGCAAACCGTTGTAATGAGTCTGCCCGATGACGGCTCTGGTGACTTGAATCGGGTGCGCCACATTATTGTCAATGATAGTAAATCGGCTACGTATAAGCTGGCTCTGCTGCGTACGTTATTGCGCGTTGCTGATGCCCATGCTGGTGCGGTGATCGATCGCAGTGATGGCAAAATAGCGATCCCGGCAGGCTTGGTTGCATTGTATTGGATGCGCCAGTTCAAGCGTTTATTGGATGTGGACATCGAAGGCTGTGGTGGTATTCAGCAGAACTCAAATACCACCAAAGGGCTGGGGTTTGTCAAAGAAGACGGCTGGAACCAACTCCAACATTTAGCGGCGGATGATCTTACCGTGGGAGCCTTGTTCCTTGGCGCGGAAGCGAAAGCCTTGCAAAAGACGCTTTCTCATACCTTGGCCACCATCAAAAGTGGGCCGGTGACTTTTATTTACCAAGGTGATAAAGCCAATCGCTTGTTTGATATTGTGGCGCCGACTCACCGACGTAAGACGCTTGAATCTTTGGTTATCGACAGTGACTTTCTGGCTAGTTTCGGCAGTTTCGTACTAGATGAAAGCTTGTGGGAATGTTTCCGGTTGTACAACGCATGGATAGAACCCTTGGTCGTCAACCAGTGGATTTTAGAAATGCAGCGTTTTGAGCTAAACCGCGCTCGAAATATCGGCCTACAAACCTACCATGATTGTTTAGTGTGGATTGATAAAGACCACGACACTCGTGATGTGCGAAAGCGTGTCGCCGAGCTAAAAAAGCAAGATATTGCCCTGCACAGCGTATGGAGTGGTAGCAAACTTAACGACACCTTTCATATTGATCACTGCCTGCCATTTGCTTATTGGCCGAATAATGATAAGTGGAATTTATTGCCTACGACAGCCAGTGAAAACCTCAAAAAGAGCAATAAGGTCCCCACCGCTTATCGCTTGCAAGCCTCAAAAAGCCGCATTCTTGATTGGTGGCAGGTCGCATGGGGGGCAGAAGAGGCGTTACAACACCGCTTCTTTTCCGAAGCGGTATTGTCACTGCCCAATATCCCCCCGCAATGCCAAGACTTCGAATACGTCTTCGAAGCCATGGGCCTACAAGTGCGTGGCGTGAAGAGCCGGCTACTGGTGGGCGAGTGGTAGGTTGATTGTTTGAGGCTTAAACCTCAGTGAAACCACATTCAAGTAGGAATTTGTAGGTTTCATTATAGTAAGCGGGCAAGCGTGTTTGATCGTCGTCACTCCCTTTGGGAATATACAATATCATTCCCTGCCTTGCCCGTGTTAGTAGCACTCGATAGGCATTTTCAAGGTAGCGGCAGTCTTCTTCTTTGTGCCTCTTTTGCCATTTAGAGCCTTTGAATCGCCAATGCTCAAAATGAGAGCCATTGTAACGATAATCTGCATCCCAACCGACTAAGCACCAGTCTAGCTCTAACCCCTGTACATCAAACTCGGTCGCGGTATCTTCTAAAAAGTGGCATGATCGAATATCGTCATGTGAACCAAGAAACCAATTCACAGGATCGAATTTGTTTTTTACGTAAATGCCTTCTGCTTTTAGACGTATTCCATTCGACGAAGCAAGTAACCCCGCACTTTCAGTGCCTCGAGATTGTGATTTTAGCCAGAGCTTTGCTTTTTTAAGATCTCGTGTGATTAAAAGAGGGTATTTCTCTTTTAAACTAACCGATAGAGAGAAAGCATCATCCTTCTTTCCTGCGATAACAAAATGAATAAAGCTAGAAAGTGCCTCAGCACGAAATGATCGCATCGAAGTGGCTAGATGTAAGCTATCAATTTTATGTAGTTGACTTAAATTCTCCTCGGTTAAATCCCCGGAAATATACTCGCCGCTTAGTAGTTGGTCTGAGCAGTAGACTTGCCAATGAGGAAAGTGGGCGTTTAAAGAAGACAGCCACCCTTCAAGTCCCGCTTCTCCTGTATTGATTTCTTGCCCGCCACCGATAAGAGCGACAATGACAGCCCAATCTTGATGGCGATCCATCACTTCGATAAGAAACTCAGGCTCTGACTTATTGAAACCGGGTTGGCTTCTTTTCGTTTGCATGAACTTAGATGTCTGTTCTGCATTCCAAGCTCGTTGGGCTTCATCGAAGATGGCTACTTTTTCTGGAGGAATAGAGCCATCTAAAGCTTCATCCCTGAATCGATGAATATTCTGGATGAACTGTGATGTCTCTCGTCGAGCAGCGGCTTTCGAAATATTTGTTCTTTTTGATTTATCAACAGCCAATGCCTCTTGAAGAACGGTTACGAGAGGGCCATTACCACTAAGAAATACTGAATACTCATCATCTTTAGGGTTTGAATGAGTATTTGCGATATTTAAGCCAACGAGTGTTTTACCTGCTCCTGGTACACCTGTAACAAAGCAAATGACTTTTTTCTTTTCAATTTTTGCATTATGAATAATATCGATAAGTTGGTTGCTTGTAACGCCAAGATTTAAGGTGTCGGCTTCACTTTTAGCAATATCTTCAACAGCGTGATCGGCATATAGTGCCTGTGCTGCTTCAATAATTGTTGGGGTAGGAAGGTAGCCACTGTGAGCCCATTCTAATGCATCAAAAGGTGTGTTAATGTATTGATTAGCAATGCGTTCTAATAGCGCTGCTAAGTCTTCACCATTTGAGCAGATTGGGTTAACGACTAAGTCATGGGATATTGCCAGATCAACATCTGAACTTGGAGCTTTCGTAGATAACAAGAGTGGAATGATAGTCTTTGGGTGACTGCCTCTGTGGAAGTTTTTTAGGTCTAAAGCGTAACCCAAACACTGCCTCATATCTTCTGCGTGATATGAGCTTGCCCCAACTTTAAATTCAATCACAAAGACAAGACCACCAAGTATGATTATCACATCAGCGCGTCGGCCCATCCGTGGAATTAAAAATTCAAAGAAAATGTAGCCGGTTTTACATTTTAGTTTTGAAAGCTCTTTTTGTAAGATATTTACTTGAGTTAACCAAGCTGATGTCTGTTGATGTTCGAGCTGTTGTGTATGTGCTTTGGATAAATTACCTATGATTTCTTCTTTGGCTGTAGAAATAAAGGTTTTAATATCTGATGAATAAAAAGCGCGATTACTCATTTTTATCACCAACTTCAAAATTAAGGAGCTGAGAAGGAGGTGTATTAAGTGCTGTTGCTAGACGAAAAATATTAACGAGACTGACATTTCGCCGTCCACGCTCAATGCCACTGATATAAGTACGATCAAGGCTACATCGTGCAGCAAGTTCTTCTTGGCTTAAGTCACGCTCTAGCCTGAGTGATTTGATATGGTTACCGAAGGGCTTGAGAATATGTTCGTTCATTACAACAAATCCATTTATATTTATGAACGATATATTTGACCTGTGTAGACTTTAAGTCCACGGACTATAAGTCACATCTGTCCGTTGTGTATGCTTTATCAATCTAGTGTTCATGCATATCATCTTGACATCAATTTGATCAAACACAGATGCCACTTTTCAGGTAAGACAAAGTCACTTTGCCTATGCTAACGTTAAACAAGAATTCCAGCCTTCTAAGAAAAAGAACATCCTATGAATAACAAGTCATTAGCAACGCTCACTGATGAACAAAAAAGCCTGATTGAACAATTGGCGACAGATAAAGTGAATTCGATGAACAGTGATCAATACTTATGTGACCGTATTGATGCAAAAGTCTTGGAAATGGAAGAGCATATCCAAGCTTACTTTCATGAACGCTTTCACTTTCACATGAAGAAGAGTGAGCAAAAATAAGCATTGGGTAAACCACGTGTTATCGAGACTGAGAGGCTGCTTTGTGCAGCCTTTCTTTTATGATTCTTTTATATGATGATGGTATGTTCCGTGTAAACAGCGTTTGCTTTCCAATCATTGAGTGAGTGATCCATGTTCTATTTGAATGATCAGCGCCCCAGCGTCAGTCTATGGGCCATTTTTAATGAATTTTCAAAAATAGCCTGAGAGATATGTTCTGGAAAGTCTTCTGGTAGTATGCGATTGACACTTTCTATGGCGCCTGGAAGTTGAACAACGAATTCATCAATGATTGTATTCATTTGGTGGAGACTGAAGCCCACGTCTTTCGCTGTAGCAATAAAATGTCGGGCAAAAATACCGTCTAACTGATACTTTTTCCCTTTGCTCGCTTTGAGTCCCATTGCCAATTTTAGAGAACGAAGATGTAAGCCTTTTCCTCCTAAGAGGGGGTAAGCAGAAAGAATGTCATAAAATGGGGTAAGTTGATAACAGCCGCCTACGCCAAGAAAAATAGAGAAATTTTTGGCATGCCCATCTGTTGCACCAATAATCCATTGAAAGACTTGGAAGCGCATAAACGTTTCTCGATCGGCCAATGCGTTACTTGATCCTAGCAGTAATTTCATAATGTCTTTAATGCCGACACCACCATCGGTTTCATACTTGATGGCAGAAGGCTTACCGAATGCTTGGCACATATCTTCTTGAGGGAGGCGTAATAGCCAAGAACCGTCAGTTGACCATCGACGGTCGAAGCGCTCAACGGCGAGGGCTTTGATGTGGTTGCATTTTATGATTTCTGCATGGGGCACATTGAATCCAAGAGCCTTTGCGAGCAAAAGGCAGAGATATTCATTTTCGACACTGTCGGTCATATCAAGGGTTGCATTGGGCTGCTTTATTTCACCAATAGGCAGCTTGATAATATGTGTTGTAGGGGTTGCACCTTTAGGCACACACCACTGATCGCCCATTTTTAGCAACGCCGTTTTTTCTTGTACGCCAGCAATAGAGATACGAAAGTCTTCTTCATCATTGAGCATGCCAAGCGGGAGCTTGCTTTGGTACGCGCTCAGCACTTTTTCTAAGCGGTCTTTATTGAGTACATCGTAGTCAAGTCGTTTGATGTTTGGTTTTTCATTCGTGCTATATAAAGCAATGGCCCCGACGCTGTCTTTGCCGACTTGTTTTAATAAATCGAAAGTTTGCCGAGAGTTGGCTTGATATCTGGCTACAATGCGATCGCGGATTTCAGTCAGATCCGGTAGTAGGTTATCAAAGTAGTTAATAACATGACTTGAGGTGTGTTTTTGATACTGGAGAGGCAAAGAGAGCGATAAGGGTCTACCTTTAGGGCTTTCAATCCAATGGGTATCATATTGAAATTCGTGGGCGCCATTCGTTAATTTGATGAACTCACCGACCCGTTCACCATTCATGTAAGCGTTTAACGTGTCCATTACCACACCTCTTCATTATCTTGTTGTTGCATTGGGGGGATTTGGTCGTGAATTTCTATTTTGACACCCAATGCTTGAATTATCTTGAATAAGGTTTTGAGTTGGGTGGTGTCTGGATTATTTTCAAAATTGGAGAGGGTAGCCTGCTTTAGGCCCACACGTTGGGCAAGCTCTGCTTGGGTCAGCTGATGTTTTGTTCGGATTAGTTTTAGATGATTAGCGAGTTGGCGTGGACTGTAAATCATAGTAGGCGCATCCATAGTATGAAATAAGCTATCCCTTATAGGGTATATTCAAACTCGTATCCCCTGTAAGGGATATTTAACCTTATATCCCTTGTAGGGGATATGCAATATTCGTTAGCCCTTTACGGATACTATTGGACATGAACTAGAGCTATCTCTCAAAAGAGGGAAGGTAACACGAGTAAAGAATATAAATACAAGAAAGCCCCCTAAACCAGAGATTTAGGGGGCTTTCTGGACATCCTAGGATGTCTTCGTATACGAATTTGGTGGAGCTGGCGGGATTTGAACCCGCGTCCAAAATCAGTCTAACAGATGGCGCTACATGCTTAGTCAGTCTTTATTCTCGTATCGACACTGCGAACTGACACGCTATGCAAATACATACCAAAATTCTATTTCGCGGTTCATCTCTTTGGTCAAAGATTCCCTCGCTATCTTGTTTGGGTTTGAACCCCTGTTATTCCCCGTCTTACAAGCGGAAGCTAGGGCAGGAGCGCTCTCAGCAGAGTATTAAGCTGCTAGTGCGTAGTTTTCGTCGTTTGCGACTATTTTTTGCGGCTTTTTTACGAGGCAAACCGCACCTCGGCATGCTCCACAAGCCTTCGTGATCCTGTCGAATCCTGAATCAGCCCCAGAGTTCGATCGATGTTAGCAGAAAATAGGGCCGGGTCAATAGCCAGCCCCATATCTTCGGTTTGAGTGGGTGATAAACAACCACTTAGCTAACATCTCACGGTATATTAGCGGTTGCTGCTCTTCATGATACGCGCTTTATCACGCTGCCAATCGCGCGATTTAGTGTCGGCGCGCTTGTCGTGAAGCTTTTTACCACGAGCAGTACCTATCTTCAGTTTAACAAAAGATGCCTTCCAATACATACTCAGGGCAACAATGGTTTCACCGTCACGGTTCACCGCACCGAGTAACTTGTCGATTTCACGGCGGTTCAGCAGCAGTTTACGGGTACGGGTGGGATCGGCCACCACGTGGGAACACGCTGCGTTTAATGGGGTGATGGTTAAACCAGAAATGAAGGCTTCACCGTTGCGCAGGAAGACATAACTTTCGGTCATGTTCACTTTGCCGTCGCGGATGGCTTTTACTTCCCAGCCTTGCAGTTGCAGGCCGGCCTCATATTCATCGTGAATGGCAAATTCAAAGCGCGCTGTTTTATTCTTCGCAATGGTATTGCTTGATTGTTTATTGGGTTTCTTGGCCATAATGCCTCTTTTCTTGTCGCGGTCCCAACCGAAAATCCTGCCGGCTGGTCGATATGTGTTTGCTGTAAAATCAATGAGATTGAATTCCAGTCACACGCTTATTTTGGCTGTTAGCCCAGTAATGGTATCATTGCGTCAGTCCTTCTCCTAGGCTTTGCGGTGGAATGTCCATCTGGGGGCGAGAAGCGACGTGTTCTACGGTAAAGGAGAAGCTATGCCTCAGATTTGTCGCTCTGCACTGGTCCCTTTCAGTGCCAAGCAAATGTTTGAACTTGTGAATGATGTTGAGTCGTATCCGGCCTTTTTACCGGGATGTTCAGGCAGCAAAATTATTGAAAGCTCTGCGATGCATATGATGGCGTCGGTGGATGTTTCTAAAGCAGGGATCAAGAAAACCTTTGTGACTCGCAATGCTTTGATTGAAGGCTGTAAGATTGACATGCAGTTGGTGGATGGCCCGTTCCAGCGTTTGGTGGGTGGCTGGCATTTCATTGAGCTGGATGCGGATGCATGCAAGATAGAGCTTAAGCTGGATTTTGAGTTCAAGAGTGCGTTGGTTGAAGCGGCGTTCGGTAAAGTCTTCCGTGATTTGACGAACAATATGGTGAAGGCGTTCACGGTGCGGGCAAGAGAGATTTATGACTTCGGATGATAAGTTGATCCATGTGGAGGTGGTGTATGCACTGCCTACGGCGCAAAAGGTGATCAAGCTGGCGGTGATGCCAGATATGCAAGTACGGCAGATCATTGAGCAGTCGGGTGTGTTGGCGCTTTATCCTGAGGTGGATTTGAAGGTCAACAAGGTGGGCGTGTATAGCCGCAATGTGAAGCTGGATGCGACGGTACATAATGGCGATCGTATCGAGATTTATCGCCCGCTGCTGGCTGATCCGAAAGAGATCCGCCGCAAACGCGCTGAGCAAGCCAAAAAAGAAGCTGAACAAAAAGCATGAGCGGCGAAGGCCGATGAGGCCTGACAGATCACAGACAGAAAAAAGCTCGCACTTGGCGTAATGCATGTAAGTTAAGATAACTTACGTTTCTTCAGAGGCCGAGTCGCATAGCGACTCGGCCTTTTCTTTACTGCTCTCGGATAACTCCGCTCTTTTCTATCGGGCAAAACAAAGCTTTCCGCCATATCCAGTATGTAATTCATCACTTCTGGTATACGACCCGGTGCTACTGCGGGCAGGAGTTGAAGTTGGCTGAGTAAGAAGATTGATGCTTGTTTAAAACCTATTTGGTACGGCATTACTGATTTCAGTGAGTAGGCCATTTGGCACATCATGAACCGTAATAGGTTGTAAGCTAATAACATTCCCCATAGCTCTTGGGTCACTAACTCTGGAGTCTTGCTTCTCAGTGTTAGGTTGTTTTGCAGCATATATTGCTTCATTTCCCGATAACCCAACTCTATTTCCCAACGGTGACTGTATAGCTCAGCGATATCAGCCCCCGGATACCGCATCGGATCAGTCATTGAGGTCAACAGTTTTACCTCTTTTCCTTTAATTTTTTTTGTTATTAAACGAGCTTGCAGTGTCTCAGGTGCATCCGCCCATTTCTTTCTCGCTTGAGGGGAAAGTCTCAACTCCACAAGTTCCTGGCCTTTACCTAGCTTGCCTATCGTTGTGTATTGTGCACCTTTGCGTAACGGGATTAACCAATGCTTTTCTTCACCACTACTTTGCCAACGGTGAAGTAATCCTAATGCATAAAAACCTCGGTCAAATACGGTAAGGCTGTGGGATGGAGATTGGTCAACAAGTTGAGCAGTCAGGTCAACTTCACTCACTGATACGGAGTCAAAAGCAGCACTATTGAGAAGGTGACTCGTGAGTTCCATATGGCAAACCATACGAACTTGGGGGTAATCCGAAATGGTCGTCTTGTTACCTGTTCGACCAAAATGCGCGTCATTACCAGCCGTGTCCGGTGTTCGCCACACTACGCCATCTACAGCATGTAATGTTAAGCCGTGCCAGTCTGGATGCGGTGTTTTCTCATGCCAAAGTTGTTGTGTCTTGTTAAATACGGCTTCAACCGGTTCATGACCCAGCCGTTTTCGAGCCTGAATGACAGCACTCGGTGCGACAAATGGCTTCTTACCCGGCAAGAGAATATCGAGTTGAGAAACAACTTTTTCCATAGAAAGATGCCGATACAACGACATCCCAACGACACTCCACACCATTAGCTCCATTGGTAGGCGTCGTTTTCGAATTGTGGCAACGCCGGTATCGTTTAAGCACTGTTCAATGATGTCTGGAGACAGGAGATCTGATAACCCTGATAGTTCTGTTGCTGAAAATGAGTGGACTTCATGAAGTGCTTGTCTGAGGAACATAAAAAAATCCGAGTGCAGTGAATACACTCGGATTTTGACATGCTGTAAGGATCGTTCAACTGATTATTTTTTCGTTAACTGATCAGCATTACGCACTTGGCGAGCTTTTTTGTATGGGGTGATCAGCAATGATCAGTTCAGGGCATCCATGAACTGTGGGCTGGCCGTGTAATCGCCTTCGAGTTTGACCAAGCGGTGCTGCTCATTGAAGGTCAGGATCAAATTCTTCTGCTCGGGCTTGTCGTGACCTGGCTTGTGGTAGTACACGTAATACCAGGTGTTTGGGTATTCCGGCTCAGAAATCATTGGCGAGCCCAATACGAACTGGACCTGCTCTTTGTTCATGCCATACCGTAAGGTATCCACATCCGATTGTTCCAGGTAGTTCCCTTGATTAATATCAATTCGGTACACCAGTCGTTCAACGACTGAACAGCCACCTAGCAGGCTGACCGCCAATGTTAAGGCAGCAAGGTTTTTCCAACTCATAGCATCCCGGCAAATTCGCTTTCATCTTGCTGCCGATGATAAACAACCCCTCGGCAGAAGTAAAAAAGCAGTAAAGAAAAAAACTGTAATTGAGACTGTCGTACAACCAATTAGTTGCATCACGTCTTCAGTTTATTCTATTTATGCCGCAAACAGCAGTTCTTTTGCGTTGGCTAAGGTGCGCTCTGTGATCTCACTGCCGCCCAGTAGGCGTGCCAGCTCGTTCACGCGGGCTTCTTGGCTGAGCGGGAACATGTTGGTTTCGGTTTGTCCGTCGCTCGATTTCTTCGCTACAAACATTTGTTGGTGACCACAGCCTGCGACCTGCGGCAAGTGGGTCACACACATGACTTGGGTAGACCCGCCTAACGTACGCAGCATTTTGCCGACAATCGCCGCGGTTGGCCCACTGATCCCCACATCGACTTCATCGAAGATCAGGCTTGGGGTTTCCACTTTCTGCGCGGTGATCACTTGGATTGCCAACGAGATACGTGACAGCTCACCGCCCGAGGCGACTTTGCCCAACGGTTGCAGCGGTTGCCCCGGGTTGGTGGATACTAAGAAGGTAATGGTATCGCAGCCCAGTGGGCTAAGCATGCCGTCGGTATCGCATTGTACGTCGATCTTAAAAATGCCGTTTTCCATGCTCAGTTGGTGCATGCTGTCGGAGATTTTCTGATCCAGCTCTTTGGCATAACGCTGGCGGCTCTTGCTGAGTTTTTCGGCACTCGCCAAGAATTTCTGACGTAGTAGCTCTACGTTATCGGCGATTTCAGCCAAGCGTTCGTCGCTGCAGTCGAGGTTGTCGAGCTCTTTGAGCAGTTCGTGGTGCTTGGTAAATAACTCTTCTGGCATCACGTAATGCTTACGTGATAGCGAGAGGATCTTCGACAAACGCTCTTCTAAATAGATCAAGCGGTGTGGATCCATGTCCAGATTATCCAAATAACTGCGCAGCTCTTGGCTGGCTTCTTGTACTTGGATAATGGCTTCATCCAGCATCTGTGGGATGGCACTCAGGCTGCTGTCGTATTCACCCAAGTTACACACCTGTTGACAGGCCATTTGCAGCAGTTGCATGGCGTTGCCTTCATCGCTGTCGTACAGCATCGACAGGGCGGTTTGGCTTGAAACGGCCAGCTCACCACTGTTCGACAGACGCTTGTGCTCTTCTTCGATCTCGGCGTATTCGTCTTCGCCCAGCGCGAGTTCATCCAGCTCTTTCACTTGGTATTGGATCAGCTGTTTCTGCGCTTCGTTTTCTTCCAAGCTCTGTGTCAGGCGCTTTAACTCGTTGTTGGCCTGACGCCAGTGTTGATAAGTATCACGGGTTTTTTCCAATAGCTGATGGTGCCCGGCATATTGGTCGAGCATTTGCTGTTGGTGATCCGGACGCATCAGTTGTTGGTGTGCGTGCTGGCCGTGGATGTTGATCAGCAGGGAGCCCAGTGCTTTTTGCTGGGAAGCCGGCACAGGACTGCCATTGATGAAACCGCGTGAGCGACCTTCTTTGGTGATCACGCGACGTAGAATGCATTCATCGCCGTCAATCAGTTCATTGTCTTCCAGCCAGCGGCGGGCGGCTTGGTTGTTCTGTAATGAGAACGCGGCAGAGATTTCTGCTTTGTCTTCATTCGGACGCACCATGCAGGCTTCCGCGCGATCACCCAGACAGAGGCCGAGTGCATCGATAGCAATGGATTTACCTGCACCGGTTTCACCAGTGATGGTGGTCATGCCCGGTTTCAGTTCAAATTCAAGAGTTTTAACAATGGCAAAGTTGGAGATCGTCATGTGTGCCAGCATGTGTTCACCTGTTTAAATCAACACCTGTTTTTTCATACAGTATATACTGTATCGATACACAGTAAAGATCTGGCAGTGAAAAATCCTTATGAAATATTGATCTAGGTTAAATTCATGAAATAAGGCACAAAAAAACCAACCCGAAGGTTGGTTTTAAAGACAGCGAGGTGTGCTTTAAACAAGCAGGGTACGCTTAAAACAAGCGGCTCGACCAGCCCAGTTTTCCCCGTAGCACTTCATAATAGCTGTAGTTTTTCGGGTGGATCAGGTTCAGGGTGTCGGCACTTTGGTAGATGTGAATTTCATCCCCAGGGCTGACAGGCAGAGAAACCTGACCGTCACAACTCACTTCTAATGTGCTGCCGTTGGTTGGTGATACCATGAGTTTGATATGGCTGTTACCGTCGACGACCAAGGGGCGGCATGACAGGGTATGCGGAAACATCGGCACCAGTGAGATGGCATTCAACTCCGACGATAAAATCGGCCCGCCGCCCGACAGGGAATACGCGGTAGAGCCTGTTGGGGTGGCAATAATGAGGCCATCGGAGCGTTGAGAAAAGGCGAAACGATCATCAATGTACACCTCAAACTCAATCATATGGGCGATTTTGTCGGGGTGCAGAACGGCTTCGTTCAGCGCCGCATTGCGGCTTTTGATCAAGCCGTGACGGTGCACTTCGGCTTCTAATAAGAAGCGTTTTTCGACCACGAAATCACCATGCAAGACGAGGTCGAGTTCGGTTTCAAAGTCATCCGGGTCGAGATCGGTTAAGAATCCGAGGTTCCCACGGTTGACGCCGATCACGGCAATATCAAAGCGAGAAAGCACGCGTGCTGCGCCCAGCATGTTGCCATCACCGCCAACCACAATAGCCAGATTAGCGCGGTCGCCAATGGTAAGGAGATCGCAAAACGCCGAAGCAGGAATATCGAGATCGTGAGCAAGGCGGTGGTCCACCAATACCTCGTAGCCTTTGCCAGTCAGCCACGCGTAAAGACGGTGATGTGTCTCTAGGGCCTCTGCGCTGCGGGGCTTGCCAATAATCGCAATAGTATGAAAAACGCGCGTCATTTCCATGATCCGAAAAATGAAGGAAAAGCCAGTATAGCGTCAGGGGAAGCGCATTGTCGCGCTTTGTGATCAATCACGGCTTGAATCGTTGAACTTCATCCCCATAATAAGCGCATGAGGGCTTTTTCTGATGATTTCTGATGAATGGTGCAGAAAACCTTATCTTTATAATGAATACCAGATCTTGGCGGAGAAGCGAAGCATGAGCAACGAAGAGAAAAAAGTACAGGACGAACAGCTACAACAAGAAAACGTTGAAGCGGTTGAGACTGAATCTGCTGAGCAAGATGTTGTTGAAATGACAGTGGAAGAAATGTACGAAGCGCGCATTGCAGAGCTAGAAGCGGCGCTATTGACGTCTGAAGCAAAAGCCAATGAAGCGAAAGACATGGCACTTCGTGCAAAAGCGGAAGGTGAGAATGTTCGCCGCCGTTCAGAGCAAGAAGTCGATAAAGCACGTAAATTTGCCCTGAACAAGTTTGCGGAAGAACTACTGCCTGTGATCGACAACCTTGAGCGTGCGATCGAGATGGCAGACAAAGCGGACGACGCGATCAAGCCAATGCTGGAAGGTGTTGAGCTTACGCTGAAAACCATGACAGACACGGTATCGAAGTTTGGCCTGACACAAATTCACCCAGTGGGTGAAGTGTTCAACCCTGAGTTCCATCAAGCGATGGCGATGCAGGAAAGTGCTGATCACGAACCAAACACTGTAATGTTTGTGATGCAGAAAGGCTACGAGCTAAACGGCCGTGTGATCCGTCCTGCGATGGTGATGGTGTCTAAAGCGGTTTCTGGCCAAGCGTAAGCGGGTTGGCATGAGGCTAAAGCCCGCGAATAGAGGCGGGCTTTTTATTTTTTTTGATTTTTTTTCGATGTCGCCCTTGAAAACAATTTGGCTGCCCTTATTTAGTAGTCATACGACATCGTAAATTAATTTCAGCGGGTCATTCCGCATTGTCAGCTGCGTTATGGTAACGGGTTGGCAAGTAGCTAACGAATTTCGGAGAAAGCCTGATGGGTAGAATCATTGGTATTGACTTGGGTACAACTAACTCTTGTGTAGCAGTACTTGATGGTGACAAACCACGTGTAATTGAAAATGCTGAAGGTGAGCGCACCACGGCATCTGTGATCGCATACACCCAAGACGGTGAAACACTTGTTGGTCAGCCTGCAAAGCGTCAGGCGGTTACAAACCCAGAAAATACACTGTTTGCGATCAAGCGTTTGATCGGCCGTCGCTTTGAAGACGAAGAAGTACAGCGTGACCTAGAAATCATGCCGTTCAAAATCGTTAAAGCTGACAACGGCGATGCATGGGTAGAAGCAAAAGGCCAGAAAATGGCTGCTCCTCAGGTATCTGCAGAAGTACTTAAGAAAATGAAGAAAACAGCAGAAGACTTCCTTGGTGAGGAAGTAACTGGCGCTGTTATCACGGTACCTGCGTACTTTAACGATGCTCAGCGTCAAGCAACGAAAGATGCTGGCCGTATCGCGGGTCTAGAAGTTAAGCGTATTATCAACGAACCAACAGCAGCAGCATTGGCTTACGGTCTTGATAAGAAAGGCGGCGACCGCACTATCGCAGTATACGACCTTGGTGGTGGTACATTCGATATCTCTATCATCGAAATCGATGAAGTAGAAGGCGAGAAAACGTTTGAAGTACTAGCAACTAACGGTGACACACACCTTGGTGGTGAAGACTTCGATAACCGCATGATCAACTACTTGGTTGACGAATTTAAGAAAGATCAGGGCATCAACCTGAAGAACGATCCGCTAGCGATGCAGCGTCTAAAAGAAGCAGCAGAAAAAGCGAAGATCGAACTGTCTTCTGCACAGCAAACAGATGTAAACCTTCCTTACATCACCGCTGATGCAACTGGTCCTAAGCACATGAACATCAAAGTGACACGTGCGAAACTAGAATCTCTTGTTGAAGATCTAGTACAACGTTCTCTAGAGCCACTAAAAGTTGCACTAGCGGATGCTGACCTGTCTGTAGGCGACATCACTGACGTTATCCTTGTTGGTGGTCAGACACGTATGCCAATGGTTCAGGCGAAAGTGACTGAATTCTTCGGTAAAGAACCACGTAAAGACGTGAACCCAGATGAAGCAGTTGCCGTTGGTGCAGCGGTTCAGGGCGGCGTACTTGCAGGTGACGTGAAAGACGTACTGCTACTTGACGTAACTCCACTGTCTCTTGGTATCGAAACCATGGGCGGTGTGATGACCAAGCTTATCGAGAAGAACACCACGATTCCAACAAAAGCGAATCAGGTATTCTCTACAGCTGAAGACAACCAGAACGCGGTAACTATCCACGTTCTACAAGGTGAGCGTAAGCAAGCGGGCTACAACAAGTCGCTAGGCCAGTTCAACCTAGAAGGTATTCAGGCTGCACCTCGTGGCATGCCACAAATCGAAGTAACCTTCGACCTTGATGCTGACGGTATCCTACACGTGTCTGCAAAAGACAAGTCGACGGGTAAAGAGCAGAAGATCACTATCCAGGCATCTGGCGGTCTGAGCGACGAAGACATCGAGAAAATGGTACAAGAAGCAGAAGCGAACAAAGAAGCGGACAAAAAGTTCGAAGAGCTTGTTTCTGCACGTAACCAAGCTGACCAGCTAATCCACGGTACGCGTAAGCAAATCGAGGAAGCGGGTGAAGCTCTTCCAGCAGATGAGAAAGAAAAAATCGAAGCGGCCGTTGCTGAGCTAGAAGCAGCACGTAAAGCAGAAGATAAAGAAGCGATCGACGCGAAAGTACAAGCGGTAATCGCAGCGTCTCAAAAGCTAATGGAAATTGCTCAGCAGCAGGCGCAAGCGCAACAAGCGCAAGCGGGTGCCGGTGAGCAGCAAGCAAAGCAAGACGACAACGTTGTTGACGCTGAGTTTGAAGAAGTTAAAGAAGACAAAAAATAAGATAACCCTCGGGTAATTTTGTTTGAGCACGGGCGTTTGAGGCTACTCTGACGCCCGTAGCTGTATTTAAAGGCAGGTGAAAAGATAAGTATGTCTAAACGAGATTTTTATGAAGTTCTGGGCGTAAGCCGTGATGCCTCAGAGCGAGATATCAAAAAGGCTTACAAACGCCTTGCGATGAAATTCCACCCCGATCGCAATCAGGGTGATGATCAGGCGGCTGAGAAGTTCAGAGAAGTTAAGCAAGCATACGAAATCCTCACCGATCCACAAAAGAGAGCGGCTTACGATCAATATGGTCATGCCGCTTTTGAACAAGGTGGTATGGGTGGCGGCGGTTTTGGCGGCGGTGCTGATTTCGGTGATATTTTCGGTGATGTGTTTGGCGACATCTTCGGTGGCGGTGGCCGTCGTGGTGGCCAGCAACGTGCCCAGCGCGGTGCGGACTTACGCTACAACATGGAACTGACATTGGAAGAAGCGGTACGCGGTTGCTCGAAAGAGATCCGAGTCCCTACGCTTGTTCATTGTGATACGTGTGACGGTAGCGGTGCGAAGAAAGGCACGTCAGCAACGACGTGTGGCACTTGTCATGGCCAAGGCCAGGTACAAATGCGTCAAGGTTTCTTCGCGGTACAGCAAACCTGTCCACACTGTCATGGCCGCGGTAAGCTCATCAAAGAGCCATGCGGTACCTGTCACGGTCAAGGCCGTAAAGAAGAAACCAAAACGTTGTCTGTTAAGATCCCAGCAGGGGTGGACACAGGCGATCGCATCCGTCTTTCCGGTGAAGGCGAAGCGGGCGAGTTTGGTGCACCCGCTGGCGATTTGTACGTACAGGTTCATGTGGCCCAACACCACATTTTCGAGCGTGATGGCAACAACTTGTACTGCGAAGTACCAGTGAGCTTCACCATGGCAGCACTTGGCGGCGAAGTCGAAGTGCCGACCCTTGATGGCCGAGTGAGCTTGAAAGTCCCATCTGAAACGCAAACGGGCCGTATGTTCCGTATGCGTGGCAAAGGGGTGAAATCCGTGCGCGGCGGTGCAATGGGTGATCTGATCTGTAAGTTGGTGGTGGAAACACCAGTTAACTTAAGCTCACGCCAGAAAGAATTGCTGCAAGAGCTGGAAGAAACACTTGGCGGAACCGCAGCGAAAAAGCACAAGCCAAAATCAGAAGGTTTCTTCGACGGTGTGAAGAAATTCTTCGATGACCTGACCGGTTAATACCACAGAATGATAGAAACAAAAAAGCCAGCGAAAGCTGGCTTTTTTTATGGGAAGTGTTTTGTCCTAAGTAAGGCGAACCATGAATCAAGAGTGACAAAAGAGAGGTTCAAAAGTGAAAAATAATCATTTCCAACAATCATCGGGGCCTGTTTCACCCGTACTTTTAAGAGTGAGATCACCACAGGAATCCTCTTTCTGCAAGGCAGACTTTGTTGCCGTGAGTGTATAACCTGTCGCTGTGGATGCGATTCCGTAATTATAACGCTCACCACTATTGTCACAAGCAACACAAAGGCTAGAGGATATGGTGCTCGGATAAGGCGTGCCGTTTGTCCGATTCTCTTCAATGGTCAATTGAATCATGGATAAATCCCCCATTGCTTTATTCCTGTGGCTCTTCAATACGTGAGCCTGGTAAGAGGGATAGGCAATAGCAGTAAGGACACCGAGAATGGCCACCGTGATCAGGACATCGATCAGCGTCACGCCTTTTTGATGTTTCATGAATTTTAACCTCACATTTATTCGAGCTAACTCGATATCTTTTTCAATTTCAACTCTGTCATTTTGCGGTGGTGGTATTATATGAAGCAAGTTGATATTGAAATATCATCACGTTTATATAGGGAATTGGGGAATGGCTCTCGAAATACGATGTCGATTACATCACATCTACAAGAACCATAAGAAGGTTTGCGGATTTACGCTTCTAGAGCTACTTATCGCTGTTGCCGTTATGACGGTGTTGATGACAGCTGCCGCGCCATCATTTAATTCTGTCATCGAAAGCAATAAAGTGAAGCAGCTAGCAACGGAACTAGAGTGGTTGTTGGTGCAGGCTAAATCGGAGGCGGTAATGCGCAATACTAAATTAACTGTGCATTATGTCCGAGATGATGGCCATGAAATCAGTGATAAGAACGATGGTGCATGGGTGTTAGTGGTCAATGATGTCGCCACAAAGCCAGCAGATATATCAGCGGCTAAAGCGACTGCGATAGCGATGGTAGAAGGTGACAAGTTTAAACATGTCACGATGAAGGCAACGAAGACATTTGTCTCTCATACCATTGATCCTATCCGAGCAACAACGAATAAAAAAGGAAGTTACGCATTTTATCAAGATTCTAAAAAAGAAATGAATGTCATAATGGATCAGCGAACAGGGCGTATTCGGACTTGTGGTGTAAAAGGAGAATACTACAATTATGAAAAGTGCTAATAAGAACGTAAATATCGTGCAACAGCGTGGTGTTTCACTTATTGAGTTGCTGGTTGCATCCAGTATAGGGTTAATGACACTTGCTGTTGTTGGTTCGGTTTTTATTAGTGGGCAAAATTTTTCTTCAGAGAGAAGTAAACAATTGATGCTAGCGCAAGATATCAATGATGCATTACGTTTAATTAAAACAGATGTGCATCGCGCAGGTTATACATCAGATACCAAGAAAGGATCTTTAGTTTTATCTGGAGCAGCTTCAACCATTCATGTTCAAGGGAATAATGCAATCAGCTATATGTATGAAGATGAGAATAATGACTGGCGAGTGGTTAAGTTTACGGTGTCTGATACCCCAAAAACGTTGAAGATATGTGAAGATAAAATATCCAAAGGTGTTTCCACCATTCCAACAGATGCGACATGTGGCAGCGGGAAGGTTGCATATTTGCTTGATCCAGCATATTTTACGTTATCTAATTTTACGGTAACACCAACTACTATCGCAACAGCAAATGCTAACTCTACGTCGATAAATATAAGCATAACAGCCTCACTTAAAGATAGTAAATATTCAAAGTCGGTGTCTTCAACGATAAAAGCGAGGAACTGGAACTAATGAACACTCAAAAAGGAATGGCGACACTATTAGTGACTGTGATGCTATTAATTGTGTCATTAATATTTTCGCTGGCATCTTACAAAAATGTATTCTATCAGATTAAGCGTACGCAAAATGAAGTGTTAGCAAGACAGGCTCATTGGGCATCTGAAGGCGGGCTTGAGTGTGGATTTTCAAAAGTACAAATGGAAAGTAATTTAAGTTTAATTGTAGACAGTAATTACTTTGATAGTGCGTGTGCTAAGCCATTAGGACTAAGTAAAGTTTCAGCGACAAAGATAGATAAAATTTACCACTTAAGCTCTTTGTATAAAAACGATGTGGTGAATAAAGAAGTCTATAAAAAGTTTAGTCTAAATCAAGGTTCAAGTGGTGCATTACAATCAACGGCTGATCTCTACATTAATGGTAGCTCTGCATTTTCAACACCAGATCCCGGCGATAACAATGGCGGTTGGGAATGTGTTGCTATCCGGTATAAGAACTTTTTTTCGTCAAGAGCCGGTGCAACAAATCAAGGTGTGAAACATGGAACCCCACCATCTTTAGATTTTTCTGATGGTGGTGTGGATTGTAAAAGCTCACACATGACAGTAACTGCATCAGATTCTGGTTATAAAAATGATTTTGTCAAAGATATTAATGTGGACCCATTTTATGATACTTTCGGCAAAACACGCGATAAGTGGAATGAAATAAAAAATGAATGGAAATTTTCTGAAATAGCTGCGAGTAAGAGTATAGAGGCGCCAGCTGGAACGTTGTTTAATGTGGTTGAAGAGTGTGGTGATAAAATTGCCACTCAGATTGAGCTGAAAAAGAAAAGAATATGGGTGGCTGGATCGTGTGAAATCACCAGTTCTACAAAACTAGCAAGTGGTAAATATCCAGTTGATGCTGCAGGAAAAGAAATAAAAGGTGGGATTGACAGAATTGAAGAAGCATTTGCTTCCACAGGGAATAAACCGGTTCTTCTTTTAGTCCATGATGGTATTTTCTCTATTCAAGGTTCCATGGACTTTCCTGGCTTATTATACCACCTGACGACAACGTTAATACCAACAGAGCAACTATGGGACAACTTTGAAGCAAAAGCATATTTTGGTAACTATGCATTATTTCCAACCTTATCAAAAGCAAAAACCGCATACTTTCAACGTGGTTCGTTTACGTTTTCTGGTGGACAGATATTGGATGCTAATGGGTTAGCTGCGTACTTTGACCAATCTCTCAATTTTGCTTTTAATAGTGATAATATTGATGAGGTGACGGAAAAAGGGGTTGTTAAGTGGGTAGAAGGATCATGGCATGACTTTAAGTAAATCTACAGTAAGAGGTTTTGGGTTAATCGAAGCACTTATCTCATTACTAGTGTTATCGGTTGGTGTACTAGGTTTGATTAAATTGCAAACTTACGTGGAAATCAAATCAGAAAATGCCCTAAAAACAATTGATGCGCTTTATATAGCAGAAACACAGATGGAGCATTATCAAACTCGGGCTAATGACATCAGTGGCGCTGTAGGTGTTATGCCTTTTGCGAGTATGGATGATGCAAAATTCTGTTTAACAAGCTTAGCCGCCAGCCAAGGCTTTACGATGACATGTAATGTATCTGCGCCAGATCCTACATTGTCCGGAGCATTGAGAACAATTGATGTAAGTGTTGATTGGAAAGATCGCCATGGGGCGCTACAAGCCGTTTCGTTAAAATCTGCAGTATCCAAATACAGTGAGTTTGATTAAAGGAATAGTGGTTGTGGGTAATTAGCACTCACAATCCGATATCTTTGGTTGTTTATTGGTCGATTGGTTTGTTGTGATGAAATATCTCTTGTCACATGTCATTTCATCCCTATAATGCGACCTCACTGACACGGAGCGCGGCGCGAAGCCAGCAACAGTAAGTCAGTATTGTTCTTTAACAATTTGACCATGCAATCTGTGTGGGCACTCGTGAAATGATAGTCAACAAAAG
>NZ_JBPOEN010000012.1:0-182496 GCF_059941365.1 Photobacterium sp. 270122K
TCGCAGTGACCGTACCATCAGCGCCCAGTTCCTCACCGTTGTAGACGCCGTCGCCGTTGGTGTCGCCTAACAGTTCGACAGTCGGAGCGGATGCGGCTTCTGCATCAACCAAGGTACTATCACTGGCTTCAGGAGAAATATTGCCAGCGGCATCTTCCACTTGCGCCGTAACGCCCACATTATTGCCGGCACCAACCGGCACCTCGACCTGAATACCGTTATCCAAATCATCTTGGGTGATCACGCGATCGACAAGAATCGAGCCATTCGTATCTTTGATGATGATACGGTCGCCGACTTCGGTGCCATCAGTAAGCGTTACATTGGCGGTAATGGTGCCATCAACGCCAATTTCATCGAGATTAAAAATGCTATCGCCGTTAGTATCACCGACGAATTCAACGCTTGGTGCCGGACAAACAATGTCGGCATCCGGTGCAGTTTCAGATGCCAAATCGGACGTATTACCCGCCGCATCGGTGATCTGCCCTGTCACCGTCTCATTTGGGTTAACTTGAATCTCAACTTTACCCGCCGCAATTTCATCGTCCGTCAAAGAGTGTTCAACACCATTAATCACGAGCTTGTCTTTGCTTGGGTCAAAGTCATCCGGCAAGGTTACCGTTGCTGTTACCGTGCCGTCTGGGCCAAGTTCGGCTTGGTTGTAAATACCATCTGCACCTGGGTCTTCAAACGTAATGCTTGGTGGCGTCGCAACGGTATCAATTGTCAGGGGATCGTCGAGTTCACTGGTCGCCGTATTTCCGGCCTCATCAGTCACTGTAATGGTGACATCATAGTCACCATCTTCAAGCGGTTCAGAAGGGATAAACACCCAACCATCATCGGTTTCAACCGCTTCACCCGTAATCGTACCAGAAGGGCCCGTTAAGGTGACTTCTACATGGGTAATGTCATCGTCGATGTTGCCGAGGTCTAAGGTTGGCTGTGTTACATTAGTGATCTGATCATCTTTATCACCACTGTTTGAATCTGGATTTAAAGACACGGTGGGCACAGAGATCTCAGTGTCTACCTCATACTCGATCTCATCGTTCACATCGCTATCAGCCGCTAGTTCTGCCGACACTTCCGTGTCTTCTGCTAACTGCGAGCCCGGCACCGACACGGAGAAATTCCCTTCGCCATCCACAATCGCAACATAGGTCTCATCCCCTACCGTTACGATCACTTCCGCACCCGGCTTTATACCGCCCGACACCGAACCGGTAATCGTAATATTCACTGACGTCTCTGCGTCATTGATAATATTATCATCTGTAATCGGTCCATGCAGTGTAATGGCAAACTCTGGGCCATCGTCATCGGACTCACTGCCCTTCAACTCAACGTCATAACCATCGAGGAAAACATTCCCCGTATCGTAGCCCGCTTCCGCGATGGTTTGACTATTCAAACGCGTAATTTCAACAAACCCAGCATTGGTCGACGAAACCGCCATCCCCCCCGCAGGGGCTTCAAAATCTTCTGTTGGATCGGCACCTGCTAGAATGGCGTTCTGCAATTTCGCGATTTCATCGTCCGATGCCAATGCTTTAGAAACAAAACCACGATCATCATCGTCACAGGTTGCACACTGCCCAGCGACACGGAACTGACCACTGGATGAATGAATTTCATATTCAGCACCGGAAAGACTCACCACCACCGACCCGGCAGGGATCAGATCACCCGACTTTACAAAAATCTGCACACCATTCGCATCAACATAAAAGACGCGGCCTTCTACGTTCTCAATGACAGCTGTTTTAGAAAAAGTTTGTAATTCCATAAAAATCCATCCACCTTACTCAGTCACAGTCGTGTGTGACTTTGTGATATATCCCTGATAACCATCCACACCAAGCTCAATAAATTTCGCTTTTTGAACGTTATTTTCAATTCTTGTCGCATAAACATCAATATCGATGTTATGCGCTGATTTAATGATTGCTTCTATAAGTTCGGCACATGACTGCTGACGAGACAGCATTGACACATACAAATAATCTAATTTTACGTAATGCGGCTTATACTGAACGACAACATCCAGTGATTTATAATGACGACCAAAGTTGTCTACCCCCCATTTAATACCGTGCTTATTCAGTATCGTGATAAATTCTTTTATATTGCTCTCGAAATGAATAAATGCTTGTTCCGGTATTTCAAAGGTACAATTTTTAAATGCATACTTGTTTTTTTGTAATACTGCATCAACCCAGTCTACAAACGATGCGTTTGTAAATGTATTGACCATTAAGTTAATGGCGATATTTCTCTTATCCATCACCGTCGTAGTAATATACTCCACCACGGAACGGTCAAAGATAGCACATAATTGATGTTGCTCGATGATGTGAATAAACTCACCGGCATTGTGTACCGTGTCTTCGTCGCAAATTGAAATAAAAACCTCATCATGAACGATCTTTTTATCCGTCAATGACAAAGTAGGAATACTGCGTAACTGATAATTTTTGTGTTCAATAGCAAACTGGATTTTTTTCAGCCATGCCGATTTACTCAATACAGATTGATCATCCTGATAAATACTGTACCCCCACACCAAACCTTTTGACGACTGAAGTGCGTTGTCCGCCATAGAAAGCAATTGTGTAGGAGAGGATGCCGAGTCAGTAACAGCGCCACCAATATGCACCTTGATATCAGTGAGATCGGTATAGGGTGCAAAGGCCTTCTTAACCACCTGATGAAGCTTCTTCGCCAGCTTTTCTGACTCCATCACCGACATACGAGATAAACACACCGTAAATTCGGCAGCAGAAATCCGCGATAATGCAACAACTGTGGCATCGCTCATCAGTGACTCTAAAGAGCAACCAATTTGCTTTACCACTTTGTCACGGGCTTCAAAGCCATACACCTGATAGATGTCCTCTAAACTGTCGCAGGCAATCAAAAATGCGGTACAACTCTTGGTTTCGTTTAAATACGACGAAACGTGATCAGTAAAATGACCACGATTACCCAAGCCAGATACGCCATCTTGCTGTACTTGCTTACGCAGGCTATTCACCACATGCTGCTGACGCTCATACTCCGACTTCAACTTCGACGCCATCTTCTGCATGGCCTGATTCAATGTCTTTAATTCAGACACGGTGGTTTGAGAAACATGCGCTTCAAATTCATTGTTTCCAAGCTGTTCTGCATAATGCGTCAACGCGGCAAGCGGCCGGAAAATATAGGTAATAATGCGATTGATAATTAGCGCGGTCGCTAAAAAGGCAGCGAAAAACCACATCGATAAATCTAACGTGCTTTTCCATAATTGATCTTCCGCCATGCTGGTATTGCTGATAACAACCAACTCTCCCACTTGCGCCCAGCCAGACGTAATCACCACACTTTCTCTTACTTCCTTGAAGCCATAAGAATCCGCAAACCATGCAGGGACATGGCTTTCATCATTACTGGCTAAGCGAGTAACGTAATCATCCTCTTTATAAAGCAGGAAGCTAATTTCTTTGTAATAGCCGCTGTCAAACGCAGCAAAAATGGCGGCTTCAACGCCTGAATTGCCATTTTCGTCATACTGATGAGGAATAAGCAGAGACAGTGAACTCACGGTATTATTCACCGTATTCACTTGCTGTTCATGAAGATAATTTTTAACCGATGCGTACTGAATATAAAATACAATGCCGTACAACACCGCAAAAACGCTTAATACGGAAATCAGAATTCTTTTGTACAAACTCATATTATTCACTCAAATTAATCAGAGGCTTTTGAAGCTCACCACGACTATACCTATTGCGCATTTTTGTCCATTTGCTCAATCTGGACGCCGTGCCTGCAAGTTGTCCCCTTCCTCGTTCTTTCATGAGCCAAAGATGGTCGGCATTAAAACTGTATATAGGTATTAAGTCTTCACGCTGTGTAGCTAATTTCACTTCGCCGTCTAAATTATCAAGAATCAACGGTATCGCATGTTTTTCTGGATAGTAGGCCAACACCATGTGAAATTGGTTTATCGACGTCGCTTTAACATAAATCAGGCGCATTTTTTCATCAGACACACCCAATTCACGCAGCGTAAAATATTTAGCTAGGCTGAAATCTTCGCAATCTCCGCCTTTTGCCCCCAGAAACTCAATCGGTGTGGCCCAATAATCTTCTCGCCCCCATAGTTTTTCATCATCAATAAACACTAACTGATTAAAAAACGTATTAACGGTATTGAGTTGTTGTGTTTCCGGAATAGGGGCGCGTAGCAAATCATGCACGATGTTTTTCCATGCAAGAATGCGCGCCTCCGCAGTGTGCCCATAAACGGACACGGCATTGGCTAAGTCGATACTGTCTAGCTCTCTGAGCGCGCTGGCACGATTCATTAGCATGCCAGCGCAAAGAGCAACGATGATCAAGCGCCTCAATTTACACCCCGCTTCGACGAGGCTCCATCGAATAAATATGCCACTTGAGATCGGTCGCTTCATCCATCAGCTTAAACTGTGCCGTGACACGGCGGTTTAGTGATTCAGCCTGTAACGTTTCATCTTTCAGTAACAGCTTTGACTCGCCCAATGGCTTAATATTGATACGGTTACTCGCCACCCCTTGTGCGATCAACGCCTTGCGTACTGCTGATGCACGGGATTTCGACAAACGCTCATTGTAATCAGACGCCCCTGAAGCACTGGCATGCCCTTCAAGTACAATCATCAGCTGCGGGTTTTGCAGCATTTTCTGCACGGCACGGTTAATTTCCACTTTCTGTACCGCATCAATCAACGAAGAGTCATGCTCGAATAACACGATCAAATCGTTCTTCTTGGCATTCGATACCACCGCAGGGCAGCCATCATTATTGATTGTGGCTCCCAACAAGGTATCCGGACACTTATCGCGTTCATTAATCACGCCATCGAAGTCATTGTCTAACTGATCTGCCACTTGCTCTGCCGCCGTGCCAACTGGTTCGCTGGCACAACCTGTTAATAACAAACTGCCGGTGAGCAATGAAAGTACGAGTCCCTTATTTGTCATCGCTTATTCTCCTTTTTCCCATTCTTCTGGCGTGTTGACATATAAAGCGTCAAGCAACTGGCCCGTCGCATTCAGCAAACGATATTGTGAATCGATATGTTGATAATCCGCCGTCACAAACGACTTTCTTGCTTCAAACAATTCGTTTTCCGTGTTTAACACATCCAAAAGTGAGCGTGAGCCAAGCTTAAACTGACGCTGATACGCTTTAAGGGTCTGATAACTTTGCTCAACATGCTGACGGTAGAACACTTTTTGTTGGTTAAGAATATCCACTGCACTCCAAGCAAGGCGTGTGCCTTCTTCAACCTGACGCACCGTATTTTCACTGATGTTTTTCGCCTGATCTAAACGCGCAACAGACTCCGCCACTTTCGCGGTATCACGCCCACCACCGAACAAGTTGTAATTCAAACGTACCATGGCGCTGAAGTCATCATCGCTGCCACGCGTGCCGTCATAATCTTCACTCAGGCGCTGTTCGACATAGACATCGATCTCTGGGTAATAACCCGATTTAGACGCTTTATATGCCGATTTTGCAGCATCGATATCTTTAACAGAGGAAGACACCGTTGGGTTATTTTCTTTCGCAAACGCTAATGCTTCTTCTAGACTGGCTGGCAAGAAACGATCATCCACATCTGGCTGAACGAGATCTTTTGGCCATGCATTCACGAGACGTAGAAATTGGTCATTCACGTCGATAAGGTTATTTCGTGCTGACAGCACATTGGCTTGTGCTCGGGCCACACGGCCGTTAATTTGCGAAACATCAGCCGTCGAACTCAACCCTGACTTCACTTTTTTCGTGATGTCACGTTGATACTTCAAATGCGTCTTGAGGTTTGATTCTGCTAATACCAGCAATTTTTCTTCCCGCAACACATTGAGGTAAGCATTCGATACACTCAAGGCATAATTCTCGGCGGAGAATAAAATACGGTAACGTTCAGCCTCGGCTTCTGCTTCTGTGCGGTCGATATTTGAACTCACACCAAAACCATCAAAAATAAGCTGACGTAAACGTAATGACACTTGACGGGCAGTGAGGTCTTCCGTTGAACTGTACGTATCACGATCTTTCTCTCGACGCTGATAACCCACTTCGCCAGATAAATCCAATGAAGGCAGGTAATCTGCGACGGCTTGATCAGAAAGTGCAAGACGTGAATTGTAGCTTGCAACCACTTCTTTAACTTCTGGGCTTGTTGCCAAACCTTGTGACACGGCCTCTTCTAAAGACATTGCCCATGAGGTAGGCACACATAACGCCCCTATCACTAATGATAACACCTGCTTTTTCATAATCTCTCCATGAAACTCAATCACCTAAAAAACAAAACGTGGTTAGCGCTCTCTCAACGCGCTTTGTTTTGCTTTCAGCAATGGTTTTAATAAGTAATCCATTACTGTTTTTTTACCGGTCATAATGTCTGCTTGAATTAGCATTCCCGGAATAATTTTGTATTGCTTATCCCCTGACGATAATTCGTTGGTATGTGTTCTTACGCGCACAATATAAAACTCGTTGCCTTCTTCATCTTGAATGGTGTCAGCCGAAACATGCTCAACCACGCCATTCAAACCACCGTATATTGTAAAATCATAAGCGGTGAATTTAACGATGGTTTCTAAACCATGGCGAATAAATGCGATATCTTTCGGATTTATATTGGCCTCAATCAATAAAGAATCCTGACTTGGCACAATTTCAAGTAACTCCATGCCAGGTTGAATAACCCCGCCAACTGTATTGATATTTAACGTTTTAACAATGCCATCAACCGGTGATACCACCATGGTCCGCTTAACTCTGTCTTGAAGCCCGACAGAGGTTGCGGTGACGGCACTGAGCTTTTCGTTTAAATCATTTAATTCTGCTTGTGCTTCATTACGAAAAACAAAGGCCGCTTCTCGGTAACGCGTAATCGCCCCCATTTGTTCCGCTTCCAATTTAGGTACGGATAATGTCAGCTGACTCACTTGGCCACGAAGATCATTTAATTGGCGTTCTAATTTGAGAATATCCACTCGCGATACAATGCCTTCTGCGGCTAAAGGCTTGCTCATCGCCAATTCTTGACGGACTAACTCAACACTACGCTTTAACGTTTCAATTTTTGATTCAGTTTCTTTAATCGACTGCTGCTTTTCATTCACCTGAAGAGAAATGGTCTGCAATTGATTATTCAGTTTTGCTAAACGGGTTTTCTTCTCACTTTCTTGGCCTTGTACTATCGCCGGGTGTTCTTGAATGAATAACGGTGAATAAGCAATCGGTGCTAACGAGACCGACACTGTTTTTTCCCACTGTGCATGCTGATCTACCGAGCTGACCTGAACGCTCTCGACTTCATGCTGCAATCGAATGACGGCCGCATTCAAGCTGGCAATTTCCCCTTCTCCCGCCACCAAATCGGAACGAAATAAGGTGTCATCAATTTCTAGCAAAGGCTGTCCTTTTTCAACGGACTGCCCTTCTTTCACCAAAATGTGTTTAACGATGCCACCTTCAAGGTTTTGAATCACTTGAACTTGATCGGCCGGTATCACTTTGCCGACACCGACAGTGACTTCATCTAGTTGTGCAATGCTCGCCCAGATAATCGCGACAAAAACAAACGCAAACGATCCCCACACCAACGCGCGCGCTTGCTTAGGCACATCCAAAACGACAGCGGCAGCTGTCTGACTATAAAAAGCATTATGCTGCATGCGCCCTCCCTGGCTGGCGAATTCGCCCTTCAGCCAACGCCTCTAACACCTGCTGGCGCGGTCCATCTAAGACAACGCGGCCTTGATCGAGCACAATCACGCGATTCACCACATCCAACATCGAGGTTTTATGGGTCACTAAGAGCAAAGTCTGATCATCCGCTAAACCCGCTAGTTGCTGCTTCACATGATTTTCCGTACGCGAGTCCATCTGTGATGTTGGCTCATCCAACACATACAGTGACGATGTACGCAAAAATGCACGGGCTAACGCAATAGATTGTCTCTGGCCTCCCGACAAATAACGGCCCCCTTCGCCTACTTGGCGATCCAGACCTTCAGCATCATGACGCGTAAACTCTGTCACGCCAGCCATTTCGGCGGCGCGCTGAACGGCTGAAGCCGAGATGGCGGGTTCACCCAGCATGATGTTTTCACGAATGGAGCCATAGAATAGATTGATATCCTGTGGCACGACCCCGATTTGCTTACGAACAAAGCTGGGGTTGTATTGCTCGATATTGATATCATCAAGCAGGATCATACCTTTCGATGGCTGATAGAGATTAAGCAGAAGCTTTTCAACGGTTGTTTTGCCCGCCCCGATACGACCAATGATGGCGACCTTTTCCCCTTTTGCGATGGAGAAAGAAACATTAGACAGAATGTTTGGCGCATCATCGTCATAACGGAAGCTGACGTTACGAAACGCCACTTTGCCATTGAGTTGTTCCGCATGAAGATAACGACGCTGCGGCTCTTGCTCTTGCGGTGTGGCCATGATGTCATTCAATTGCTGATATGACGTGATCACCTGCGAGTAACGCGTCGCTAACCCCGCCAGTTGTAACATCGGCTGTAAACAACGGCCCGAAAGCATCACTGACGCAATGATCGCCCCCATTGAGATGGCATTGTCAGCCAACAAATACACGCCGAAGACAATCAATCCAACGCTGACTAACTGCTGCGCAAACCCGGCAAACGTTAATATCGCGCTTGATAACCAACGAGTCTTGTTGCCCCATGTCGCCATATGGCCAACGGATTGTTCCCATTTAAATTGATATTGCCCTTCGCCCCCATGCAGCTTCACGGTTTCGATGCCGTGCAAGCTTTCGTATAAGTTGGCATTTTTCTGTGCCGACAGTTGGTTCGACTCATCAATGGTGCGATTAAGTGGCGCTTGAACTAAAAAACTGGCCAATGCGACAATCAACATGGCGACGATCGGGACAATCACTAAAGGGCCTGCAATCATCGTCAATACAATCAACATGAATACGGCAAAAGGCAAATCAATCAACGCAGTGATCGTACTGGACGCTAAAAAGCTACGTACCGATTCAAATTCATTCAAATGTCGGCTATAGACCCCGACTGACTCTGGGCGGTACTTTAACTTCATGCCCAAGGTGCGTGCATAAATATCAGCAGACATCAATATGTCCGTTTTTTTCCCCGCCAGATCAACAAACCAGTTACGCATTAATTTGAGTATCAGGTCAAAAACAAAAACGATCACAGCCCCAATCGCCAGTACCCATAATGAATCAAAAGCTAAATTCGGCACCACACGATCGTAAACGTTCATGGTAAAAAGCGGCGTCGCCAGTGCAAACAGGTTAATCAATATAGAAGCAACAAAGACGTCAACATAAATACGCTTTGCACTCAATATTGGCCCCCAGAACCAATGATCGGTCAATGCTGTCTTGTCACTGACACGGGCTCTTTCTTCTATTACGGGTAATGCTTTTAATACAGCAACATCTTGCTGAGTCATTTGGCTTAATGCCGCCACAGACATCGTTATTTGTCCATGCGATGTTAAACATGTCGCTTCTGTTTTATTGATCTGGGTAATAACCATGCCTTTATTGTCATTGATAACAATAAAAGGTGAGGCCAATTGGATCAGAGCATCCACATTAAAAGGTACCCATTTTGCTTCCAATCCAAGATTTTTCACTGCCGGTGGAAGCTGCGAATAATGGAATACGCCGTCAGGCATCGGAATGCCTGAGACTAATAATTCGTGTGAATATGCCAAATTAAAATACGTTGTCACTAATCGAACAGCATCTGTCAATGTTTCTGATACATGATTATCGTTTTTCATATTCACCCTCCTTATCAATAAGCGTCACTATCTTGACGCTTATATTACCTGTTTTTTTTCTTCTGTCTTGCCTCTGAACGATGTTATTAGCGCTATTACTTACCGTCAGATAACTATTTTATACGGGCGCTCAAACCGTAAAAGTGGAATACATAACCAACAGGGCATAATAAATTCCTAAGGCGTATTTGATATTCCGCATTAAAGTCGCTCAGCGCTATGGAGCAGGCGAATAATTGATATTGAGTATATTGATTTTAAATGTATATTTTTTTGTTAATTTACTTCATCAACTTAGTTATGAGTCAATTTTGCAGCATATTCACTCAGTTTCAAGCGCCAAATAATTAACTACACACTCAACAAAAGTAACCAAGCGATATAATATGCTTCACATACCGCCATATGTAAGACTATCCGTTCACCAACAGCTTTGGGACTTTCTTCAACAGTCATTAATACCTCCCCCCTCCATCTATGTGACTCAAATCACGTGTTCTTATCCATGCATCGTTCATAAAAAAGCCTTGCAGCTCAAAGCGTAAGCAAACGATACGTAAAGGCTAAAAAAAGCCTGTTGAAAGGCTTGCACCGACGATCATCACTCGCTAATATGCTCAACGTTCCTTGAGAACACTGTACGACCGTAGCTCAGTTGGTTAGAGCACCACCTTGACATGGTGGGGGTCGGTGGTTCGAATCCACTCGGTCGTACCAAACATCTTGCCTAACCAGTAAGATGTACAAAATTTGGGTCTATAGCTCAGTTGGTTAGAGTACTACCTTGACATGGTAGGGGTCGGCGATTCGAGTTCGCCTAGACCCACCAAATTCCAATAATTGCACTGTTTCTTCGGAAACACCCCAACGCGATTATTGAGGGCGATTAGCTCAGTTGGGAGAGCACCTGCCTTACAAGCAGGGGGTCACTGGTTCGAGCCCGGTATCGCCCACCATTTTATTGTACGACCGTAGCTCAGTTGGTTAGAGCACCACCTTGACATGGTGGGGGTCGGTGGTTCGAATCCACTCGGTCGTACCAAACATCTTACCTAACCAGTAAGATGCGAAAAATTTGGGTCTATAGCTCAGTTGGTTAGAGTACTACCTTGACATGGTAGGGGTCGGCGATTCGAGTTCGCCTAGACCCACCAAATTTGATAATCGCATCGTTTCATTAGAAACACCCCAACGCGATTATTGAGGGCGATTAGCTCAGTTGGGAGAGCACCTGCCTTACAAGCAGGGGGTCACTGGTTCGAGCCCGGTATCGCCCACCATTTTCGTAAGAAGTAAAAAAGCCTGCTCATTGAGCAGGCTTTTTTGCGTCTGGGCACTTCCCTGCTTTCCCTTTTTCCCCTTGTACGCCTTCCTTTATCATCCCTCCTCTTTTGATATCCATCCCATGCACTGACGGTCATTCTTTCCCTGCAAACAAAACACATTATTACATATAGGTAATATTCATTTTCGTTTTGATGGGATTATCAAATTTCCACAATCCCCTATACTGCCCACCAACAAGGCGATAGAGCAAATGAGGGAGCTTAACGACACTCATACACATGCTCATCCTTACCCCATTTTTTTCTGTTTATTTGTCTATCAAGACGTAAGCAATAAGGACAATCCAATGGCACTTGAAATCAAACCAGGTCAAACACACATTAAATCTAAAGCAATGGTCGCTTGGGCGGCGGGCGAACCGCTAAAAATGGAAGAAGTGGATGTACAGCTTCCTAAAGCGGGCGAAGTGCTTGTTCGCATCGTTGCAACCGGTGTTTGTCATACTGATGCTTTCACTCTATCGGGTGACGATCCTGAAGGTATCTTCCCTTCTATTCTTGGCCACGAAGGCGGCGGCATCGTTGAAATGATCGGCGAAGGCGTAACAAGTGTGGAAGTTGGCGACCATGTTATCCCACTTTACACTGCTGAATGTGGTGAGTGTAAGTTCTGCAAATCAGGCAAAACAAACCTTTGCCAAGCGGTACGCGTCACTCAAGGCCAAGGCCTGATGCCTGACGGTACTAGCCGTTTCTCTATTAATGGTGAAACCATTTTCCATTACATGGGTTGTTCTACGTTTTCTGAGTACACGGTTCTGCCTGAAATCTCACTGGCGAAAGTGAACAAAGAAGCACCGCTTGAAGAAGTGTGTCTACTTGGCTGTGGCGTAACCACCGGGATGGGCGCAGTACTTAATACGGCGAAAGTGGAAAAAGGCGACAACGTGGCAGTCTTCGGCCTAGGCGGTATCGGCCTTTCTGCCATCATTGGTGCACGCATGGCCGGTGCTGATCGCATCATCGGTGTGGATATCAACGAGAGCAAATTCGAGCTAGCAAAACAGCTTGGCGCGACTGACTGCATCAACCCAATGAAATTCGACAAGCCTATTCAAGATGTGATTGTTGAAATGACAGACGGTGGCGTTGAATACTCATTTGAGTGTATCGGTAACGTAAACGTGATGCGTCAAGCACTTGAGTGCTGCCACAAAGGTTGGGGCGAATCTGTCATCATCGGTGTTGCCGGTGCGGGCCAAGAGATCTCAACCCGTCCATTCCAGCTTGTGACAGGCCGAGTATGGCGTGGTTCTGCTTTCGGTGGTGTTAAAGGCCGCTCTGAGCTACCAGAAATCGTTAACCGTTACATGGCGGGTGAATTTGGTCTGCAAGAGTTCATCACCCATACCATGGGTCTACAAGACGTTAACGAAGCGTTTGAACTGATGCACAAAGGCGAATCTATCCGTACTGTTCTACACATGGATAAGTAAGCTGTCGATGAGCCTTCTTCGGAAGGCTCATCACGTTAGCGATACAAGACAATCACTCACATATCATCATATTCAGCAATCTCTGTTCCTTCGATGACATAACCCACTTCTGCCAATTCATGGCTTACGTGCACGGTTTTCAGCCTACCAATCACATAAATCACATCCCATAACGCTTGCACTGGCGCACCTTTGGGGAATTTTACGTAAATAATCTGGTTTGCTGGCGGCGGTGGCACATGGATACAGGCCCCAAAGTAAGGCACCAACAAAAACTCCGTCACGACTTTCTCATCACCTTCTAAAGGGATAACAAAGCCGGGAATTTTCACGGTACTGCCGTTTAACTCTGGCCTCACCTTCCCGACCGTTGATTGTTGTACCTGCTCCCCTGAATGATCAATCATTGGCATACCATTCAGTTCAAATTGGTTGCGTTCATTTTCTGGCACGAGATCAATCCAATCCAAAACGAGGAGATCATCAGAGGCGTAACTGATCGTCGGAACGAGGGTGGCTATAACACATAGCAGTGATAACAGTATTTTTTTCATGTTTGTATTCATACCCGTCTATTCATATTCGTATTTAAATTCGAATTGTCATACCATCGCTAAGCGACTGTTTATACGCACTGAGTGCAGGAATAAAGCCCATTGCCATACCGGCAAATTGTACGATCCCCAGTAACATCCATTCATATGCCGTCATCCCCGTCAATGCGAGGTTGATACCATACTGTTGCTGAATAATGGGATGGGCAACACCCAACACAAGGTATAACCCTGCCACACCGACAAGAATACCGGCGAAGGTTAGCGCACTGGCTTCACTGATCAGCAAGGCAAAAACGTGCTTAGGTCTTGCCCCCATCGCTCTCAGGATCGCCATTTCACGCCGTCTTTCCTGTAAGCTGGTCAATAAGCTGCTGAGCATGCCGAGCAACCCTGCAATCACAACAAAAGCAGACACCGCCATCAACGCTTGTTCAGCGACAGACATCATGCCCCACAACTCATGCAATGCGACCCCCGGCAAAATGGCGCTCAACGGCTCTTGGCTGTAAGTGTTGATCTGCCGTTGTAAAGCAAAGGTCTGAATTTTCGATTTCAGTCCCAGCAACATCGCAGTGATTTGCTTCGGCTGGAACTGATGCTGAGTCAATTGTTCTGCCGTCGGCGTGCTACCGAGATGGGCACCCGACTCCCACCCCACATGAATGGCTTCGATGGCTTCTAACGACACATGCACCGTTTTGTCGACAGGTGTCCCTGTTGGTGCAAGAATACCCACGACCTTAAACGGCAACTGATCATGGCGGCTAAAGCCAACATCACTGATACCGTGTGCAATGATGATTTCACTGCCGATGTGGTAACCCAGCGTTTTGGCGACATCCGCCCCAATCACCGTATCAAACAACCCTGCAAACGCTTTGCCTTGTGAGAACGCCAGTGGCTGTTTACGGCCATATTTAAAATGCGCGAAGTACTGGTCGTTCGTTCCCATGACTCGAAAACCTTTATGCGAGTCCCCCAGCGAAATCGGGATCGCCCACTTCACAGCACGATGCTGACTAAACGCCTGATAGCTTTTCCAGTCGATATTATTGGTGGCGTTACCTATGCGAAAAACAGAATAAAGCAGTAAATTAACCTGACCCGATCGGCCGCCAACAATAAGGTCGGTCCCTGACAGGGTATTGGCAAAGCTAGTCTTAGCTTGCGTACGAATGCGCTCCACCCCCAGCAACAGAATCACGGAAATCGCCACCGTGAGTATCGTTAGCATGGCCGTAGCTTTACGGTTCATCACGCTTTTCCAAGCGAGCATCGCAATCGCTTTCATGATGCCATCTCCGCGTGATTCAGTTGCTGTAAATCAATGACGCAATCAAACAACGGTTCGAGAGTGGGATCGTGACTCACAAAGATCAGTGTTGATTGGGCAGCGTTCGCTTGTTCCATCAGTAATTGAATAAAAGCATGGCGATTATCATGATCCAGCGCTGATGTCGGTTCATCGGCAATAATTAACGCAGGCGATCCAATCAGTGCTCTTGCTGCCGCGACACGTTGTTGCTGACCAATACTGAGCGCGACAACTGCCTTGTTGAATTGCGCTTCAGGCAAGTGCAAACGTTGCAATAAATGCCTTGCCGTTTCGTCGGCAGGCATCGTGAGTCGCTGTTTTCTTTGTTTAGAAAAGTGACAAGGCAAGATAACATTTTCAATCACATTCAAATAAGGCAATAGATTAAACTGCTGGAAAATATAGCCAATATGGTCCGCTCTGAATGTGTCTCTTTGGCTGGCGGTCAATTGACTGACATCCGTCCCCAAAATCTCAACTCGCCCGTGCTGGGCTTGGTGAATACCGGTTAACAGGCCGAGCAAGGTCGATTTACCGCAACCACTCGGGCCTTTAATAAATACATGCTCCCCTTGGCCAATCGTGAGTGCTGGAATGCTCAATACGGGGGAAGACGCTTGTGGCCATGAGAAAACCACCTCACGCAATGTCACCACTGGGGGCGTTATATTCACTGTTACATCACTCATTGTACTGTCCACATTCATGCTTGTAGGGCAGAGGCTACCCTGCCCTACAAACCTGTTACCTTAAAATCAATCACCTCAAAACTGGCACCTCAACATCAGGCACCTTGAAATCAAGCATTTTGAAATCAAAAACCTGACTATAACGAAATCACTGCCTTACCTGCAGACAGCTCAATGGCTGTTTGAGCGTTATCCGTCAGAAGGTTAACGTGAATCATTTGGGTGTCAGTAAAATGAGTGAACCACTGAGTTTCAATACGTTTTAAATCGGCAATATCATCACAGTGGTAGTGATACTCGACAGTAAACGCACCATGCCCGTCATTGTGATTATCATGATGCGCATCTGTTTCATGTTCATGATGGTCGTGATCATCATGAGAGTCATGTTCTTCGTGAGACGTATGGTCTTTATGAGCATCATGATCATGGTGCTCATCGTGTTTAGCGTGAGCATCCATCTCACCGAGTGTGTGATGCACCGATGCCTGTTCAAGTGTGCACTGTGCGCCACGATTAAGGGTAAACAGTGTATTTGCCTGAGCAAGTTGCTCCGTCGCTTGGTTAACGTGTTGCTGCTGCTTTTGGGTTTGTGGCTGATGTTCAAAACCAACAACATCAGCCCCTGGCGCGGTGATTTCAATCAATAAATCATGGCCATCTTGAGCGATGTTAAACTCAACTTGCCCGTGCACATGGGCATCATGCTGGCGAAAATGATCCTCTGCAAACGCAGAAGCCGTGAAAATAGTGGCACTTAAAACAAGCCCCACAGAAAGAGCAACGTGAGATTTGGCCGTCATGAATCCAATCCTTAATAATCAATAGTCAAAATAGTAAACGTGATTAATCAGTAAGGAACGGCGGTGAACGCGCAAGATAAGCAAAATGCTGGGTTCTGGCTTTTTCCGTGAAAAAAGTAACATCAAACCCTTCAAATGATGGGATAAGGGGCACGACAGGCACGGCTTGAGACAGGCCATATTGCGCGGCTGAGAATAATTCACAGTGGTGATGTAGATGGTGGCTTGGATCACTGTCGACCTGGTGGCTTACCACCGCGACATTGAACCATATCGCTAGAACGATCGCACACACCGCAATACAACGCGTTTTTAAATGGTGAGATCGGCGACTAGCCATGACTGAATACTCTTCATCCTTGATATTGTTATAATATAACAATACCGAACAGCCGTGTCAGTGCTTTGTGAAAAATAAAACCGCCAGCGCATAGGCTGGCGGTTTGATCATTTATCGAGAAATAACAGAAGAATGACCGTTACTGCCCCGCATTCATGGCTTTCAACTTATCGCCCACAGGGCCAGAGAAGTTGTAACCGTCATGCTTATCCCAGTTGATAGACCATGTCATTACCCCACCGTAGTTCGGGTAATTAAACGCAGGTTTCACCGTGCCACACTTGGTGCCTTTGGTCAGACAGTCCAGTGCGTCCAAAATGTTCTGCGTTGGCGCTTGACCTGAGTTGGCTGAACTTGGGCCTGATGGCAAACCAATCGCGACCTGATCATCACGCAGTGGTGCAAAGCGCTGACCATTGGCCAATTCAAAACCTTCAATCAACATCTTAGACTGTGCCACCATCATATCCACAGAGCCTTCTGGCGCAGCACCGGGTAGGTATGGGTTTGGCATGCCACCATTGTTATAAAGCTGAACGTGTAGGAGATCTAACGTATCACGTAGCTCATCAATCAATGGAATGTATGCGCCCCAAATACCACTGTACGCAATCATACCGCCTTGTACGTAAGGGTGTTCTGGTGCCATAGTCAGGTACATATCCCCGCCCATGTTTGCTTCAATTTGTTTCAGTGCTCTCGGTAAGCGCGCCTGAATTTGTGTGCCATGCAGCAAGTTAGAACCGCTTTCTAAGTCGATGTCTAACCCGTCAAAGCCCCACTCTTTCACGACATCCGTCAAGCTGCTCACGAAGTTTGCTTCATCGGTATCGGTGTTTAGCGTAATCGTGCCTTCTGCACCACCCAGCGACAGAACAAACACTTTGCCTTCGGCTTGAAGCGCTGCCATATCTTGCTTGAATCGCTGAGGGTCAAGTGCCGGACAATCACTGTGAATGTCGCCGCTGTAAAGATTAAAGTGAACGGTACCGTCACTGCCACGATCATTTTCTGCAAATGCGATATCAATGATGTCCCATGCTTTCGACATTTCGCTCAAGTTCATCGGACAGCCTGCGCCGTTAACAAAGTTGTGCCAGTAGCCGATCAACTTATGTTTCACCGCAGATTGCTCGAACACTTTCACAGTTGCACCCGCGGTCGCCGCCGTTAAGCCCGTATTATCCGTCGCAAGCGCAGAAATACTGTAGCTACCTACCGCACCAGGCATCCACGTCGCGGTGTAAGGTGCAGACGTATCGGTTGCAACCACGCGGCCGTTAACCAAAAACTCCACTTTTGTCACGGTACCGCTCATCGACGTTGCTTCAGCGGCCATGTTGATCGCTTTCCCTAAGCCGACCGTCGTACCGCTGGTTGGCGAGGTTAAAGAGGCAACCAATGGTTGATCGCTCACTTTCACCAAGACACCGGCTTTACCTTCATTCCCTTCATTGTCGGTCGCGACCGCACTTAGGCTCACTTCGCTGTTACCACTGGCTAGCCAATTCGCGCTGTACGGTGCTTGTGAGTCCACACCAAGGCTCTGCCCTGCGGCAAAGAATTCGACACCGCTGATTGAACCGTCGGCATCCGTTGCTTCTACCGCCAAGGTCACGGTTTCACCCGCTAATACCGTGGCGTTATCCGCTGGCGTAGTGAATGTGACAACAGGGCCAATGGCACAAATGCCCAGCTCTGTCCAAGCTTCCTGCCAGTAAGCGCCCGTGTTTGGCTCATACGCCCACGCTGAATCCGATGAACACCAACCGGCAATGTCACACTCGTACTTGTAGTTCATGTTCTGAACCACATCGCCTGCCGCGTATTTCGTACCCGCTTTATATTGCGGCACTCCGGCACAACCGCCAGTGCCCGTTGCCCCTTCGACAGCAACCGTCACGTCTTGTGACCATACGGCCAAGTTATCCGAATCGATAGCCTTCACTTTAAAGCTGTGCGAGCCTTGTGTCGCTGCCCATACCGTTTCAAAAGGCGCGGTGTCATCACTGCCCACCAGCTGGTTATCCACGTAGAACTCAACGCGCGTCACCGTACCGTCTGCATCAGAGGCATTGGCCTTCAAGACGACTTGTTCACCGTCTTTGATCTGTGCGTTGGCTGTTGGGTAAGCCAAGTCCACCACCGGAGGGACGCCACCGTCAGCGGGGTTAACCGTGATTTTCACCTTATCTTGTGTCACCGCACCTTCATTGTCGGTCACCACTGCAGTGATGGTGTGTTGGCCAGTCATGGCTTTCCATGTCAACGTATAAGGAGCAGTATCAACGACCCCGACGCTTGAACCGTTCAACAAAAATTCAACATCACGCACACTACCGTCGCTGTCTGCAGCCGTTGCTGAAAGCGTAATACTATCGCCGTCCGTAAATTGGGCATTGTTCAAAGGAGAGGTTACGTCGATAGTCGGTGGCTGGTTTGTGTTACCGCCATTATCACATTGGCCAAGTGATGACCACTCTTGCCATTGTCCGGAATGTTGATCAGGACTATTGCCTGACGACCACCAGTTGGATTGATACGCTTCGCCGCCCTGCTGGACTTTCGCCCCGCCATTATAAGCGACGTTACTTTGCCATTCTGGCAATGCCGTACAATCAAACGCTAACGCAGGATAAGCAGACGCCAAACCCAACGCTATCGCTGACGGTATAAAAATTTTACGCATAGTGAATGTCCTTACTCATAGTTACTTTAAAGGCATATTTATTTTTCCGATGGGCTACCACCAAGAATTCAAGATCCCTTCATTCATCATGCGTAATAAATCATTCAGTGCAGGGAATTCACACTTAATTTTCTAAACTATTAATAGAATATCCCATTTTAATTTCACCGTGTTACGCACTCTCTCATTACAACATGCATAACCATCACCTTTTCTCTTTAACCACCATGATGAACAACACAAAAATAACGTGTTGTCATTCGTGAAAATCCGTCATTTAACACCCAAAATCACGGGTCAATATTAACTCTTGATGATTACTACACGTCACATTTTACTCGTATTTCTCGCAAAACAATTGATAAAGGTCTCATTAGCTTTGTCGGGCATTTGATCATACCAACCATTGAATGTGAACATTGAAACAATAACAACGTAAATTGTTTTAATCATCACAAAGGTTGCATAATGGACATTGCCACACCTAAAAAAACAGCCATAGCTGCACTGCTATCTGCGCTATTTATTGCCCCATCGCTACACGCTGCAACGGTTTATCAAAATGATAATGGTGACCATTTAGACGTCTATGGTGAAGTTGGCATTGGTGGCCACTTCGGCGCAGACTATTCTTCTGGCGAATTTTACAAGGATAAGAGTTTCATCGACGATTCTTTTGCTACGCTGGGCGCAAAAGGAAAAAACGGTGACATTCATTACCGCCTAGAACTCGATTATGAGCGCGAGAACTGGAAATACGGTACAGGCGACATGAAACTGAGCATCGATAAAATGTTCTTGGGTTATGCCTTTAATCCAAATCATTACATTGAAGCCGGTATCACCGACACAGCCTTTGATGATTATGACAAATACGGCGATTTCACACTGGATACGACCGTAGAAACCGGTGAAGCTGGCGATCAGGCAGCGACGGTCAAATATGAAGGCCGCTTTAGCGACATCAAAGTCGGCGCTTCTTACAGCTACGATGCTGAATCAAGCTCAGGTTCATCCCTGGGTGATGTGATCAACGGTTACGCGGGTTACTTTGGTAAAACATTCTCTGTGGTACTAGGGCTAGAAACCCGTAATGGCGCTGCAGGAGAATCCAAGTACGGTGAACAACGCCTTGTCGGCCTTGGCGCTCGCCTTGCGTTAACGCACGACCTTTCCCTTGGTTTCAATGCATTCTATGAGCAAGAAGACATTGCTCAGGAAAAAAATGCGGTTGATGTGACCGATCCGAACAATGAAATCCACACCTACAACGATTACCAAACCCTTGATCACGAAGGGGCACTGGTGTCGGCAAAATACGTTATCTCACCGAAATGGGAAGTAACGGGTTCTGCAAACTATGAAGCCTATGAGCACTGGGATGAAGACAGTGAATATTGGGATGGCAAAGACAATGACTGGGGCAGCAGCCGCACATGGGGCACCTTAGGCGTGAACTATAAGCCTACACGTTCGTCTTTGCTGGCCATTGAAGGCAGCATCGGTGAAGCCGCGCAAGATGTGTATGCGTACGCCCGTGTTTACTTCTAACCCGCACTCTTTTTGCATCTTAGTGATATAGGTTTTCTATGAACAATAAACTTACCTTATTATCTGTGGCAGTTGCGACTGCCCTTTCCGCCCCAGCGATGGCGGGTATCAACATTGATACAACAACAAGCACACCAATAACTGTTACTGTTGGCGAAATTCAAGGGGAAGGATTTTCATCGCCTTTACTCGGGAAAGGTGAATACGAAAGTAAAGAAACGTATCAGGTCACAGGTGTTGTATCTGCGATCGTAACAAATGAAGATGCAGCACAAGGTTTTTATATCTACGCCGAAGATGGTGAGCCACTCACTTCTGACGGATTATTTATTGAAACAAGCAAAACAGCGCCAGAAAAAGGTCGTCAAGTCACGGTTATAGGCAAAGTAAAAGAAAATTACGGCCTAACGTTAATGATTCCTGAAAGCTGGTCTGATACTGGGGTTGCCCTCGAGGCACCAAGTGCTATTGATCTAAAAATAATCAAAAGCGATAACAACGATTTCAAAAAAACGCTTGAGCGTTATGAAGGTATGGTCGTTAATCTACCTGCAGATATCGACCCATCAACAGAAACATTAGAGGATATGCGCGTATCGCGTACCTTTAGCTATGACTACAAAGGCCGTAAAAATAACATGGTGCTGGCGTATAAACGCCCCAACATGCAGCCAAACCAAGAGCATGTCGCAGGTAGTCAGGCATCCAAAGATCAGGCTAAACAAAACGCTAATTATCGCTTATTTGTAGAAAGCGATCAAAACGCTCCTAATGGTCACATTCCATACTATGACGATTTTAGGGATAACGCCTCATCTTATAAAACAAAAGATTACATCCGCATTAATGACAGTGTAATTGGCTTAGAAGGCGTCATTCATTATTCATTCGGTGAATATCGTTTAATTGCAATGAATAAAATCGATAAAAATAACCTGAAACACAATACACCTCGTGCGGAAGGTTATGATGACCCGACCCCTACACTAAATGATAAAACCGAAGAAGATGCCTTTGCGATCCGCATCGCAACACAGAACGTGTTGAACTACTTCAACTCACCGTATGGTGGCTCAGACAATCAACACGGTTCCAACCGTGGTGCGGAAAGCCGAATTGAATTTGAGCAGCAACAAGCCAAACTGATTGAGGCCATTTTTGGCCTTAATGCCGACATTGTTGGCTTGATGGAAATTGAAAATAACGGCTTCGGTGATTTTGGTGCAATCAATGAATTCTTGAATGCCCTTAATGCTAAATATGATAGCGAATACATGGATGATCCTGAGTCCATTCATAACCGCTATACCTTTATCGGATTTGATTCCAATGGCGATTCGATTCTCGATGAATTAGACAGTATTGGGGGTGATGCGATCACGTCTGGTTTAATTTACCGTCCAAATAAGGTTTCATTGGAATCTTCAAAAATTATCACAATGCCTCGCCAAGACGCCCCTATGGTTACCTATGAAGATGGCAGTCCAATCATAGATAAAAAAGGTGAACTACGCGAAAGTGGGAAAAATTACCAACGTGATACCGTCGCTGCTACCTTCAAGCTTCACAACACCGGCAAAACGCTTACTGTCGCCGTCAACCACTTTAAGTCGAAAGGCTCTAATTGTTGGGAAGAGTGGCAAGGTTGGGAAAAATGGGAAGACTTCTCACCTAAATATGACAGCGTGAAAGACATTGATTTCCAAGGCTCCTGTGAAGCCTTCCGTGTCGCTGCCGCTGTTGAGCTTGGCAACCAAATGGCGAAAATTGGTGGCGATCAGGTTGTGATGGGTGACTTCAACTCTTACGGCCAAGAAGATGCGATGTTGGTACTGACTCAGATCCCAGCAAAGCTGCCAGCCGGCAAAACGATCCGTGCAGCACGCGATACGTTCGTGGGCTATAAGCCACAGTTTGGCGAAAGCGGTGCAGAAATCACGCAGTCTTTCGGCTTCCTAAATGCCGTCGCCATGAAAGATGCCGAGAAAAAGCAATCAAGCTGGAGCTACTCGTACAATGACGAAATTGGTTCATTGGACCACGTACTTATCACGCCGTCATTGGAAGCGAAACTCCTTGATGCAACTGATTGGCACATCAACTCTGTTGAATCAACATTGTTTGACTACAAGAACAGCTACAAAGATTCTCAAGACTACGGTAACAATCCGTTCTACGCTGAAACACCGTACCGCTCATCAGATCATGATCCTGCAATCATCGCACTAAGCTATAAGTACGGCGAAACTGACGGTGAACCGGTTGTGCTGGCAGCGAAGAGCGGCCGCATGGAAGTGGCCTACCCGATTAGCCTAGACACAGCGAAAGCCGGTGACATTGCGACAATTTCCTTCTCGCCAACACCGGAAGAAATGGATCGCGTTACTTTACCGAAAATTACGTTGAAAAAAGACGGTAAACAAACGGTCTTCTTTGATGTGAACGGTGTTGATACCGGTCGCTACAACGTCACAATGACACTAACACGCCCAGCAGAAACAAAAGCGGAAAATGCTGATCTTGCAGATGCGAAAGTCGTCATGACTGTGGATGTGGTTAAACGTGATTCGCTAGAACCTGAAATCACCATTCCACCGTATGACGGTACAGGCGGTGGCGGTTCGACAGGCCTAATGGGTCTGCTATCCCTGCTTGGCTTGGGCTTTATGCGTCGCTTGCGTAAATAACTTTCCCCCAACGTCATAAACAAAAAGAGGCTGAAATCAGCCTCTTTTTTTATCTCTTCATTCCGCCAAAAAACAGAATGCTTGCCCCTAAGCCGACGCATTAAGCCAAATGGGATACATCTCTTGAATGTTCGGCCATGCGCGTCGTCCACTCAATCGGTAAGGGTTGGTCAGATATCACGGAGTCGACGGCTTCAAGCGCACATACTGCGGCTTTACGCACAACGCCAATTTTGCTGCTGTCCACCACCAATATGACAGATTGTGATTGCTTCATCGCTTGGCGCTTATACGGTATTTCCGTGAAGGCATGGCATGTGATCCCCTGCTGACCGTCCACTCCCGCCGCAGAGGCAAACATGGTATCAATGCGTAAATCGTCCAGTTCATTATTCTCTGAAATCGGATAAAAATGATTACATTGCGGATCAAATCCACCACCACATAGAATTGGGCTGCAATTGGGTTTGTTTTTTAAGGCTAAAAATACATTGAGAGAAAAACACACACCGGTGAATGCAATACTGTCATCGATAGCATGAATAATATGGACGATGGTTGTACCATTATCAAAAAATGCCGTGTCGTTATTTTTAATATACGCAGCAGCTCGCTTGCCTATCTCAATCTTTTCTTTCAAATGACTTTCATGCTGTTCATTTAAGCAATAAGAAAAATCATCTTCATGGCGCAGATTATTAATAATATACCCGCCAATCACACTGAGACCGCCATGGGGTTCAATGAGATCACGCCGCAATGTCATCTCAGACACAGAAAGCGCTTCAGACGCCTGTTTTAAATGTATTTTTTCTTTCCTATGTAACAACTCCACCAGTTGCCGGAGACGTTTCTCCTGCTTGGTTTCAATCATGGTGCTTCCTGTTCAACGATTCTTTTATTTATTGTTCTGTAAATTATACGCAGTCATTGATGAATGATTAATTTTCTCTTTCCAGCACTGTGACCCAACCCATAAAGTCATTACCCTTATTTTCATCCCTCTCTCTTACGTAAGCGATATCTGCATTTTTACGCAAAAAAAACATCACTATAAAAACCTTCGCAAGCATAAATCTGCATTCATTTTTTTATTTTTCGTCAACGTTAATTAGTGCTCGTGTAGTGGCAGAGAGGCACGGACGTTAACCACGAAACATCGGCAATATTCACCTTTTGTTTATCCCGCATCGGTGTATAGAGCAATCCTTACCTGTGATTCGCGAGTCAAAAACGTCACAACAACCCTTGCTGTAATGCTGATATTTATTTACATCGCATTAATATTTACCAAACATTAACAACGTGAATCCAACCTGATAGAGTCTAGGTAATAACGATCCGTCGGCTAGGATGAGACGAACCATGAGCATAACAAACACTTTTTCTCGAAAACCTTGGATACTGTCAGTATTGATACTGATTGTGATTGCACTCTGGCTATTGAGCGGATTGGGTTCCTCTTCTTCAACGGATGATAAAGAAGAAGGATCATCAACAGAGAGCACCACTCTTACCGCGACCCAGCAAACCATTCCCTTGGCGACCGTGAAAGTGGATCAGTTTCACACCCAACCTGTCACCCGCACCCTCTCCTTGTATGGCCGAACGGCACCTAATCGACAAGCCACACTGGCAGCAGAAGTCTCTGGCACCATAGAGAAATTACTGGTCAAGAAAGGGCATGCCGTCAAAGCTGGACAAGCCTTGGTACAATTAAGCAAAGCCGACCGAGAGTTGCAACTAAAACGCGCCCAAGCACGCTTGAAAGTGCACAATCAAGAATACAAAGCAGCCCAATCATTGCGTAAGCGTGGCCTGCAAGGTGAAGTGGCGCTAAGTAAAACCGAAGCGGCATTGGTAGAAGCAAAAGCGACCTTGCGCAGTGCACAGCTTGCGGTTGAAAACACCGTGATCTATGCGCCGTTTGACGGCATCTTAGAGTCTCTGCATGTTGAAAAAGGCGGCTATGTCGGCATCGGTGATCCGGTTCTCAATATCGTCGATTTGGGTCCCTTAGTCATCAGCGCTGATATCAGCGAGCGCCATGTAAATCATGTGTTCAAAGGCCAAAAAGCCACGGTAGAATTGGTTTCTGGCCACCAGACCGAAGGCAAATTACGCTACCGCGCCTCTGTCGCCTCCGCAAACACCAACACCTACCCCATTGAAGTGGAAATCAGCAACCCTGACATGCGTTTCACCGCGGGCACCAGCACCAATCTGGAACTCGTACTGGAAACCCAAGCTGCGATTAAGATGACCCCTTCCATGCTCGCGCTGGATGAAGCGGGTAACTTAGGGATCAAAACCGTTATCGACACAAACAAGGTCAAATTCATTCCGATTGCGGTGGTGAAGGTGGAGCCTGACGGTGTATGGCTGGGTGGCACACCGAACCCTGTGGATGTCATTACTGTCGGTCAAGGCTTTGTCCGTGATGGTGATAGCGTGATCCCAACACGCGAAGACGGGAGCCAATAATGCATAGCTTGATCGATGCGGTACTGAGCCGCTCCCGCACCATGCTGACACTGTTGGTGTTGATCCTTATTGCAGGCATGATCACCTACAAGGTGATCCCGAAAGAATCGAATCCTGACATCACCATCCCAATCATTTATGTCTCGGTATCACACCAAGGGATCAGCCCGGATGATGCAGAAAGGTTGCTGGTTCGCCCGTTAGAGCGTGAACTGCAATCAATCGAAGGGGTGAAAAAGATGACAGCCACGGCCTCTGAAGGCCATGCTTCGGTTGTCTTGGAATTCAATGCCGGCAGCGATATTGATATTGCCCTCACCGATGTCCGTGAAGCGGTGGATTTGGCCAAAAACAAGCTGCCCGAAGACAGCGATGAACCCACCGTCAACGAAATTACGTTGGCCAACGAAGTTCCCGTGCTGTCGATGGTCCTTTACGGTACCGTGCCAGAGCGCACCACCATCCAAATTGCACGTAAACTGCAAGACAAATTGGAAAGCTTTCGCCAAATATTAGAAGTCGACATTGCCGGTGATCGCCAAGATGTGGTGGAAGTGATTGTTGATCCCCTATTGATGGAAAGCTACGGCTTAGACCAACAAGATGTCTTCAACTTAGTATCACGTAACAACCGTGTCGTCGCAGCAGGCTTCGTCGACACAGGCTACGGCCGATTTTCAGTCAAAGTGCCTTCGGTGTTTGAATCACTTAAAGACATATTAGAACTGCCGATCAAAGTCGATGGCAACACCGTCGTCAGCTTTGGGGATGTGGCGACCATTCGCCGTGCATTCCGTGATCCGAACAGCTTTGCTCGCCTCAATGGGGAAAGCGCCGTCGTATTAGAAATAAAAAAACGCGCGGGCGAAAACATCATTGAAACGGTGGAGATCGTCAAAGCCGTGATGGCCGAAGCGCAAAAGCGCGACGAGTGGCCGGATAACCTATTGGTGGAATACACCCTTGATGAATCTGAAGACGTTAATAACATGCTCACCGATCTTCAGAACAATATTTTGTCCGCCATTATTCTGGTGGTTGTCGTTATTCTCGCCATCTTAGGGGCTCGCACCGCGTTCCTGGTTGGTATTTCCATTCCGGGTTCTTTCCTCGCGGGGATTCTGATCCTTGCCATGGGCGGGGTCACGATAAACATCGTGGTTCTGTTTGCCCTTATCATGGCCGTCGGGATGCTGGTGGACGGGGCTATTGTCGTCACAGAATACGCCGACCGTCGAATGCAAGAAAACATCCCACCCGCACAAGCGTACCGTGAAGCCGCCAAACGGATGGCTTGGCCAATTACGGCCTCAACCGCGACGACACTCGCCGCGTTTGCCCCTCTGCTATTCTGGCCAGATACCACCGGTGAATTTATGCGCTATTTGCCGCTAACCCTTATTGCCACGTTATCAGCATCCCTGCTTATGGCCCTGCTGTTTGTGCCGGTACTCGGCCAAGTATTGGGTAAACCCCAATATGTCAGCAAAAAAGAACAAGCCCGTAAGCAAGCATTAGAGCAAGGTCGTTTTGACCAGGCAACCGGCATGACCAAGCTGTACCTCAACAGCTTATCTATCGCGATTCGCCACCCTCTGAAAGTATTGGCCGGTGCGATTGTGTTTGCGATTGGGGTCGGTTTTGCCTACGGCAAAGCCGGTTTGGGGATGGAATTCTTCCCTGATGTCGATCCCTCTCGATTCACCGTGAATGTCCGTTCTCATGGTGACTTATCTATCTATGAAAAAGACGCCTTAGTCAAACAAGTGGAAAAACGCTTGATCGGCCATGAAGGGATTGAAAATGTCTACACCCGCACCGGCGGCAACGGCCTGATCGGCACACTCCAATTCAGCGCGGTCGACTGGCAAGACCGTGAACCGGTCAACGCCATCATTGAAGATATGCGTGAACAAGTGCGCGATCTACCCGGGATAGAGATTGAGTTTAAAACCGAAAATGCAGGCCCATCAGGGGGGAATGATCTCGAAATCGAAGTCGCTGGCACCCATCATGCCGCCATGCAAGATGCTATCTTTCAGGTGAAACAATGGCTATCAAGCCAACCCGCCTATACGAACTTGTCAGATTCGGGGGATAAACAAGGCATCGACTGGCAAATCAACATTGATCGTGATGATGCCGCACGGTTTGGTAGTGATGCCACCTTGGTCGGTAATACCGTTCAATTTGTCACGAATGGCCTAAAAATCGGCGACTTTCTCCCGGATGACACCGACGATGACGTCGACATTTTAGTGCGCTACCCACAAGATAAACGAGACATTGGCCGCTTTGACGAGTTACGGGTGAAAACCCTGTACGGCATGGTGCCCATCACCAATTTCTCTGACATTAGTCCTGCACCAAAACAAAACACCATTAACCGTACCGGCGGCAAACGGGTGTTGGAAATTTTTGCAGATATGTCTGAAGGCTACAACTTGAGCCTTGAACTGCCAACAGTGACCGCGGCCATTGAAGGCATGAGGTTCGCTGATGGCGTCGAAGTCAAGATAAAAGGCCAGAATGAAGATCAGAACAAGTCATTGGTATTTTTACAGTACGCCTTCTTAATGGCGATTGCCGTGATGGGGCTGATATTGATCACCCAATTCAACAGCTTTTATCAAGCCTTTCTGATCCTCAGTGCGGTGCTGTTTTCCACCGTGGGTGTCTTCCTCGGGCTATTACTTTTCCAACGTCCGTTTGGCATTGTCATGTCGGGGATTGGGGTGATTGCATTGGCGGGTATCGTCGTGAACAACAACATCGTGTTGATCGATACCTACAACCAGTTGAGAAAAGACGGATTAGATAAGGCCAGCGCCATTATGCACACTGGTGCCCAGCGTCTGCGTCCAGTGATGCTCACGACCGTCACCACCATTCTGGGGTTAATGCCTATGGTGTTAGAAATGAACATCGATTTAATTAGCCGCAGTGTGGAATTTGGTGCGCCGAGTACACAATGGTGGACATCGCTGGCAACAGCAATTTCAGGCGGGTTAGCCTTTGCCACCGTACTCACACTGATCCTCACACCGTGTTTGCTGATGCTAGGACGTGATAAGTCACCGGTAGAAAACGCTGGATCCACACCGCAACATGCGCAATCACACAACACTGACGCACACGAAACACACACGTCAATGCAAACGGCCTCGCGCTCATACGCAAACAGCGCGCAACCTGCATTGCACACGGCATCCACACACGGTGATCCCGCTGACATTGTGCAGCAAGAACTCAGCAAAGCGTTCACCGCCTCAGCAGTAACACCAACATCGTCACCAGCAACATCTACGGCCACAACGCCGTATACGCCGTTGAAGAACGATAAAGAATCAACCCGTTAACGCAACAAGGTGGGACGCAAGTCGTCCCACTTTCCTCCTTCACGTCACTGCACTTCCTTCGCTTCAATGCGCCTCTCACTTCATACGCCTCTCAGCGCGTCAAAAACGGGCTTATCGCCTATGATTAAAAAGATGTCATCTTTCTTACCACTCAGCCCGTAACAATAGTGATGTATTGGCGAATCGACTCGCCTATTGATTTTGCTACCGTGAGGGCTAATCCATGAGTCTGAAATCTGCGTTAGAAAAACTCGAACCCGCTTTTGAACCTGGCGGCAAATACCAAAAATGGCACGCGTTGTATGAAGCGGTCGCCACCTTGCTGTATACCCCCGGTCAAGTGACCCAAAGCCATACCCATGTACGCGACAGTATCGACCTGAAACGGATCATGATCATGGTGTGGCTGGCTGTCTTCCCCGCCATGTTTTGGGGTATGTATAACGTTGGCCAGCAAGCCATTATGGCGTTGCACTCGCTGTACACGCCTGAGCAACTGGCGGCCATTGTGGCAGATAACTGGCGCTACAGTGCCACGCTTGCGTTAGGTGGCAGCTTGGCTGAATCTGCAGGCTGGGGCAGTAAAATGTTGCTCGGTGCCATGCATTTTTTGCCCATTTACCTCGTGGTCTTTCTGGTCGGGGGATTTTGGGAAGTACTGTTCGCCATGGTCAGAAAACATGAGATCAATGAAGGCTTTTTTGTCTCTTCAATTCTGTTTGCGCTGATCGTGCCGCCAACATTGCCACTGTGGCAAGCCGCTCTCGGTATCACCTTTGGTATCGTTGTTGCGAAGGAAATCTTCGGCGGAACAGGACGTAACTTCCTCAATCCCGCGCTCGCAGGTCGTGCTTTTCTCTACTTTGCCTATCCGGCACAAATTTCCGGTGGTTTAGTTTGGACGGCCGCTGACGGCTACACAAGTGCAACGCCCTTAAGCCAATGGGCAGATAACGGGCAATCAGCATTGGTGCATAACACCACGGGAGAAACACTGACTTGGATGGATGCCTTTATCGGTAATATTCCGGGCTCGATCGGGGAAGTCTCGACCCTGTTTTTACTCGCCGGCGGGCTGATGATCATCTTCATGAAAATTGCCTCTTGGCGCATTGTAGCCGGGGTTTTTCTGGGGATGGTACTTACTGCCAGCCTGCTTAATGCTATTGGTTCTGACACGAATCCGATGTTTTCAATGCCCTTCTGGTGGCACTTAGTGTTGGGAGGCTTTGCCTTCGGGATGCTGTTTATGGCGACCGATCCGGTCTCTGCCGCTTTTACTAATAAAGGGAAATGGGCGTATGGGATCTTGATTGGGGTGATGACGGTCTTCATTCGTGTAGTGAATCCCGCTTACCCAGAAGGGATCATGCTGGCGATTCTGTTCGCTAACTTGTTTGCGCCACTGTTCGATAATATGGTGACTCGGGCCAATATTCAACGCCGACTGAAACGTCATCCCGTCAAATAATGCAGTAACATAATGCAGTAACATAATGCAGTAAAATAACGATATGCCGCCACGTGACTTCAGGAGTATGTTTCTATCTCATATCCTGCCAATCACACTGGCGGCCTCAAAACAGGCTATCGACAAAAATCATCGGTTCTTGGTAGCGCACCGCATACCCTTCATCAAGCAATTCATCCACCAGATCATCGGCCATTTCGACAAAGGCTTCGCTCAGTATGTCGCACACCGCTTCGCCCCCTTCTGTAATGGCTAATGCGGAAAACCACAATTTGACATTCATCCCCAAGCCTGACACCTGCCGATAAATAGACTCACTGTCTTTACGCGCGATATTCACGATCAACGTCGATAATGCTGTGGCAATCCCAACACCGCGATAGTCCGCTTTCACATACACCGTATGTAAGGCAATTTCGTAATACAGTTCAGAGGATTTCGTCGGAAAACGGTGGTCTTCTAAATATCGGCTAAACGTCGCGAGGGCAATTAACTCACCTTGATGATACACCGTCAGGGCAATATCATTTTCTTGCTCTGACTGACGATGCAACGGGGAATACAGTGTGGTGTCTTTGGCGGCGGCTTGCGACAGCGCAGAAAACGCCGCGTAATCGTCATCCAACCCGTTAATATCAAGCAATGCGTTTTGTAATGGGCAAATCAGAATGGACGCATTATCTATCGATAACGTCGGCGTCAATGCGGAAAATGATAAATTAGCCAGTGACGTTAACGCCAACGTATTGAGCAGAGGAGAGGCGCAATGGCCCGTCGGTGTCATCACGCCAACCGCGTCGACACTGAACACATCAGGTGCCCCTTCAGCCGCATGCGCATCATATAACCAACATGCTTTTCCATCGGTACTGCGTTGCTGAATCGCGGCGAGTGCATCAAGCAGAGCATCATACTGCCCCGCTAGGGTGATTTCACTGTCACTTTTGATAAAGATTTGATATCTAAACGCTTTCATCCGTTTCGCCAACTCATCTTTCGTGGCTTCAGTTTATCAAAATTTGACGATAACAAACGACGTATCGCGATAAGTTGTGATGCCACAGACACTCCGAGCATGTAAGCCGAATAGAATTCGGCCATAATGACGAGAACATCATCAAATATATTTCTCTCTCGTTATGTCACGATTTCATTCGGCTCTGCCGCAGGCATTGATGGCATAAAATGATAGCCATTTCGACCTGACGATTTCACTTGATAGAGTGCTTTATCTGCCTGAATCAAAATATCATCCCAATGATCAATCAATGCGCCCGCATTAGGCACAAACATCGCCCCCATCGACACCGTCACCTGCTGCTCACCACAACTCAGCGCAAAGGGTTCGCCCGCAATCTGTTCACAAATACGTTGCAAGCAGCGCTCACTGTTTTGTTCATTACAGACCAACATCAAGATGAATTCTTCTCCCCCCCAACGCACCACAAGATCATGGCTTCTGACCAACTTTTTCAGGCGTTCCGCAATACTGACCAACACCTCATCACCAATATGGTGACCCAGCCTGTCATTGATTTGCTTGAAGTGATCGATATCCACCACCACCACAGCTAGCCCTTGTGGATAATCATCCCGCTTCAGGGCCACCTTCCACTGTGACAAATAACGACGATTACTCAGACCGGTTAATGGATCGGCCACCAGCTCAATTTCCAGTTTTTCGTTAGATTGGACCAAAACAGATTTGTCTTTATTCACCGCAGAATAACGACGATACAATAAATAGAACAGTAAAAGAATAAAGCCCGATGTCATTCGCAGTATATTGGTACCCGCTTTTTTTTCAGCCAAGGTCGCGGTTGCCTGTGCATTTTCTGACTTTAACATCGCGATTTCATTTTCATGCACTTCTTCATCAAAACGGTCTTGCAGATAAAATAACTCGTTATGACGAATATCGAATAAATACGCTTTCCCTGCATCGGAATACGCTTTATAAAAAGCCAACGCCTGCTGATAATTTTCAGAACGTTCATAAATTTCTGCCAGTAACTTGTAAGTTTCAAGCAAGCGGATCTTCTCGTGATACGCCTTATAACCGACCATCGCTTTTCTGGCGAACTGCAACGCATCAGCATATTGCCCCTTGGCCAGAGCAACGTTAGCCAAACTTTCATTACAATTAGCCGTATTAATGGGATGTTGGTCAATCTCGCTGTTGGCGACAGCAACACACTGTTGGGCGACATCAAACGCACGATCATATTCGCCTCTATCGACATAATAAGACGATAAATTCATGCGAGCGATCACTTTCGCACGCACAACCGGCGTGCGATCAGCCAACAGAACAGCACGCTCAACGTGTTTTTTACGATCATATTGCCCCATTGAATGCGCGGCAATTTCACCTAAATTGATGTGTAATAACGACTCAATGAAAGGGTTATTCAAACCATGATCGTGATACAACGCTAAGGCACGTTCGGCATACGTTTTCGCCTCGCCCCATTCTTCCATATGGATATATACCGTGGTTATATTTGAAAGAATGAGTACTAACTGCGGATAATTGCCACACTGTTGGAAGATACGATATGCACGCTGATATTTATTCAGTCCCTGTTTATATTTCAACGCTTCAACGTCAATGTTTGCTAACCACTTTAGGCTACGCGCTAATAAATGCTGATTATTTGAAACCTCTGCACGCATTTTCGTCGCCTCAAGCTGCGCTTGAGCAAGCGAGTAATCCTTATTATCGTAATGATTAAGCGCCACTAAAAAAGCCACTTCATCAGTGAGCCAACGCTGTTTTGTCTGTACAGCAAGCTCAGATAATTGCTGTAAAATCTGCGACGGCTTATGCGCACTCTCTTTTTTGTCTTGCGCAACTTTATACTGTGCCAGCAGATAGAGAGCTGTCTCAGTAGGATGTGTGTGCTTTTTACTGTCGATATCTAATTGACCAGACAATTCATCCGCCAAAACAGGGCTATTAATGGCCAATTGATAATATTTCAGATAGACATTTGATGCGGAAACATCATGCTCAGATAAAGCCGGGTGGCAAATTGGAGCGATGATCGGGTCTGCCCACGCTAAAGAGGCATCGATACATACCCCCAAAAAAAGCAGGCAAAAACGCGTTAAAAAATACGAAATATTACTAAACATTAGACACTTGCGTTGATGTAAATAGACACAATCCGTTGTCTTGTTATTTCCAGCCGCATTTTTAACAGACTATAAGGAATAAATATAGCCCTGTAGGAATATTCCCACCTTGTTATGGGTGGTCTCGCCTAAAATTTCGCCAGTAATTATCGTCTAACTCGACTTCTCGCATTCACCGCCACAATAAGGCGATTAATCAGCACCTGCTTTTTCGTTTGGCTCACAGCGCCCAATTCGCGCAAAATGCGACTAATTTCTGAGTCCAAATATTTGGCCGTTTTGGTTCTAACCATGGCATGGATAACCTTCTCTGCCTTATCCGGTAACGGTTGAGCCAGTGCCCAGGCAAAACTGTAAACTTCATCATTACTCTTAGTCCGCTGACGCTTCACGCTTTTTTCTGGGATCGCCACATCCTGCTCACGCCCTAAACGGCGGCAATATTCTTCTGCAACTGGGCTGGAGTAATACGGCAACGGGCCTTCTGAATACAATTGAGGGCCCAAGTCATTGGCCAATGCCGCTTTGGCTTCTAACACAAAACGGCTGGCGTTAGTCACTCTCCCCAATGATTTGTCTGGTACGGTGTAATACACACAGGCTTTCTGTTTCGCTCGCGTCATTGCTACGTAAGCCAATCGGCGTTCTTCCTCAATATCTGCCCCCATCGAACCGGACGCCTTGTTTACATAAGGGAACGCGTCTTTATCCCAGAACGGCAAATGCACATGATCATACTCACACCCTTTCGCGCGAAAAATAGTGGTCAGTTGCACACTTGCCTGCCCCCCCTCCGGATCAACAGGTGCCTCTGCGCCCATCATCGGTGGCATATTCTGCGGCGCCGTCTGAGTGTTTGGCTGATTGACGGACTGGTACAGGTAATACTCAAAATACTGCAAGGCTTTGGCACAATCCTGATCCATCGTGTCCAGTACCGTACCCACACTGTCGAGCCGTTCAATGGCTTCTTCTATTTCACTCGCCGTCGCTTCCGTTTTCCAAATCCAGGTATCTAAACCACTTTCATTGCGGTATTGCTTGTAGACCACAGCCGCTTTAAAACTGCCTTTACGCATCAGTTGTACCAACAGCAACAACCGATCGGTCAGGTTATCCAATTTCAAGCTGCCATTGGCCTTCTCATAACGGCCAATAAAGGTCATCCACGTATTCGGATCCATCCCCGCCAACTGGTCGCATAAGGGCTTCAGCGTTTTGTTGGGAACATAGCAGTGTGGAAAACACAGCAAATTAAACAGCAATGTTGATTTCGCAGGGGTCGCCAATTCGGTAAAGCGGCCTGTTGCTAACGTCATTAATTCAATCAGCAATTTGACTTCACGACTATTGGCCAAGACGGAAGGCACCGGCATGTGGTACGGCACTTTCTTACTGAGAAACGCCAATTCAAATAACAAGGTCTGCGACCAACGGCGTACCAATATTGCCACTTCAGACGCTTTACCGCCCTCACTCAAATACGTATGAATGGACTGCGCGATTTCACCCACTTGGCGCGCCGAACCACATTCAACAAAATCCGTATCGGTGATCCCCTCACCGGATGTGGTCAAGAAATCACTGAAGCGTTGTTTGTTATTGGCAATCAAGTGGCTCGCTGCTAACGCCAAGCTGTGACCAAAGCGGAACGTTTGTGACAAGGTGTAGGTCGTCGCTGGCGCAAAGTCTTGCTCGAAGTTGAGCATGAATTGCGGCGCGCTCCCTCGCCACTTGTAGATACACTGATCCACATCGCCCACTGCCAGTAGTTGCGTCTCTGCCCCTAACAACTGTTTCAATAAACGGTATTGGGCTGTGTTAATGTCTTGGAATTCATCCACCACTATCAACTTGCCTTGTTGATGGTAGTGCGCACGAATCGCGTCATTGCCTTCCAGCAGCTTTACCGACTCCACCAGCCAATCATCAAAGAACAACAACTTCTGTGCTTTACGACGGGTTTCAAACTCGTCATACGCATCCAGAATAAACAGATAATCGCGATTGATGTCAGCTAATTTGAACACTTCCATTGGCGAGAGCATGTAGGCTTTCACCAACCCAATGAAACTCAACAGCAGTTCGATGGTTTTCGGATCTTTGATCATCTGCTGGCGTTGATAGGTTTTTTCCAGCCCAGAAAGATCACGCAATACGTTCTTCACCAACGCTTTGTCACTTTCACCGCTTTGATAATCGACGCGGTAGCCCGTTTCCCGAATAAACCCGGTTTGGTTAAGAAACTTCAAACAAAAACTGTGGAAGGTATGCACAGGCACTGGCGCCTGAATCCCACTGGCTTGCAATTTAGCCTGAAAATCTAACCGAATATCACGGTTAAACATCAACACCAACATCTGCTGGGCAGGAATAGTGGCCAACTTTTGTGCTATTACGCCCACGAGTGTGGTGGTTTTCCCCGTACCCGCACCAGCAATGCACAAGGCATTACCTTGTTGGTGCTGAATGAATGCCAATTGTTCCGAGGTAAAACGCGTCATAGTGAGCCTGATCATCAAAGTGGAACCCGTGATTTTGCCACACTTGCTTGTCATACGAGGAATAAAATCTCGCCACTTAACCGTAACCTGCGCCTTGTCGCTGTATTCCCGACCGCGTTTCACCGTCTATCACATGAAATTCCCGCTGTACGATGAAAAATAAAATTGCGCAATCGTTTGCTTTTCTAGCTGAAAGCCACCTTGAGTTCTGTTATTATCGCCGCAACAACGGTCCAAACACCGTACTAAGGCAGACTTTTAGCCTTAACTGACAGGGTTACCTTCGTTTAACTTTTGAAATAGGAATTCGCCATGAGCCTTGCTGATCAAGTTCTCGCTGTAAATGATGACCTGCCCATTCGTACTGACAAGCCGGTTCACAGTGGTAAAGTACGCTCCGTATACTGGTTAACCGAAGCAGACAGCCGCCGTCTGATCAAAGAAAAAGGCTATAACGTTCAGCCTGATGCCCCACTGGCAATCATGGTGATCAGCGATCGCATCTCAGCGTTTGACTGTATTTGGCGCGCCGAAGGCGGTCTGAAAGGCGTACCAGGGAAAGGGGCTGCGTTAAATGCCATCTCTAACCATTGGTTCCAACTGTTCCGTGACAACGGCCTTGCTGACAGCCATATTCTTGATATTCCCCATCCTTTCGTATGGATCGTACAAAAAGCCAAACCAGTGATGGTTGAAGCCATTTGTCGTCAGTACATTACCGGTTCGATGTGGCGTGCTTACAGCCAAGGCGAGCGTGACTTCTGTGGCATTGCCCTGCCAGAAGGTTTGGAAAAAGATCAGAAACTGCCGCACCTACTGATGACCCCTTCCACCAAAGGTATTCTGAAAGGCATTCCTGGGGTGCAGGAAGTGGATGACGTGAACGTGACCCGCAGCGATCTGGAAAACAACTTTGCTGCCTTTAATTTCAGTCGGCCGGAAGACATCACACATTACGAAACCTTGCTGCGTGAAGGCTTCAATGTGATCAGCCAAGCCTTGGGTGAATTGGATCAGATTTTTGTCGATACCAAGTTTGAGTTTGGTTACGTAACCGATGCCAATGGCAAAGAAAAGCTGATTTACATGGATGAAGTGGGCACGCCGGATTCTTCCCGCATCTGGGATGGCGCGGCCTACCGTGACGGTGAAATCGTTGAGAACTCGAAAGAAGGCTTCCGCCAAATGCTGCTCAACCACTTCCCGGATCCCGATATCCTGTTGAACAAAGACCGCATGGAAGAGCGCTTTGCACTGGCGCGCGATAACGAACTCCCTGTTGAAGCATTGATGGATGTGTCCCGCGTGTATACGGGCATTGCAGAAAAAGTAACAGGGCAACCCATTGTGCTGAGTGACAACCCAAAAGCGGAGATCGTGGCGATCTTACGTGAACAGTATAATCTTATCGCGGACTAGCGTTAAGCGCAGTATTAAGAGCGATACCAGATAATAACGATACATCACTACAATAATTATTTGGCGTTCGCTATGACGCCAACACACAGAGATAAGTGACTGACATCCCCCCTGATAAACCGGCCTTGCGTTCGCGTCTATCAGAGGGGCTTTTTTTGATCATCCAAGATCAACGCTGATCAGCGTGCAGTGGTTATCCAGCCGTATACTTTCCTACCGATCACATAACCAATCGCCGCAAACGCGGTAAAGATCAAACAAGCAAACACATAAGCGAGCCAAACCGGTACACCCAAGCCCCACGCAAACGCAAAGGCGATCCCGTTTAATGCCTCAACTGGCCATAAATACACCACACTTGGCGCGCCCATGGCTATCGTTGCAATCACTGTCGCTAACACGATAAGTGCACCCACAATACCGGCGATATGTTTGTTATTCATTATTGTCCGCTTTAAAAGAAGTAAGCCATAAAAAATCGGCCAGATTCTATCTCTCAACGTACAATCACACCACTGATATCAACGCGTTAAAACGCTTTCTGCATGATTTTCTGTATTCGCTGCATTAACTGCCTTCTAACAACTGTACGTGCTGACCATCCACCAATCCGCTGGCACCCCGCACGACAACTTCCCGGCCAATCGCAATATCGCCTTTCACTGCGACTTTCCCGCCACTGCTATATAGTACGTCGACAGGGATGGATGTCACAGTAACATCCGCGGGGCTATCATCGGTACGTGCCACTTCACTGATCACAAACAACGCACTGCCCTGCTTGCTTGTCACAATGGCATCACGGGGCACTAATACGCCGCCAGATTTGAAACGCGTCGGGATCGCCACTTTTACGGGCTGGCCAATCGTCATGGTTTTACCTTGTGGCAATAAACGTAACTCAATCAAACGAGAACGTGTATCTGCACTGACACTGCGCGTATCCACGGTGGCCGTCAACGCTTCTGTACCCACGGTGACATCTAACGTGGCCGCCGTCGGCAATAACGCGGTCACTGAAATCGGTGCTTGCAAGCGGATTTCTTGCTGCGCAGTATTGACCAAATGCAACACACTTTCCCCTTGATTGATGTATTCACCTTGCGATTTGAAGACGCTGTTCACCGTGCCATCAAACGGGGCAATCAATTGGGTACGGGCTAATTGTTCTTGCACAACATTCACTTGCAGCCGCGCATTATCCAGTTCAATACGGCGAATCGCCAAATCATGCCGCGCTTGGGCTTGATCGGTTTCAGACACATTGCGCTTTTTTGCCAACTTGTTTAATCGGGCCAACTCCACCACCAAATGATCCACATACGCTTTGGCTTTGCGGGCTTCCATCTGCTCGATTTTTAACTGTAAGGTTAAAGAATCGGCATTCACTTCTGCCAATACATCCCCTTTCTTCACGGTCTGACCAAACGTGGCCACGGCCGTTAAACGGCCGGTGGCTTCCATGCTCAAACGCGCTTCTTGCTGACTCTGTACCGTACCACTGTACCAACTCACTGGCGCAGCTTGTTCTGCTTCAGCAACAGCCAATACCACCGGCTTGGCCGCCCAAAGAGGGAGCGCGGCCATCATCAGAACACTGCCGATCGCCACGCGTACACAACGTTTTATCATCGCTGATGTGTGCTTGTTTTGTCCTGTTGATGTGTATGCTTTTTGATCGAATCTTCGCTTACCTACTTCCATGGCTAATCATTTCCTTTTTGTTCTTATACTTCCGTTGCCAACAACGTTGTTTCTTTTTTTGTTTGAAGTGTACTGTTTGCCGCCTTACCGATGCGCAGCAACGCGGGCAGCAGGATCAACGTAAACAGCGTGCTGACCAACATTCCCCCCACAATGACCGCCGCAAGGCCACGATAAATCTCACTGCCCGTCGCAGGGCTCAACAAAAGCGGTAGCATGCCAAACACGCTGGTCAGGGTCGTCATGAAGATCGGGCGGATCCTGCGGGTTAATGCATCTTCCACCGCAAGGGATCGTTCCATTCCTTCACGCTCATTGGTGCGAGTTTGATGCACCAACAAAATGGCGTTGTTCACTACCAAGCCCAACAAGATCACGAAGCCAATCATGGTGAGCAGATCCACCGGTTGATCCACCAACACATGCATAATTTGAATGGCTATTACCCCGCCAACGGTCGCCAATGGCAGCGTCAATATCACCAACAGGGCATCGCGCAACGTGCCGAACAAGCCCCACAACAGCAACAATAAAATACACAGCGCAAACCCGAAGATGGAGAGCATATTATTAATGGCCTGTTTGAGGCTATCGGCATTGCCCGACAACTGCACCGTGCCGCCATCCGGCAGAATACGTTCTATCTTTTCAATGGCTTGATCTTGTAACTGCTCCATTGCCACTTCCAGCGTCATGTCATCACTGGGCTGCACGGCCAAGACAAACGCCCGCTTGCCGTCGATCCGATCAATCGATTTTGGCCCCATCACGGTTTCAACCCGTAACAGTTCTCCGAGCGGGACAATCGCCCCAGACGGGGTAGCCAGAGGAATTACGCCTAATTCTTCCGGTGACCCTGCACCTTGCGTCATTAGCATCATGTCGAGTTGCTGATTACCGTCAAAAAAGTTACCTAAATAACGTCCCGAGCCTAATGAGCGGATCACTGAGGGCAAATCCCCCCGACTCCAGCCGACTTCAGCCAGACGACGATCATCGGGGATCAACCGCAACTCAGGCGCAGTAAACTCTAACGATCCGTGTGGCCAAACCTGGGCATCCGGCATTGCTTCTTCTAAGATGACCTTTGCTTCCTTTGCAGCACGAAATAACTGTGGCATATCGTTCGCTTTCAGCACCACAAGGATCTCTTTGCCGGATCCAAAGGTACCAAATAAGGATCCTTGCCGCGCAAACGCCCGAACATCCGGCAGGCCAACGGTAATTTCATCCCTTACAATCGTTTCAAGTTCTTTAATGCGGGATTGATCGATCGCTCGCACTCCCATCGTGGCGCCACCAGGCCACATGATGAAGTAATAGTTTTTCAATGCGGGCTCTTTCTCGCCATCCATGTACGGCTGTAAGCGCTCCACCATGGTATTCATCACTTCTTCGCCGACGGCATTAATGCCAATGCCCGGTGCAATAGAGAACCACACATCCACCGCATCTCGCTTAACATCCGGCAAATAATCCATCTTAGGTAAACCAATACGGGTGAGTCCCAACGGCAATGCCAGTAAGGTCACAATGACGATACCGCGTCGGACTGGTGTGGCCGTTAAGCGCATACTCCACCCCGCCAAGCGCTGCCACACCGAAGCGTAACTATCCTGCAAACGGGTATCCGCTAACCACCGTGATGCCGCAACGGGTAACACTGTAACCGCTACAATAAGTGACATTGTCACGGCAACAGCAATGGTGATGGCAAGATCAGCAAACAACTGCCCTTCCACATCATTGAGCATCAATATCGGCAGGAAAATCGCCACCGTGGTCAGAGTGGATGCTAACAGCGCACTCCACACTTGTTGTGTGCCCTGCTCGGCAAGGCTAACCGTCTGATCACTCGCTGTATCCCGCTGGTTTGTTCCTTGCAAATTGGCTTGTTTCTCACGTAAACGGATGATGTTTTCCAGCACCACAATGGCCGCATCGAGCACCATGCCCACCGCAAAGGCCAAACCCGCCAGTGAGATCACATTGAGTGTTCGACCCGTCAGTTTCAGCACGCAAATGGTCAATAGAATACTGATTGGGATCGACATGGCGATGATCAAGGTCGCACGGGCTTTCCGAATAAAGCACCACAGCACTGCCACGGCGAGCAATACCCCGAATAATAAGTTACCCGTCACCATGTTAAGCGCCCGCACAATGAAAACGGACGCGTCGTAAGACATTTCTAAATGCACACCATTACGCGCCAAGACAGAATCATTAAGTTGCTTAATGGCTTCTTTCACCGACAGCAGGGATTCCAGCGCATTGGCACTGTTTTCCTTCATCACACTGATATTGATCGCCGGATTGCCGTTTTGAACCCGCAACGTACGCGGCACCGCACGTTGTACATTGACCTCAGCCAAGTCGCGCAGATACACGGGCAAGCCGCCCCGCCACGCCACCACCATGTCACCGAAGTCCTCCAATTCGTAGCGGCCGGCAAACCGCAATTTGTATTCTTTTCGACCAATGTCCAGTCGCCCAGCAGAGGCATCGCGCCCTGCAGATATGCGTCCGACTAATTCAGGAATAGTGATCCCTAATTCCGCTAACCGGTAAGGATCAAATCGGATCTCCACTTGCCGATCGCTTTCGCCACGCACCTGAATGCGCGATACCCCATCGACGGCGGTGAGCGCGGGTTCTATCTGGCTCTCCACCAAATCCTGATACGCTTGAATGGGGGTGTCATTGCCTGGCAGTTGCTGTAAAAAGAGGGAGGTTAATTGATCATTGTTTGAACCACTGTGAATAAAGGGTCCATCAATATCAGAAGGGAGATTCGTCGCTTGGTTAACCCGACTGATCACCTCCAACATGGCCTTGTCCATGTCAGTGCCAATTTCAAATTCAAGGTCGATTTCCGCCCGTCCGTTCCCCGCTTCGGTATAGACGGCTTTGGTGCCGGATATCCCTTGCAACACCTGTTCTAATGGCTCTGCGACTTCCGACTCCATCTCTTCGGCTGCCGCCGCACGCCAATGCACAGTGAGCGACAAACTCGGCCGAGTGATATCCGGGAATAATTGAATTGGCAGGGTTTTGATACTGAGCAAGCCAAACAAGGCTGTCAGTGCAACGGCCACCGCAATGACGGCGGGGCGAGAAATGGCATAGCGTGTGAGAAACATAACGTCCTGTCTTGTCTTTACTCTTGTTGTACGGTTCATACAAACCGCGTCATTCACAATATCAGCCCATCCATGGCCGCCTGATTGCGGTAACAATTTCGCAACAGCTACGATAGCAAAATTCACTGCCTTTTACAGAGTCTTGTTATGTTTTGGTTACATTTTCATAACGCACACAGTGAATATACCTAAGCCGGATAGTTTTTGAGTCATAAACGGCAAAATGGACCCGAGACTGCACACGCACGCCGTATTTTCACACGTCGAGATCCCCTTTTAAGGGGGGATTTTTTCTGTGAAGTGACTGCTAATTTCGCTTTCTCACCGCCTAAAGCCATCCACTGGGTGTGGTAATCTGGTGAATGATATTTGGGTATATACGTCTAACGGGAAAGGATGAATGAAGCGGATAAGGACATCGCGATTGCGCTTTCAAGAAGGCAATTCTGATAAAGTGTATGAGGTTGATCTCGTCGAAACATCAGTAATGACGGAGGCAAAATACCTCGTCAACTTTCGTTATGGTCGATACGGCAGTGCGTTGCGGGAAGGCACGAAAACAACCAGCCCCGTTCCTTTTAATCAGGCCGAAAAGATCTTTGATTCCGTCGTGGTGGCGAAAGAAAATAAAGGCTACCACTCAGAAGAAAGCCTGGTACTGAGCACCTCTTCTTCTACGACCGCTGATGACCCTGCCGTTGGATCGGTTTCCCATTACACCGAAGCCCTGCTAGCGCGGATCAGAAATGAAAGGCATGATCCTACGCGATCCCGACAGATCTGGCGTTTACCTCCCGAACCGCACCCTGAAGCCGCCACGCTCATCACTGGTTTTCTACAATCTCATGGCAAACGTAACGACTGGCGTGATGACTACAGCATATTATGGGTATTAGGCCGTATCGGTTCATCGCTGGATATCAACACCGTCACCCCGTATCTCAAGGATCGGAACCCTGTCATGGCCAGCCTTGCACTGGAAGTGATTTTGGCATTAACCGCAGCCGATCAACGCCAAGCCACGTATCAGGCACACTGCCCGTCGCCGATGCCCTTAACGCCTGACACACTCCACCAGCGTATTACCGAATTTTGTCACACCGCCGCTCAAGAAAAGTACATAGGTGCACCTGTAGAACACCCAATCAATACCGTATTAAAACACGCCTATTTACAATCTTGGTTTAACCCTGAACTCAAGCGGACTTTAGTGACATTATTGCCAAGCATTCCGTTTTCACCCGGCGCCTTCAAAGGGTTACGTTACCTGTTAAAAATGAGTGAGTTCCGCTTAGACAGCGAGATTCAGCCACTCATCAATATCCATTTAGAAGCCAGTGCGCCCCACTTTAACCGACAATGGACGTATTACTACAGCGTACACGGCAGGTTCAATGTGTCGGATGAGTTAGCGTCGGATAATGCCCGGTTAGCCCATTCACAACATACGCACCGCTATTTTACTGCGCGTTTCTCTCGCACATTGAAACAATTGGGGATCGCCAACAGCCCACTGTTTACTGTGATGGCCGAAAAAACGTTGTTGCACTATACCGACGAGCATGCCAAAGCCCCGCGTACGATTAACGACTACCACTATGATCGCAACTGGCAACGCCATGTCACCCAAACCCGTCATTATGATGGCTATGCGCACTGTTCAGCCCTGAATACCCTGCTGCATACCCATGCGAGCAACTACCTTAAAAACGCACGTGGCATTTGGCGACATAACCCAGACGAAGCCTTCACCGGTCGAGGAGAAGCCTTCCCTCACCTGTGGGATAACGCCCCTGAATCGCTATTGCGCATTGCATGCCATACCCGCTGTCAGCCCGTTGCAGATTTCAGTGTACGGGCATTGCGTGATAATACCGTGTTCTGCGAGGGCATATCGTCAGAATCACTGATCACGCTCTTACTCAAACCTTATGCCTCATTACAGCAGTTTGCCTTGCAGCAATTACGCACGCGGCAATCTGACACGCCACTGCCGGATCACATTATCAGCCAGCTGTTTTTAAGTACCTCTGACGATGTAATTGCCTTTGCCTTCACTGAACTGGATAAAATCCGTGATTTCAGCCGTTCGGTGCCATTACTGAGCACACTGCTGTGTATCGACCATGCGGCACTCCGTGCATGGCTGGATGACCCAACACATCGTAATACTTTCACACTCGTGAACCCCACTGCGCTGTTAGAAACGACACTCAATACCGTCACGGGCGTCAACGCCAACGCTGACTTGAATATGGATACCGACACAGAAAGTCAACTGTCTTTGCCTCCCCTCACCGACGCCCACGGCGAATGGCTGTTTCAATGGAACATGGAACACTGTCGCGAGGCCATTCAGCGACTCGCGATTGCCCCTGTTGAGACACTGATCCACAGCCCTTCACGCGCCGTTCGCTTGTTGGGATGTCGATTATTGGATGCAATGCCGATCCGCTATAGTCAAATATCCGAATCGACGTTGCATGTCATTGACCGTTCATCGTCTAAAGCCATACAAGCCTTCAGCTTTGCCCTGTTGAAGAAACTCGCCCCTGAAGAACTCAGCGAAAAAGTCGATTACCTTATTACACTACTTCCCCAATGTGGTTCTGATAAGCAAGCCGCTATCTTGGGCGTAATAGCCACGGCTATTCATGCACATAAGCCTTCTCGCGCCCTCATTTTCCAGCACATTGTCCACCAGTTGCACACCCGTGATCATGAGCAGTCATTGCAGCAACAACTCATCCCGTTTTTATCGCAGCATTTTGATACGGCGTTGGCTGCAAACAAAGCGGACGGGCTCTGGCTATTGGCCACCGCCCGCTCCACCATGGCGCAATCACTGGCGGCTGCGTATTTGGCTGCTCATGTCCAACGCACAGAGTTACAACCTGCTGACGATCCCATCCAGCATGGCAATGATCGTCTGGTTGATCATCAAACAAAACACGCGTTTTTCTCAGCAGACTTTTTATCCGCAAATCAGTGGTTTTCTCTGCTTTCCAGCCCCACGCTGTCACTGCGTAAGCTGGCAAGAACTTACTTTAGCCACCAGCCAGACACCTTTGTCGCGCAAATGGACAACATTTTGCAGGTCCTCGAGAGCCCGTGGCCAGACACCCAAAGTTATGGGTTTACCTTTTGCCGTGAGCACATGACAAAAGAAGATTGGCAACCCGATCAAATCATCGCGGTGTGCGACAGCGTGGTAGACGCCGTTCAACAATACGGCCGTGAACTCATTCAGACCTATTTTGACGAAGCCGATGGCCCACAGTATGTGCTGCAACTCAGTCAGCATCCTGCTGCGAACGTGGAATTATTTGTCAGCCAGTTACTGCCCCAATATGCCGCGGGCGATAGCGACATGATTGTCGCACTTCAGCCTTATTTCGTGTCGGTGTTATCACGGGTGAATTGTGGCCGCGTCGCAAAAGACAGGGTGATGGCCTTTCTTCAGGATCACGCTGACACCTCGCCGCAAACGCGAGAGATGACCTGTGCGTTACTCACACGGTTGTCTTTAACGTCCGTGCAGAAAGACAAAAGTGCATATCTGAAAATGATGCTGCATCTGGCCTCGCGCCATGATGCGCTCACGGCCGATTTGCCGATACACATCAGCCCGATCCCCACGTCATCACCGCGCCGGATAGAGGAATAAACATGGAAGTCGCTTACCGCTATGCAGCGTCATCACACGTCGGTTCAAACAGCAAACAGACGGACATGTCATTTGCCCCTGATCTTTCTCGTGCGCCCACATTTTTTGTCGGGGAGGTAAAAGATAAACGGCGCTTCAGAGAAGCCATTTCCTGCCTGCATGATGTGGTGATCTCTGATATGCGCTTTCAGCCGAAGAACCGCGAAGAGTATGAACGATGGCTCGCGGACGAAGAGCCCCGCTTGCTGGCTGAATTTGCCAGCCAATCCAAAAAAGTCAACGCCGAACTCGCCTCGGTCAACGCCGAGCTAAACGCGATGAATAAAGAAGCCCATACTGTAATGGCGCCTTACTATCACGCTCAGCAACAGTATTTCAAATACCTGTATAAACACGATATTGATGCATGGTATGTGCTCGATCCCGTGATCACCATTCATCCTGATCAGGTGTTCTTTGAATGCTTCTCAGAAGACGAATCCAGTTATGGCAAACTCACCTGTCACTATGATGTGTTCGAGCATGTCAGTGATAAAGCGTATGGCACCACCAACATTGATTATTCCACCGGCTTGTATCATGAATTTCAAAAAATTCGCGACTACCGCACTACGCGACTAAAAATCGACCCTGATGGTTTCAACATCCAAACCTCAGGGGCAGCGGCGTATGACGAGAAGAAAATTGACCTGCCAGACAGTTGGGTTCGGGGATTCTTGCAAGTCAGTTCAGCCATGACCTTACCCATGGTCACGCTGCGCTTACAGCCAATGGACATACATAACCTGTGCGCACAATTGAAACGCAGGAAAGAACGTGTCGGCCCCCGCGCCATGCGCTTTGAATTGGTACCCGGTCGCCCTGTTCGTGTGGTGATGGAGCCCTGGAATGAGGTGTTGCAGTTTGACCGCTCTATTTACCAAGGCGATACCCCACGCACCATTCGCGTGTGGGGACGCCGCCGTTTACTGATTCTTGAACGCTTGCTGCCAGTCGCCAATCATTTTGATGTGCATTTAATGGGCGATGGTTTGCCCTCATTTTATATTGCCAATATGGATAACCTGTCTTTCACGCTCGGGCTCTCTGGCTGGAGTGCCAACGACTGGTCAAAAGCCGGTAATTTTGATCTGCTTGCGCCGCGCGAACCAGTGGATCAATCCACCGCCCAAACCGTTTACAACGCCCTGTCGGCCCAGCATGTCGAAAGTGCACAGCGGCTGGCGACCCGTTTACAACTCGATATCAGCACCGTGAAATCGGCCTTGGCACAATACAGCCAGTTGGGGTTAGTGCTCTATGACATGGAGGGGGATGTGTATCGCCTGCGCCAACTCTACAACACCCCGATTGAGCTTAATGACATTCGTTTTAATAACGAGCGAGAGAAAAAAGCGGCCAATTTTGTGCAAGCCAACCTCGTCACTGTCGATAAGGTTGAAGCCAATACTCAGGGCACCGCCCTGTCTGGCAGTGTGCTGGATAACGCACGGGCGCATCAAGTTTTCCTCACCATCGATAAAGACCAGCGCTTAACGCAAGGCCAATGCGAATGCCATTTCTGGCACCAGAATAAATTACGGCTTGGCCCCTGTGAGCACATGCTGAGTTTACGATTACACGTCGCAGGAGCCGCGCTGAAATGAACCTAATTACGGGAGTCACTTCACTGTTCGCACACCCTCGTCTTGTATTGAATTTTGTAGCCAATAGAATTTGGATTAACGGTAGCGCGGCTAACGAACCTTGCATCGCGAATGGTGGATCACCATTCTGGTTTACAGGCTACCCACGCGTCACTGGTGAAATCTTAACTGGGCCGCACAGTCACCCATATCGCTATTGCGGTATGACTTCAAAGAAGTCAATGAGCGATATGGGTAACGTGCGGCATCGAGTTGATTACCCCAGTACTGAGAACTCTTCGAAGGAAGATGCCGCGCTACCGTTCCTCCCTCACCATACCGACAGTTCGCATTCTTCTCCTGCGTTTTTATTCTGTTCTTTCTTCCTGCCACAGGAGGTACGTTGCCATGCGTAATTCAGACCCAAGCCAAAACAACAGCAGCAACAACAACAACAGCGTATTGCCGCCTGAACCGTCACCCAAACTGACACGCCAGCAGATCTATGATCGCATCCGTCAATCGAGCAAAGAGGAATACATCCTCAGTGAAATGATCCGTTTAGGCTTCTGGCAGAAAGATCGCGCCAAACCCAGCATTGCAGAAAAATTCATCGAAAAACGCAGCGCATTACTCAGCAAATTGCGTGAACTGGCACGCCTTGAACGCCGTTATCAGGATCCTGAAAAAGCCCTGCTTGAACTGCATAAAGAACGCAAAAAAGCGGCGCTAGATAAACGCGAACAGACCCGGATTAACCACAACCTCGCCCGCTATGAAAAAGCCTTGCACTGGCACCAGAAACAGCAAAACCACTTCACCTACTTGGGCGATGCTGGCTATGGGGATAAAGCCTTAACGGCAGGACTGAAACAGACAACCAGCGATACCGCACGACTGGCTGAACACGGCTTGCCCAAGTTCAGTCATGTGGGTGATCTCGCCGAGGCGATGGGGATTTCCACCGCAGAATTGCGTTTTCTGTGTTATCAAAAAGACGTGTCGACCGTCAGCCATTACCAACACTTTGCGCTCAGTAAAAAATCCGGTGGCACACGGCTGATTTCCGCACCAATGCCAAGAATGAAGCGCGCACAATACTGGTTACTGGATAATGTATTAACGATGCTGCCCATCCATGATGCCGCACACGGCTTCATCCAAGGCCGCAGCATTGTGAGCAACGCGAAACCGCATACCAACAAGCAGGTTGTGATCAATTTTGACCTGAAAGATTTCTTCCCGAGCATCACGTATCCCCGAATAAAAGGTGTATTTAAGCAGTCGGGATACAGTGAAGCACTCGCCACCACCTTTGCTTTACTGGCAACGAAACCGGACTCACAAGCCGTCGAAATGGACGGACGGGTTTGGCATATTACGAGCGGTCAGCGCGTGTTACCGCAAGGGTCGCCTTGCAGCCCAGCCATCACGAATGTACTGTGTCGCCGCCTTGATGCCCGCTTGCAGGGCATGGCACACAAACTGGGTTTTACCTACACCCGTTATGCGGATGACCTGACCTTTTCCAGTCACGAGACCGATAACATTCAGTCTTTACTCTGGCGCTGTGAACGCATTGTCACTGATGAAGGTTTCACCCTGCACCCCGACAAAACACGGGTCATGCGTAAACATCAAAAACAGGAAGTCACTGGCATTGTGGTCAATGATGGACTGTCGGTCGATCGCCCTACCCTGAAACGTTTTCGGGCAGCGCTGCGTCAAATAGAATTGGATGGCCCTGACGGGAAACACTGGGGTGCCGGCGAACTGTTCCAGAGCCTGACCGGATACGCCAACTTCGTAGCCATGGTCGCGCCAGAAAAAGGCATTCCGCTGCAAAAGCAAGTTGCTCACCTCAAACGCCAATACAATATTCCGGTCGCCAAAGGAAAGATCACCGCGCTGAATAAGCGTTTGTTCCGCCTGAAAGCCGCCAAAGGCGAAGCCCCTCGCGAGGCATGGTGGCAACCGGCAGAAAAAACGGCTCCGGTATTAGCATTGACGCAGCAGCAAATGGCCGCGCAAAAACAGCAAGCGCGTAAAGCGGCGGCGGCAAGCCAAAACAATACGCTCTCAGAGCAACGCGATGCAACACCTGACCATACCAATCCTATGTTCATTTCAGGTACGGGTTTTGGTGCCAGCGCTGAAGGCCACAGTGAAAGAAGTTCAGCGAGTTGGAATATCATCGGCAGCCCTATTGTGTGGCTGGTGGTGATAGTGATGTTGCTGTTGAAAATATTCGTGTATTGAACGGAGAGGTTCAGCGGCTAAACCACAGCCGCTGATTCGCGACTTGACCTATCAGCAGGCCAATCACAACGAAGGGGGTCATTAGCCTGCTGGTGTTGTAACTCATTTCTGGGCAATTTCGTGTTACCCGCCACGTCAACACTCCTTTTGACAAAGTGTCTCAGCGCTTTACTAATTTAGAAATCAATGAAAATTTCCTAGGTATACTAAGACAGCGGAATGGGCTGCCTTGTATCCACACCTATCGCCCTATCTTCTCAAACCCTCTATCCTTCGCAAGTTGCTGCGCTAACTTCTTAGCGACCTTCAACAGCGCACTATCTGTGAATTGTTCAGCTTCTGACTTGTTATGTACCAAATAACCACCGCGTAAATATAAAACTTTTAAAGATGAGTCGTTGCGCATTGCCTTATGGCTACCCGTTACAATTGCACCATCTTCACCAGAAAAGACACGATACCCTCGAGCACCAAGCCCGCCTTGAACAAGTGTTAATGGATCCTTTCCATACGGCTTATTTGCATCCAGTAAATCGATATTGGTTGATGTGTAAGCTGTTTTGTTTGTTGGGGATAAGTATACCGCTACAATGCGTGGCATTATTGACTTTCCCTTTTTTAGGATAGTTAAGGAATGCGACACTTTTTCTTTTGGGGTCCTACTAGGTATTGAGGTTAAAGTGTCGAATACTTCTGCGTGGCGATCCGCAACATACGATTCAAAGTAAAAGCGGGGGTTATGGCTTGTTTTATCTTTGGAGCGATTAGTACCAAAGATAAAACTTTCGAGTTGACTCACCTCTACATCACACTCATTCGCCCATCGATTCATCCGCAGAACAAAATCATTGAAAGCGGCACTGCGCATTGCTGATCGCAACTTAACATCAACGCCCTCTACTCTAGAAATATACTGCTTAGCTAATTGCTTATCTCCTTCATCAATAAGCAATGCGCAGTATGCAAGTCTTGTCCACTTATCAAAAATAGGTGAAATAATCGCTAAATTATCCGCCTCTGAAATGAAGAAAAATAACTTAGTAAAGTACGCATCGCCTAAGCCCTTTAGCTTTCCCTCTCGTTCCATGTAGTCGTATGCTAGAGAAAATAATTGTTGCTGCAACAATCGCTTAATAACCAACACTATCCCGTCTATTCGCCCTGGAGTCACATCTAGTAATTTGCTTAGGTTGTCTCCCGTTACGCCTCCAGTCGATACCCCGCCCCAAATCATTGCAGCAAAAAAAACTTTATAGTACTCGTGGTTCTTAAAATACTCGGTCACTTGCTCTCGACCGATATAACCATCTGAACAATCATGTAAGATGCCATCGATTACTTTATGGTGACGATAATTGAAATACCTATTTGCAATCTTAAAGCTTGGCTGCTTTGTCCTCTTTATTTTTTCAAGATTGCTTTTCAGAAACAGCGGAATCATTTTTAATTTTGCCTACTCTGTTTGTCATGGATTCAGTTCATCGAGATTCTACCAAATTAAAATAAGTGTAGAGGTAACTAACTCAAAAAGAAGCAAAAATGAGCTATCCCAAATCCCACCGTTAGCAAAAGTGTGGGTGTCATCTTTACGTTGTCATCTGCTCATTGACTCACGAAAGATGCCAATCTCACATATTTACAAAAATACCCTATCAAAATAGGCACTAAGCATCACTAAATGGGAATAGTTTAGTAAGTTAAAAGAGTAGATATTTTATGTTCAAGGACGATCACAATGATCTCGAAAAAAACACATTCAATACAAACACTGCTCTATTGGGGAACAGGCATTATCATGTCTTTTCTTCTCATATTCTTTTATGCCGACAACCAAGTAGATAAAAAAGAAAACGCGCTTCATCTGTTGCAACTCGACATCGCCCTCTCCTCTCAGCAAATGCTCATGATGCGCCGGCATGAAAAAGACTTCCTTGCCCGCCAAGATGATAAATACATTGCAAAAATGACGGATGAAGCCAACGCCATCAAAGCGCGTCTGAAGACAATCAATGACAACATGACATTGTATGGACTCGCCACCGATTTCGATTACAAAGAGACAGTATCCGCCATTGATGCGTACTTGGCGCAATTCAACCGCCTGACCGAGACGGTTTACCTGATTCATGGCGACAGCCAGAACAAAGGGGCGATTGATGACCTTAAACAATCGACATTGGCGTTTGAGCGCGTCGCCTTTACCGCAAATGATATGTTGTTAACGAACCAGTTAATCGACTTGCAGTCTTTATTGATTTCTTTTTTCAAAGATTTTGACACCGCGCTTATCCCAAAGATAAATGCGGCTTTAGATACACTTCAACAACAAGTTAACACCCATTCTTCGAATACGCTGCTCGCCACACAGTTCACACGTTTCTCCGACCATTATTCTGCCCTCAAAAATGACTTTGAAAAACTGGGCTATAGCCATAATGAAGGGCAACTGGGGCTGTTACGTTCCACCATCCACCGTGTTGAAACGAACTTAAAAACACTCTACGACGATATGCCTACATTGATAGAAAATAAGCTTTCTACTTATATGTTCTATCACAACCTATTGGCGGGCTTACTCGGGTTGTCTATTCTTGCGGTGCTCTATTTTGTGATTCGTTCCGTCTCGAATTTGGAATCTGCACTGCTTGCTTCCAAAGAAAAAGCCACCCGCGCTAACCGTGCAAAGAGCTCTTTCTTGGCCAATATGTCTCATGAAATACGTACCCCGCTAAATGGTATTATTGGTATGACGGAAATACTGGCGGACTCTAAGTTAACGGCTATTCAGAAAGACTATCTCACCACCATCAATTCATCATCACAGACATTGCTGATGTTAATTAACGATGTCCTTGACCTGTCTAAGATTGAATCCGGTCACTTGGAAGTAAACGCCCATACCTGCGATATTCGTGAAATCATATTCGACACCGCCGCGCTCATCGCCCCGAAAGCACAGCAAAAGAACGTTGATTTACGGATTAACATGGACGCGAATATTCCTGATTATGTACGTGCTGATGAACAGAAAATCCGCCAAGTCATGATGAATCTTGCCTCCAATGCCATCAAATTTACGCAAACCGGTTCTGTCACTTTCACACTCAATCTCGTTCAGCAAAACGATCACGGTTTTGATTTCTACTTTGCGGTCAAAGATACCGGGATCGGTATTGATAGCAGCAAGCACGACCAAGTGTTTGAAGAGTTTAAGCAAGAAAGTAATAGCACCTCGACAACGTATGGGGGCACCGGCCTTGGATTGGCGATTTCATCTAAAATGATAAAAATGATGGGAGGTGAAATTCAAATCACCTCAGAGAAAGGCCAAGGCTGTGAGTTCTACTTCACGATCCGTCTTGCAGAAGATCCTGAGAGAAAAGTGCGCAAAGGTGAGCCTAAATCCGTCATCTATTGCACCCCCAAACCGGATAGTTTGTTGATTCAAAATTTAAAGACGATGAACTACCCCGTCACGCTTATATCCTCACCAGAGGAAATCCGCCAACACCTAAATAGTGATACAGCGACTAACCCGCACGCTGTGCTTATTCTTGATGCTCCCTATTTTGATGGCCAAGTTAAGACGGTCCACCAGCAATACCCTCACCTGCCGCTTCTACTATCACGCCCTAACAATGCTGAAAAAGTGGATTATGGTGACATCATTGCTGGTTACATCACGCTGCCGCTGCTGGGCAGCCGATTAGACGCGCTCATTAAATCCGCAAAAGTACACGATCCCGAATCAAAAGAGAGTGATGAAGCAGCCGTAGCAAATGTACGCGAAGATTCCGCCGCGAACGGCATGGTATTGGTGGTTGAAGACAACACAGTGAATCAGAAAGTGGTTTCCATTAACCTGAAGAAACTCGGCTTCCAGTATGAAATTGCCAATAACGGTGCTGAAGCCCTTGAACTCTTCAAACAACACCATGATAAAACACGGTTAATACTCATGGATTGCATGATGCCGATTATGGATGGCTTTGAAGCGACGACTGAAATCCGTAAATTTGAGCATGAAGAAAAACTCAATGAGACGCACATTATTGCGCTCACGGCGTCCATTCTCGATGACGATATTCAACGTTGTTTTGATTCTGGCATGAATGATTACCTGCCCAAGCCGTTCCGTCGGGAAGTGTTAATCGAAAAGCTGGAGAAACATGCGGTTTGTGAAAGCTAGCGTACTGTTTATATAGGTACGCCTCTATCACAAGCATAAAAAAACGCGGGTTATAAACCCGCGTTTTTATCTGTTCAGTAAAGTAAAACGTGATTACACGTCGTACGTGGTCGATGAAATGTCGCCACCTTTACCTGTCCAGTTGGTGTGGAAGAACTCGCCACGTGGCTTGTCAGTACGCTCATAAGTGTGCGCACCGAAGTAGTCACGCTGTGCTTGCAGCATGTTTGCTGGCAGGCGTGCAGTGGTGTAACCGTTCAGGAACGTCAACGCAGAAGACATACATGGCATTGGTAGACCTGTCTCGAACGACTTCGCAACCACTTTACGCCATGCAGGTAGACACTGCTCTAGGATATCTTTGAAGTAGTTATCCAAGCCTAGGAACGCTAGCTCTGGGTTCGCTTCAAACGCATCACGGATGTTGCCTAGGAACGCACTGCGGATGATACAACCGCCACGCCACATTAGCGCTACGTTACCGTAGTTCAGTGACCAATCGTTCTCTTCAGACGCTTCGCGGATCAACATAAAGCCTTGTGCGTAAGAGATGATCTTAGACGCAAGCAGTGCCTGACGCAGTGCATCAACCCACTCAGCCTTGTCACCTTCAATCGCTAGGATTGGGTTGTTGAAGACTTTCTCTGCTTCAACGCGCTGATCTTTCAGTGAAGACAGGCAACGTGCGAATACAGAATCGGTGATCAGTGTTAGCGGGATACCGTGCTCAAGGGCATTGATACCTGTCCACTTACCCGTACCTTTCTGGCCTGCGGTATCAAGAATTTTCTCAACCAGCGCTTCACCGTCTTCATCTTTGTAGCCAAGGATGTCAGCGGTAATTTCAACTAGGTAGCTATCTAGCTCAGTCTTGTTCCACTCCGCAAAGATAGCTTGCATCTCATCCGCAGACAGACCCAAACCTTCTTTCATGAAGTGGTAGGCTTCACTGATCAGCTGCATGTCACCGTATTCGATGCCGTTGTGTACCATCTTAACGAAGTGGCCAGCACCTTCTTTACCGACCCAATCACAACACGCTTCACCTTGCTCGGTTTTCGCAGCAATGCCTTGGAAGATTGGCTTCACATGTGGCCATGCTTCAGGATCGCCACCTGGCATTATAGAAGGCCCGAAACGTGCACCTTCTTCACCACCAGATACGCCAGCACCGATAAAGCGGATGCCTTTTTCACGCAGTGCAGCAAAACGACGATTGGTGTCTGGGTAGTTTGTGTTACCGCCATCAATGATGATGTCGCCTTCGTCTAGCAAAGGTACTAGGTTGTCAATGAACTGATCCACGACATCGCCCGCACGTACCATTAGCATCACTTTACGTGGGCTTTCTAGCTTGCTGACAAGATCTTCCAGTGATGTTGCACCAACAATGTTCGTCCCTTTTGCCGGACCATTAAGGAACTCATCAACTTTAGCAACGGTGCGGTTATACGCGACCACTTTGAATCCATTATCGTTCATGTTCAGGATCAGGTTCTGACCCATTACCGCTAAACCGATAACACCAATATCTGCTTTCATTTTCGCTCCTTATGCCAGCTCTTTGGCTGCTTCTGAATCGAGATACCACTCGGTCACGCCTTCTTTGGCAATAACTTTTGCGGCAGGATAATTATCTGCTTCGGGTGCCTGCTCGGCAATCTGCTTCAATACAGTCGCTTTGCTTTCACCCAGCACTAAATACGTAATGCGTTTGGCGTGTGCCAATAGATGCGCCGTTTTGGAGACGCGGATCTGACGCGTTTCAGGATGCGCGGCAATCGTGGCTAATTCTGTCGAATCGTACTTGGTTTGCCCCGGGAACAACGATGCCGTGTGGCCATCCGTCCCCATGCCGAGCAATACCCAATCAAACGCCGGTACACCGTGTTCAAGTGGGATCTCGGTCAGCATTTCTTCCGCGAAACGCCCCACTTCCATTGCCGCAAACGCTTCACCTTGAATACGATGAATGTTTTCAGCAGGAATGTCGATATGCTTAAATAATAAGGCGTTGGCTTGACCATAATTGCTTTGTTCGTGATCCGGTGCCACGCAACGTTCGTCGCCCCACCAGAAGTGCAGGTTTGACCATGCAATCGACGTCGAAAACGCTGAATTGGCTAAGAAATCGAACAACTGTGATGGCGTAGTGCCGCCCGACAGCGAAATGTGCACCGGACGCCCTAACTGGCTATACGTTTCTAATTCCTGAGCAAGCGCTTCAACCACCTGTTGGGCGCTGTCAAAAACGTGGTAATTCATGTGACTCATAGCTCGCAGTAATCCGTGTTCGCCAAGTTTTTACAAGGGAAACGCCATTCGCGGTTATCGCGAGACAACAAATCGTCGGCCTCTTTCGGCCCCCATGTGCCTGCCGCGTAACCGTACAGGTGCTCTGGGTTCTCTTTGTAATCCAAGATTGGCTGGACAAATTCCCAACACGCTTTCACCGCATCAGAACGAGCAAATAAGGTTGCATCACCTTTCATGGAATCCAACAACAGACGCTCATAGGCAGTCAGCATGTGGGTTTCTTCCAAGCTTTCGTAGTGGAAGTCCATCGACACTTCTTTGGCTTCAAAGCCTGCGCCCGGCTTTTTCAGCCCGAAGCTCATCAAAATGCCTTCGTCTGGCTGAATACGGATGATCAGTTTGTTTTCTGGCGCATTGGCACCAAAAACAGGGTGTGGGGTTTTCTTGAAGTGAATAACCACTTCGGTCACACGCGTTGGCAAACGCTTACCGGTACGTACGTAGAACGGCACACCGTTCCAACGCCAGTTGTCGATAAACATTTTCAAGCCAACATACGTTTCGGTACGGGAATCTTCCGCAACGCCGGGCTCTTCACGGTAACCCAACAAGTGATTGCCACGCACATCTGATTCGGTGTACTGGCCAAGTACCAGGTTATTCTTCAGGTCATTTTCAGATAACGGCTGCAAGCTTTGGAACACTTTCATGACTTCATTACGCATGGTGTTCGCGTTAATCGCTGCTGGCGGCTCCATCGCAACCATCGCAAGCACTTGCAGTAAATGGTTCTGGAACATGTCACGCATGGCGCCAGAGCCATCGTAATAGCCGCCGCGTTCTTCTACACCTAAGAATTCTGCCGCTGTGATTTCAACGTAATCAATAAAGTTACGGTTCCAAAGCGGTTCAAACATGCCATTGGCAAAACGGAAAACAAGCAGGTTCTGTACCGTTTCTTTACCCAAGTAATGGTCAATGCGGTAAATTTGGTGTTCTTGGAAGTGATTATGCAGCTCGGCATCAAGCTGTTCAGCGGTCGCCAGATCGTAACCAAATGGCTTTTCAACGATCAAACGTTTCCAGCCACGTGCTTCACTGTTCAAGCCATAAGCGGACAAACATGCAGGGATCACACTGTAGAGGCTTGGTGGGGTGGCTAAGTAAAACGTGGTATTACCGTTGGTTTGATAAGCCTGATCGATATCATCAAGACGCGCTTTCAATTTAGCGTAGTCTTCAACATCTTTGGTATCAATCGCTTGATAGTGAAGACGCTGACAGAATTCCTCAAGGGTTTGTGGGTCAACTTTTTCGTTGGCCATCAAAGAGGCTTTGAGTTTCTGCTGGAATTCCTCATCAGAGTATTCTGTGCGGCTTACCCCCAAGATAGCGAACTGCTCAGAAAGGAGTCCGTTAGCAAAAAGATGGTAAAAGGCAGGGATCAATTTGCGATGGGTCAAATCACCCGACGCGCCGAAGATGACGATACAATTATTTTCAGGCTTAACCATAATACTTACCCACTTGTCTGACTCCGTCAGCACAAGTCATTCATATATTGAGGATCGCGATGTTATCACCAAGTAGCAAAAGTAACAGTAGGTTTTATCTATAAAATTAATAGGTAAAACCTTTCTTGGTGATATTTTAGTCAATTACAGAATTTACGTCGGCAAAATACGCCTGAAATGCTGATTTAACGCGCTTTCCATGTGGTATTACCAGCTAAACCGATGATAATGAAACTAATTGTTTAGTGTATTCCTCTTGAGGCTGTGAAAATAGCTTTTCGGTATTTCCTTGCTCCACCACACAGCCATTTTTTAGCACAACCGTATAATGACACAGTGATTTAACCACACTTAAATCATGGCTAATAAATAAGTAACTCAGTTGGTATTTGGCTTGTAAGGTTTTTAATAACGTAAGCACTTGGCACTGCACGGTACGATCCAACGACGAGGTGGGCTCATCCAGCAAGATAAATGCGGGCTTTAAGACCAGCGCCCGTGCAATGGCGATACGCTGACGTTGCCCGCCGGAAAACTCATTGGGGTAACGGTGACGAGTAGCCGGATCCAACTCGACCTCGCGCATCGCTTCACAGATGCGTTGATCGGTTTCTTCTGCTGTCAGGCTGTGATGCACGGTCAGCCCTTCCCCGATAATTTGAGCCACAGACATACGCGGGTTCAACGCGGAAAACGGGTCCTGAAACACCACTTGCAACTGGCTGCGATAAGGTAGCATCCCTTTGCGGTTTAACGTTGAAATATCGATACCATTATAAGTAATACCGCCTTCGCTCTCCAACAAACGCAATATCGCCATGCCCGTGGTGGATTTGCCAGACCCACTTTCCCCTACCAAGCCAACACTCTGGCCTTTTTGCAATTGGAAACTGACATCGGTGACAGCTTTGATGTGATCTTTTACCCGTTTAAGCAGCCCCCCTTTAATGGGAAACCAGACTTTTAATTGCGACACATCAAACATGGTTGGGGCATTCGCCGTCACCGCAACAGGCTCGCCAGACGGGTCGGATTGAATCAATTGTTGGGTGTAGGGATCTTGAGGATGATTAAAAATGGCATCACGGGTATTGGTTTCGACCACGCGCCCTAACTGCATGACCGCGACCCGATCCGCAAGTTGTTTGACGATGCTTAAATCATGGGTGATAAACAGCATCGCCATGCCCATTTCTTGCTGGAGCTGTTTTAATAAATCCAAGATCTGCGCTTGTACCGACACATCCAATGCGGTGGTGGGTTCATCGGCAATCAACAACTCAGGCTCGTTAATCAGTGCCATGGCGATCATGACCCGCTGACGTTCTCCGCCTGAGAGCTCATGGGGATACGCCATCATGCGTTTTTCTGCATCACGCAAGCCGACTTTTTTCAGCCATTCAACCGCCCGTTTCTCAGCCGCGGCCTGACGCATCCCGCGGTGCAATGCTAATACTTCACACAATTGACGCCCCACTCTGTGCAAGGGATTAAGCGACATCATCGGTTCTTGAAAGATCATGCCGATACGATTACCCCGCACTTGGCGCATATCACGCTCACTGCAACGCACCATATCTATGGCATCGTAATGCACACGGCCTGAAAGATAACGGGCGGAGCGTTGGGGTAACAAACGTAAAATGGCATTCGCGGTGACCGATTTACCTGAGCCACTTTCGCCCACCAAGGCGAGCGTCTCGCCACGGTAAATCTGCAAGCTCACATCGTGCGTGACCTGATCGACCGTCTGGCCACGCTGAAAGCCCATCGATAAATTATCAATAGTCAGTATCGGTTTTGTCATTCGCCTTCCCTCTGCTACCGCTGATGATGCGGATCAAACGCATCACGTACGGCTTCACCGACAAAAACCAATAAACTCAGCATGATCGATAACACGACAAACGCCGATAGCCCCAACCACGGGGCCTGTAAATTGGTTTTTCCTTGCGCCAACAATTCCCCCAACGACGGCGAACCGGCTGGCAGGCCAAAGCCGAGAAAATCTAACGAGGTTAACGTGGTGACCGATCCGCTGAGAATAAACGGCATCATGGTCAAAGAAGCGACCATGGCATTGGGGAGCATATGGCGCAGCATGATCCGCCCATCCGCAACACCCAGCGCTTGCGCCGCCCGCACATAATCAAAATTACGGCAACGGAGAAATTCGGCACGCACCACCCCCACCAGCCCCATCCAACTGAACAGCACCATGATCCCCAGCAACCACCAGAAATTCGGTTCAACAAAACTCGACAAGATAATCAGTAAGAACAGCGTCGGCATCCCCGACCACACTTCCATAAAACGTTGGCCAAATAAGTCTACCCACCCGCCGTAATAGCCTTGGCACGCCCCCACCACCACACCAATAACGGTAGAGATCACGGTTAACGCAAAACCAAACAGCACGGAAATGCGAAAGCCATAGATGATTCTCGCGAGCACGTCCCGCCCTTTATCATCGGTGCCCAGCCAATTCACACGGTCTGGCGGTGACGGCGCAGGCCCCGGTAAATCATAATTGATGGTGTCATAGCTGAAACGGATGATCGGCCAGATCATAAAGCCGTGGGCGTTGATCAAGTCAGCAACGTAAGGATCAGTGTAATCGGCCTCTGCCTCGAACTCACCGCCAAATTCCGTTTCCGAGTACGCGTGAAGGATAGGAAAATACCACTGTGATTGATATTCCACCAAAAGGGGCTTATCGTTGGCGATGATCTCCGCAAACAAGCTGATCACAAACAACAGAGCAAAGATCCATAACGACCAATACCCTCTTTTATGGGCCTGAAACCGCCCCCAACGTTCCTGTGTTAATGGGCTCATTTTCACTAGCGCGCCTCAAAATCGATCCGCGGATCCACCAAGGTATAAGTAATATCCGAGATAATGTTCAACAACAGCCCCAGCAGGGTCATGATATACAGCGAACTAAACACGACGGGATAATCACGCTGAATCGTGGATTCAAACCCCAGCAAGCCAATCCCTTCTAACGAGAACATCACTTCTATCAACATGGCACCGGTAAAGAAGATGCTGATAAACGCAGCCGGAAAGCCCGCAATGATGATCAACATGGCATTACGGAACACGTGACGATACAAGATCCCGCGTTCATCCAGCCCTTTCGCCCGTGCGGTAACGACATACTGCTTATTGATTTCATCCAAAAACGAATTCTTGGTCAGCATGGTCAACGTGGCAAAGCCTCCGACCACCATAGCAATAATCGGTAAAGTGAGGTGCCAAAAGTAGTCGGCGATTTGTTGATACCAGGTCAGTTGGTCAAAATTACTCGACACCAAGCCACGCAATGGGAACCAACTGAAATAGTTACCGCTGGCAAAAAAGATGATCAGTAAAATGGCAAACAAGAAACCGGGAATGGCATAGCCGACAATCACCAATGCACTGCTCCAGACATCAAAACGGGAGCCATGCTTGATGGCCTTGGCGATCCCCAAGGGAATAGACACCAAGTAGATGATCAACGTACTCCATAGCCCAAGAGAAATGGACACCGGTAAGCGCTCAATGATCAGGTCAATCACATTGCCGCCTTTAAACAGGCTTTCACCAAAATTAAAGGTGGCGTAATTCACCAGCATATCGACATAACGTTCGAGCAAGGGCTTATCGAAGCCGAACTGCTTTTGTATCGCTAACACTACTTCCGGATCTAACCCTCGCGAGCCGCGATAGCCAGTATTGCCTTCCCCACCCGTATCGGCAGTTACCACTTCTTGGCCACCGCCAGTGAAACGCTCCATGATGCCCGAGCTGTGACCTTCTAGTTGGGCAACAGCTTGCTCGACGGGGCCACCGGGCGCAATTTGAATGACGAAGAAGTTAATAGTAATGATCGCCCACAAGGTAGGGATCACCAGCAACAGGCGTCGTAGAATATAGGCTGACATAGGCGGTTACCGACGCTTTTCGGGTAAGCGCGCGGCTTTTTCTGGATCCACCCACCACGTATCTTTCCCTAAGGTGTATTTCGGACGGATTGCCGGGCGGGCAAACTTATCCCACGTGGCGACGCGAAACTTGCTGATGTGCCATTGCGGAACCACATAGAAATGCCATTGCAGCACACGGTCTAACGCACGCCCCAGAGGCAATAATTGTTCGGGATGTTCCTGCTGCTGAGCTATCTGCTCGGTCAAATAATCGATCGCCGGATCGCTCACCCCTGCGGTGTTATACGTACTATCAATGAACTGGCTATTCCACGCAATCAACAGATTAGGGCTGGGATAAGGGTTGGCACTGTAACCCGCTGACACCATATCAAAATCGCGATCGCGTAGGCGTTTGATATATTGGGTGGTATCGACCGTGCGTAATCGCATATCGATCCCCATCAGCTTCAAGTTTTTCTGAAACGGGATCGCCAAACGTTCGGTGGTCGGGCTGTACATGAGCAACTCAAACACAAACGGTTCGCCTGTTTCAACGTTTGTCATGACTTTGTTTTTTACTTCCCAACCTGCCGCTTTCATCAGGCTCAGCGCTTGGCGTAGTTGCGACCGAATACGGCCGGAACCGTCCGTTACTGGCGGTTGATACTCATCACTAAACACCCGTGCAGGCACTTTGTCTTTAATCGGGGCTAATACCGCTAATTCTTGTGCAGACGGCAACCCCTTGGCTTCGTATTCCGTGTTCTGAAAATAACTGCGGCTGCGGCTGTATTGGTTGTAGAACAAGCTCTTGTTCATCCACTCAAAATCCATCGCGTAAGAAAACGCTTCACGCACTTTTGAATCGGAAAACATCTCCTTTTGTGTATTAAACACAAAGGCCTGCAAGGTTTGAGGAATTTGATGGGCGATTTCTTCTTTGACAATGTAGCCATTATCGAAGTTTTTACCTTGGTACAAGGTAGCCCAGAATTTGGCGACGTTCTCTTCGCGGATATCGTACTCGCCCGCTTTAAACGCTTCTAATGTGACGGTTTCATCACGGTAATAATCATAGCGGATTTGCTGGAAGTTATGACGGCCAACGTTCACAGGCAAGTCTTTCGCCCAATAGGTCGGCATACGCTCATACGTCACACTCTGGCCGGGCTTATAATCCGCGATCTTATAGGCGCTGCTACCAATGGGGGGCGTATTTAACGGCTCACTGAGGTTTTTATCTTGCCAATAATGCATAGGCAGCACCGTCATGCCTTGCACTAAGGCTAATAGCACTTCGCGATTGGGGGTTTTCATGATGATGCGCGCGGTCAGCGGTTTGATCGCGGTAACGGTATCCACGTCTTTGAAGTACACCTTATATTGTGCGACCCCTTCTTTCATGAATTTGTCGAAGGTAAACGCAACATCCTCGGCGGTAATCGGCTGGCCATCATGAAAACGGGCATTGGGATTAATATCAACTTCCATCCACGCATAGTCTTGCGGATAACGGACTTTCTCTGCAATTAAGGGGTAATAACTGTCGATTTCATCGCTGGAGGAAACAAACAAAGTGTCATACAAGGTATCACTGCCGGCGACAGACACCCCCCGAGAGGCATAGCGATTAAAACTGTCAAAGGTTCCCACTTGCGCATACACCACCTTGCCACCTTTGGGGGCGTTGGGGTTAACGTAGTCAAAGTGGGAAAAATCATCGGCGTACTTCGCACTGCCAAAACCTACCAGCGAGCGTGACTCCACAATCGTGTCTGTGGCGTTGCTTATCGTGGTGTCTGCAGCGCTTTTTCCTTCGCTTTTTGCCGGATTTTCGCCCTGACTAACAGCATAACCCGGCAGTGCAACGATCCCGAGCAGTAATCCCCAAACGTGCCATTTCCCCATTTGTGCCTCCTTGCTGATACGTGGCGATATGGACGTTGTATGCCATTATCGCCCCCATCGATGCGGTTTTATGCGGGATATCTTCTTCATTGAATTGAGGAATTATCTATCTTCCCTCTAGTTACGATAGGTCATGAATGGGAAATCAACAAACCGCTATGCCGACAATGGATTATTGCAGAGGACTTGCGAGAACGCGGCTAAGCCGCTAATATCGCGCCCTTTCGCGCATGCGAACTCTTTATCCACTACTTCGCAAGACAGGTACAAACGATGTCTAAGTTCTTTTACAAAGGCCGCATTGAAAAAAAACCAAAGTACGAAAGCTTTGGCTACAACACGAAGCGCGCTCAAAAGCTCGGCACTGAAAGCAATCCATTACCGTTGATCGTTAACAGTGAAGAGAAAAAAGCAGAAGTAGAAGCCCTGCTGGCTGAACAAACGCTTTTCGCGACCATCACGGTCGACAGCCAAGCGGAAGAAAACTTGATGGAGCTGGAAACGCTGCTCAATAAGCCGCAAACCACCGTATTTGATAAAACACCTAACCGTAATGACCCATGTTCATGCGGTAGCGGTAAAAAATACAAGAAGTGCTGTGCATAATCGCAGGCTTCACGTTACACACAGTAAGCGCTGAGCGATACTCGTCGCGTCAGCGCTTACTGCGTTTTACCGGCACACACTTTGTGTACGTCGGCAGTCTTTCAAATCAAACAGGCAATAAAAACATTATGAGCAAGAGCAAAGGGTATTCTTGTGTCGGGTTATTTAACCCCAAAACCCCTGAAAACGTCGGATCGGTCATGCGTGCTGCAGGGTGCTATGGCGTCAACAGTGTGTTCTATACCGGTACACGTTATGATCTTGCTATGAAGTTTTGTACTGACACCAAAAACATCGTGGGTGATATTCCACTGATTGGTGTAGAAGATCTGAAAAAAATCATTCCGCATGACTGCGTACCCGTTGCGGTAGATTTAATTGAAGGGGCGAAACCGCTTCCTGAATATAAGCACCCGAAACGCGCTTTCTATATTTTTGGCCCTGAAGACGGGACATTGAAAAAAGAAATTACCGACTTTTGCCGTGAAACCATTTATGTACCGACTAAAGGTTGCATGAACTTGGCAGCAGCGGTGAATGTGATTTTATATGATCGCATGGCGAAAGGTGACTGCTTTTCCAATCATTAAATCGCGGTTCTGCGGTTGATACTTTCTTCTCTATCGCTTTGATTGTATAAAGAGAGAACATAGCTCAATGCCTACATGAACATGGGCTATGCTTCTCTGACTTTACTGGACAATCAATTTCCGATGAAAAATGCGCTTTTCCTCCCTCTTCTTGCCCTTTTGAGTTTCCCTGCCTTTTCAGCCATGCCTGAAGGTAATGCCGATATCGGTAAAAATAAGGCTTTTTCTTGTCAATTTTGTCATGGCACTAACGGTGTTGCGATGAAAGAAGGCTACCCTCATATCAATGGCCAGAACGCGTTATACCTCTATAAAGCAATGAAAGCCTACCAAGACGGCGAACGTTTGGGTACTTACGGCAAAATGATGCAACAACAACTATCAGCACTTAACGATCAAGATCTGGCTGACGTTGCGGCGTTTTATACCCAGCAACCTTAATGTTCTCCCCCTTTTTCTTTTCACTGACGAGGCCGCCATGCAACTTGCCCCTCAATATACGCACCATGACGATGAACGGTTCCAGATTGATCTGAGCCCCTTCGGTTTTCAGTTTTCCCTTGTCATTCACCCATGGCAAGATGGCCTCACACTTGAGCGCCACTATCATGATGGTACGATTGAAGCGCTTGAAGGCAGCATCGATTTTTCATTGAGCCAAATCGCTCATTCACCGGGTGGTGTGCATTGGGTCAATACCATTCCCGATCATTTCATTGATTTGGTCGAGCCCTACCCGGACTTAGGCGTGTACATGCTAAGCCTTGCGGCCACAAACCGGCGGGCAAAAGATTTGCTGATCACGCGCCCCATCATGCTGTACTTAATTTGTCAGGCTTACCCACTAGACAGAGAGCAAGCCATCGCTCTGTGCCAATTTGGTCAGCGTGAGATCTTACATATGCTTGGATTTGCATCGAGCAAAGGCGCATTACGCTTTTTGGATAAAATCGATGTGACTTTTAATAGTCGAACGACCCATACCCAAGTCACCCGTCTATTGCATCCTATTGCAGAACGGTACCGTTACTTTAATCATTACCCGACAATCAATGAACAGGCATTACAGTTAGATATGCTACTGCCTTATCTAACTGGCTCGAAATTAGCGCATGGCCTGACACAAACCAGCTTAAAGAATCGTGTTCGTTTGCCCACGCTACTGAACGAAACGGTACAGCTGGGGCTGCGTCTTGGCTATGAAGCCCCCATGGATATTCTGGGCCAGCTTGATAGCGTCGAAGCTGTTATCCAGTTACATGATAATTGGGTACAACGTCGCCGCACCAACGAGTACGTGCCATGCCCAACCCACAATAGTCCTTACCCTGTTGTCTTTACCGGTAACGTCCATATTGAACCGATCACACACTACTTTGCCCTGCGCGAAGAAGGGGAAATATTGCAGCATTGCGTAGAGGTTTACCACTCGCGGATTTTAAAGGGTGAATACTTAGCCTTTAAGATGACTGCGCCTGAACGCATGACAATCGGGATCCGTATCATTCTGCGCGATGATGCCCCGCCCTTTTATGATATCGAGCAAATCAAAGGGCTGAAAAACAAGGCCCCCAAAGACGCGACCATCAAAGCGGTCTACCAGTGGCTGGATGCTGAGAAAAAGCACCTGCATGCCACCGATCCAGCAGCAGATCGCTTGCACTGATCGCTTCTCTTGCCATTCTCGCTTCATCAGCAAACATCAGAGACGAGAAAAAGGCGACCACCCACTGGTAGCCTTTTCTGATAACGACTAGAATTAACCCGATTTGATGGCTTCGGGTTATCCCTTTAGCATTGGTGTATATCAGGCACTTGTCTGACAAACCCAATGATATTGGCAATTAAATCACCGATTTCGAGCGAAGTAAGCGGGCTCATGACAGCATGATCCTGCTATTTTGCGGAACAGATTATGTTATCACGTCAGCCTCTTGTGGGTTTATTGAGCGTTTGAGCCATAAATCTCTAAAAGGCGGAGCAAAAACAAGCAAATGTTCATTTTATCTCAAATGAACTATGTAATATTTGTCTAAATCAGTGATATACTCCCCCCCCGAATAGTGACAGTAATTGTTTATAGAGAAAAACAATGACAGATTTATCTAAATACAGAAACATTGGTATTTTCGCGCACGTTGATGCGGGTAAAACCACTACTACCGAGCGTATCCTTAAGCTTACAGGCCAAATCCACAAGATTGGTGATACGCACGACGGCTCAACGACTACTGACTTCATGGAGCAGGAAGCTGAGCGTGGTATCACAATCCAGTCTGCAGCTGTTAGCTGTTTCTGGAACGATCACCGTCTAAACGTTATCGATACTCCTGGACACGTAGACTTCACAGTTGAAGTATACCGTTCACTTAAAGTACTTGACGGCGGTATCGGTGTATTCTGTGGTTCGGGCGGTGTTGAACCTCAGTCAGAAACTAACTGGCGTTACGCGAACGAATCAGAAGTATCTCGTCTGATCTTCGTTAACAAACTAGACCGTATGGGTGCTGACTTCTTCAACGTTGTTGATCAAGTTAAAAAAGTACTTGGTGCTACTCCACTAGTTATGACTCTACCAATCGGCCGCGAAGAAGACTTCGTGGGTGTTGTAGACATCCTAACTCGTAAAGCATACGTATGGGATGACTCTGGTCTTCCAGAAAACTACGAAGTACTAGACGTTCCAGCTGACATGGTTGACGACGTTGAAGCTTACCGTGAAGAGATGATCGAAACTGCTGTTGAGCAAGACGATGATCTAATGGAAGCGTACATGGAAGGTGAAGAGCCTTCTATCGAAGACATCCAGCGTTGTATCCGTAAGGGTACTCGTGACCTAGCATTCTTCCCAACGTTCTGTGGTTCTGCTTACAAGAACAAAGGTATTCAGCTAGTTCTTGATGCAGTTGTAGATTACCTACCTGCACCAACTGAAGTTGATCCTCAGCCGCTAACTGATCCAGAAACTGGTGAGCCAACTGGCGAAGTAGCAACTGTATCTGCAGATGAGCCACTACGTGCTCTTGCGTTCAAAATCATGGATGACCGTTTCGGTGCCCTGACTTTCGTACGTATCTACTCTGGTAAGATCAATAAGGGTGACACCATCCTTAACGCTGCTACTGGTAAGACTGAGCGTATCGGCCGTATGGTTGAGATGCAAGCAAACGACCGTAACGAACTTACTTCTGCTCAAGCGGGCGACATCATCGCTATCGTTGGTATGAAGAACGTTCAAACTGGTCACACTCTATGTGATCCTAAGCACGAGTGTACGCTTGAGCCAATGATCTTCCCAGTTCCAGTAATCTCTATCGCTGTTGCTCCTAAGGACAAAGGCGGTTCTGAGAAGATGGGTATCGCTATCGGTAAGATGGTTGCAGAAGATCCATCATTCCAGGTTGAGACTGACGAAGAAACAGGCGAAACTATCCTTAAAGGTATGGGTGAACTTCACCTAGACATTAAGGTAGATATCCTTAAGCGTACTTACGGCGTAGACCTAGTTGTTGGTCAGCCACAGGTTGCTTACCGTGAAACTATCACGAAGCCTGTTGAAGACAGCTACACGCACAAGAAGCAGTCTGGTGGTTCAGGTCAGTTCGGTAAGATCGATTACCGTATCAAGCCTGGCGAACAAGGTTCTGGCTTCAAGTTTACATCAGTAGTTGTTGGTGGTAACGTTCCTAAAGAATTCTGGCCTGCAATCGACAAAGGTTTCGCATCTATGATGCAAACTGGTCCTCTAGCTGGCTTCCCAGTTCTTGACGTTGAAGTTGAGCTATACGACGGTGGCTTCCACGCAGTCGATTCATCTGCAATCGCATTTGAAATCGCAGCGAAAGGCGCATTCCGTCAGTCTATGCCTAAAGCAGGTCCTCAGCTTCTTGAGCCAATCATGCACGTTGACGTGTTCACTCCAGAAGACCACGTTGGTGACGTAATCGGTGACCTTAACCGTCGTCGCGGCATGATCAAAGACCAGCAAGCTGGTGTTACTGGCGTACGTATCAAGGGTGATGTACCTCTTTCAGAAATGTTTGGTTACATCGGTACTCTACGTACTATGACATCTGGTCGTGGTCAGTTCTCTATGGAGTTCGCACACTACGCACCATGTCCTGCAAACGTTGCTGAAAAAGTAATCGCTGAGCAGAAAGAAAAGAACGCTAAGAAGTAATTTTTAATTACGACTAACGTTTAAAAACCCGGTTGCTTCGGCAACCGGGTTTTATTTTATCTGTTGCTTACCATCCATACTCTTCTCTCGTCCCCCCCCTCTCCTACTGCTATCCTCCAGCTCCCCTTCTACTTATCCTGTCTAGAGAGATGACACTGAGTCTTCTAAGGGTATACGCGCCATGGGTTCATTGGTTCAGCTTCTCTCTCAATCTCTCCACCACTCAGCCTCGCAGCCTCGCAGCCTCGCAGCCTCGCAGCCTCGCAGCCTCGCAGCCTCGCAGCCTCGCAGCCTCGCAGCCTCGCAGCCTCGCAGCCTCGCAGCCTCGCAGCCTCGCAGCCTCGCATAATCATCCTTATTTGCTATATATCAACCACTTAAGTGTACTTTTTTCTTTACAGTTCACGCGTATTTACGGCAATCCGTCTTCCGCCACTATCTGGTTCATTCACGCGAAACTTTGTATTATGAATGCCATTGGAAACACGACTTTAGTTATGTATTACGTACTCCATAAAGTCTGTGTGAGGTTTTTGTTTGGTCACTAAAACTTCAAAACGGCATTTTTGTTTGGTCGCATCTTGCCATGATTCCACCTCGCTTTACCTCTGCTTAGGCAGAGACGTATCTGTTTAATAAAACACGGATACAAAAAAAGGGCGTTTACGATATCGTAAACGCCCTTTTCTCGTTGCTTTTTTTTACCAAGGTGATGCCCACATCACGGCGGTGTCACCTTGGTCGCTGTCAGATTAAATCAACTCCGCCATCAGCAAGAAACAACCGAATAGGAAGCTCAGTCCCATCGCCAGATGACCACCTGCAGCTTGATACACCACACCGGTTGCATCCACTTCATAATTGGCGTCATCGTTATCACGGCGTAGCTTAATGGTCATCGCCATCGGTACGAATACCGCAAGGAACACTAGAATAATACCCGCGTAGCCCAGTACCGACAAGAACTGGTCAGCGGCAAATAGCGCACCGATCAATGGGAAAATAAACGTCAGCACGTAAGTGACTGCACGGTTTTGACGGAAGGTATCCGCATTTTGGTCAAACAGTGCCATGGCAACACCCAAGAATGACGTTAACAGTGCAAGGCCCGTGAAGACTGACAGTACGGCATTAATCATGCTGTGCTGTGCGCCTAACGCGGCAATCAATTCAGACACACCGCCCAAATTCACCATTTGTTCTGCTGTCAAATTCCCCATCGCCGCGTATAGCCATAGCAAGTAACTGAATAGTGGAATAATAGAGCCCAATACCACCATGTTGCGCAGTTGCTTGTGTGTCGCTTCTTTGTTGTACGTGACCAGTGATGGAATAACCACCATGAAACCAAAGCTGGTGAACAAGACTGAGCTGGTTTTGATCAAGGCCACTTTGTTATCGCTGGTCGCAGACATCAAATTGTCAAACGAGATAGACGGTACAAGCGACATCAGGGTCATCCCTAGCGTCACAACCATGATGACAAACAGTACGCGGTTAATCTTATCAATCACCGCCGTCCCCGCCGCCACCACCAGACCGGCTAACAAGGTAAAGGCGATCTGGCTTTGCATCATTGTCAGTTCAATGCCCATGCCTGACAGCAATTGCAGCAACAGATCCCCGGCACCAATGATGTATGCCATCAACAAACACACCAGTAAGGCGTACAGCAAGCCGTTAGTCACTAACTGCCCACCTTTACCCAAGGTTTTACGCGCGATGGTATTCATGCCGAGGCCACCACCGGCTTTAATGCTGGCCTCAAGCAGCAAGAGTGCAGCGTAGGTTGTCCCCATCCAGATCACCAACATCAGGGTGGTTCCCCAGAATAAACCGAATTGGGCCAATACCATTGGTATAGCCAACATACCGGCACCCAGTGCCGTACCGGCAATGATTAACGAACTTCCAAGTAATTTAGTATTCACAATGTTGTCTCTAAAATTTATCGAGCATGCCTTGTATGGACACAAGCCGTGCTTCAAATTTGAAAAAAGAAGGGTGTTAAACGCCAGCTTTGCGTGATGCAAAGCGCAATTAACTAGTGACTAAATCGGAATGCTGAATAATAGCCAAATAGCATGTCGCTACCGGACGGAAGTGCGGATTGGTAATGAGAGGGTAATGTATGCGGCTGCGAATGTGCACCGACAGAGAGAGCACAAGCTCGCCCATCAGATCGTGTGTTCATGTATCGTACTCCAAAAAACGATATGTCCTTGTTACTCAGTAATCATCCTGTGATTACCTGCTTTTGTTTGGTCATTTAGCAACTTATATGGCTAACCAAGTCACATCAACTATCGTTTTTGGGATCTTATATTGCAATTTTATCAACAGGCATATTCACCTCTTCACGCTGACAGACTTTGTCTTTCTTGCGCGTTATTGCGCCTTCCTTGTCGAAGCGGCACAAGATGCCACAAGCGTCAGTTTATTGAATGACGTCGGGTACACACTGATACTGCTGCCATCATCAAATTGAATACCGTCGTAATACTGGCCCGCCCACTTAAGACGGGTAAACCGCGCATAACGCGCTTTACTGTATAGCGCTTCCAAGGTGTTGATTGCCCCTTGCTTGTTGATTTGCGCCATGATCGTTGTCGTAAGCAGTGTTTCCGCGACTGTTTTCAAAACGGTTCTCTTTTCCCTGATAGCTTGCCGTAACCCAGTTGTACCAAATCTCCCCACCATTGCAAACGTAGAGCCGATTAAACGTGTAAATGACGGGATACCATTACAGTGAGCGGGCTTCATTCAAACTCTTCGATGAAAACCCGCCCTGCTTTTCAGTCTGATTGTGCTGAATACGCCATTATCTGGCCTCTGCGGGGCGCTCAAACGCAGTAACGGCTTTCATTCCAATCAGCATTGCAATGAGAAAGACCCACATTGTGCTATTCAAACTCGGCAACGCGGTCACGACAGGACCGGGACAAATACCCGCTAAGCCCCATCCGACACCAAACAGCCCAGCCCCTATCAATAAACGCTTATCAATCTGCCTTTTTGTGCTTATCGAAAATGTGGATGCACACACCGGCTTCTGCCGAGGACGGATCACTAAAAAATACATCGGCATAAACACCAGCAGCGCGCCGCCCATCACAAAAGCAAGACTGGGATCCCACATACCTGCGATATCCAAAAAGCCGATCACTTTATTCGGATCAACCATGCCAGATAGCATCATTCCCATACCGAACAAAAGACCAGAAGCCAGAGCGGTTATATTGGTTAATCGTGACATCGTGTTTTCTCCTTTCTCTTTTAAAGCAGATGAAGACGGATAAACACCGTCACCATCGCCACCGCCATGAACATCAGCGTGGCCACCACCGAACGCGGTGAGAATCGCCCCATGCCACAGATACCGTGGCCACTGGTACATCCGTTACCGAGCTTTGTGCCAATGCCCACCAGCAGACCAGCCATCACCACCATGCCGATTGAGGTCACGGGGAGTTCAGTAGGAAACGACAAGCCCAATAACGGCGCCATGGCACCACTGACCAGCATACCGACCAAGAAGAATAGCCGCCAAGGCCACTCTCCCTTCTCTGGCTTCAGTATCCCAGACACAATGCCACTGATCCCGGCAATACGCCCATTCATCAACATTAACAATGCTGCAGACAGACCCAGCAACATCCCCCCAAGCAATGCTTGCCACGGAAATTCACCACTCATTCATGCCTCCTTGTTGGCGCCCAACTCTCAGATAACCTGCACACTTTGCATTATAGTGGCTTTTTTAACCATAATTAGTCAAGACTAAATTAGCATTTACTAATTTAACTTGTGTGATATTATCCCTTCATCATAAAGTAAAAGACTGATCTTATTTGTTGATTCCGCTGATGGGACGTATGGAGAGAACAATGGCAAAAACGAAAATTTTGATTGTCGGTGGTGTAGCCGGTGGCGCGTCAGCCGCAGCAAGAGCACGACGCTTAAGTGAAGATGCACACATCATCATGTTTGAGCGGGGTGAGTTTGTCTCTTTTGCCAACTGTGGCTTGCCGTACCATATCGGCGGGGATATTACGGATCGCAGCAAGTTACTGTTGCAAACACCGGCCAGCTTCCTTGCTCGCTTCAATGTCGATGTGCGTATCATGAACGAAGTCACACACATCAACCGCGACGCTAAATCGATCACGGTCAGCAACCTGCTTGATGGCACGAGTTACACCGAAAGCTATGATGTGTTGCTGCTCAGCCCAGGCGCAGCGCCAGTGGTACCGCCTATCGCCGGTATCGATAACCCATTAACGCATTCACTGCGTAATATCCCGGATATGGATAACATCCTCTCGACTCTAGACACCCACCAACCGACCCATGCAACCGTCGTCGGAGGGGGATTTATCGGGTTGGAAATGATGGAGGCCTTCCACCAGCGCGGCATCACTACCACACTGATTGAAATGGCAGATCAAGTGATGACGCCTGTCGATCGTGAAATGGCCGGCGTTGTTCATGACACCATTCGCACACAAGGTATCGACTTGCGCTTAGGCGTCGCCCTTGATGCGGTACAGCATGATGCTGCCTCAGGACAATTAACCTTAACCCTCAATAATGGCGACACACTGAACACAGGCATTCTGATCATGGCTGTCGGGGTACGCCCAGATACCCAATTGGCTGAAGCTGCGGGGCTGAAAATTGGCGAACTGGGTGGGATTTGGGTCAATGCGCAAATGCAGACCAGCGATCCTGCTATTTATGCCGTGGGTGATGCGGTAGAAGATCCCGATTTTGTCACAGGCCAAGCGGCACTTGTGCCACTGGCGGGCCCCGCTAATCGTCAAGGACGCATGGCCGCCGATAACATGCTGGGGCGTCAGGCGACCTATCAAGGCACGCAAGGCACAGCAATCTGCAAAGTCTTTGATCTCGCCGTCGCCGCTACCGGCCAGAATGAAAAACAGCTAAAGCGTGATGGCATTCATTACGAAAAAGTCTTCGTTCACACCGCCAGCCATGCCAGTTACTACCCGGGAGCTGAAGTGGTGTCGTTCAAACTGCTGTTCGATCCACAAACGGGGAAAATTTACGGCGCACAAGCCGTAGGCAAAGACGGCATCGATAAACGTATTGATATCATGGCGGTGGCACAACGTGCCGGAATGACCGTTGAGCAATTGCAGCATCTTGAGCTGACCTATGCACCGCCGTTCGGCAGTGCTAAAGATGTCATCAACCAAGCCGCATTTGTGGCGACCAACATCATGCAAGGCGATGCCACTCCGATCCATTTTGATGAGATTGATCATCTGACAGACACGCAGTTACTGCTTGATGTGCGTAATCCGGGTGAGCTGAAACAAGGCTACCTTGAAGGGGCGATCAATATCCCCGTCGACCAGTTACGTCAACGTATGCATGAGTTGCCGAAAGACAAAGAAATCATTATCTACTGCCAAGTGGGCTTACGCGGTAACGTTGCTTATCGCCAGTTAGTGAATAACGGCTACAAAGCACGTAATTTAATTGGTGGTTACAAAACTTACTTAGCAGCCAAACAGTAACGCACATTGATATCACCTAGACGTTTGCGTAAGACGTTCACACAAGGTACCTAGGCCACCATCGCATAAAAGCCAGAAGCCTGTCGCTTCTGGCTTTTTGCGTTAGTACGTTTTTTGCTGAGTGTAGTGTGATGATTCACGCCACGTATGATTCGACTCCGACGATGACTCTTTTCTGTATTGGCGATAACCGTTGTTATCATAGCGGTCATCTTGATAGTGATGATGACGATACCAATTGTATCTGTGTGGCCAACGGTATTTCACTTCTTTGAGTTGCAAGGTGAACAAACAATCAAAATGAATAGGATCACCGACAGATTGGGTAAATTGACTTAAATCCACCATTCCTGACAACCTGACCGGTCCTTGATGCCATGCATAGTCACCGTATGCTTTAAGCACACCGCTTTCATCACTGGAAGCTCCCGTGATATGTGTAATCATATTACCGTTCGGCGTGACCGTTTCCTGCAGTACGGGCTGTACCGTGGTAAGTCCTCGGGTCACAATGAGGCCATCCGGTAAATAAAAATACGTGGTGCCTATTAATTTGACTCCGCCACTTTCCTCGGTGATTTCAGACAAACAGTCTGTCGCATACCCGATAGATGCATTCGTTGCGGGGTCTTTCAAATCCACATCGAAGCACATGGCCATATCTGGTGTTTTATCACCGTCAATATCAGGCACCTCCCCCTCGTACATGTAACCCGTCCCCACAAGGTTGAGCACTAACCGTTTACTGTCATTCTGTTCACCGCCAGTCTCATCAGCATAATGATTGTCATAGGCATTGTCGCGATGTTTTCCCTCCTGTTTCTCTTCATGATAGTAAGCGGATGGCGAGCGTTGATACGAGGCATTATCCGTCGATGATGTGCGGTGTTGATAAGAGGGATAATGATTTTTTTCAGACATGACGGGCGCTTCGGCCGCACTGTGTCCGGACACACTCACACCCAATGCAATGAGTGCAACTTGATGAATTTTCATTGTATTACTCCACGAACTTCGATGGCATCACTGGAGTTTTTTTGCCAACTGGTCAAATATCATGAGCCTTTTATCGGCACATGCGTGAAGTAAGTGTAGATGAAATAAGACGCCAGTATGGTTAATGAGAACGCCGTAACATTCACCATCAAGACGATGTGGGCTGCGACGGTGGCGCATCCCCGTATTCATTCGGGTCAGGTTGCGTGGGTTGAACGAAGAAATAAATCAACACAAAAAAGCCAATGATAGGGATCAAACCGATAAGTAACCACCAGCCCGTTCGTCCGGTATCATGCAAACGGCGAGTCGCAACCGCCAAGCTGGGCAGCAAGACCAACAGAGAATAAATAAAACCAAACACACCGCCGCCTTCACCGTCCCCCGGATTACCGAGCAAGTTATTCACTAAGGCCAAAATGATGCTAATAATGATATTGAACAACACAAAGTACCAATACTCAGGCCGACTGGCGCGGCCCTTAAATACGGCATATTGCTTTAAGACATAGAGATACCACTGCATAACAACAACTCCTACATAATCAAACGCTCATGGAACATTCTATATAGATCTCGGTTGTCTCTTTTCTTAAACAACAGACACACCGAGGTATGCATAGACTTTTCAGTGACAACATTGTGTAGGCGACACATCAAAAAGCAGACATAAAAAATCAGCGTAGAAAACCCAGCATAGAAACCATAGGTAACGTATGAAACCGCTTTTATTATTACAAATTGCTCTGTTTATTGGCTTTGGTTTAGTCCAAGCGAAAACCGATTTCAATGAAACCGTTTACTCCCCCGACATGGGCGTCATTTGCGATAAGAAAGCCGGATTTTGTGTCGATAGTGATGGCATTTCAATGGCCTTTACCCAGATGTTCCTCGGGCAAGCTGCACAAGATCACTTCATGGCCATCATTGATGAGGTCGGCAGTAAAAATTTCGATACCCAACGCTTCTCCTTCAGTAACAACGTCTACTGCGATACCGAAAAAAAACAATGCGTCACTGACCGATTCAATAACACCCCAGAGCCCGATTACAATCAAATCCTCTTTCCCGAAACCAGTGACAGCGAATAAGCCCTCCCGCGTTATTCTTTAGCGCCTTCCGCTGCCGGTACATGCTGGCCTGTTGGTGCAAAACTACGTCGACGAATGGCTTCAACCCCCGCTTCCTCGACGGTTTCAAGATGACCACGAGCGATGACGCCTCTGGCGACCTCTTTATTCTCGGCCACCGTCACGGGATCAATCGGTGTCGATGTCGCCCGTTCATCCGACACGGCATTGGGTGAGGCAAGTTCGGATAAGGAGGTTTGTGTTGTCCGCGTTTGAAGTTCGGGGGTATGCGCGACAGCTGCTTGGCTTGCTGGTGTATCATGCATCGGTATAGGGGAACTGGGCCCTGTCGGCTGCTGGTTAGGCTTCAAGTTAGATTCATTAAAAACAATCGGTTTAACCGGCGTAACAATCACATTCGGCGTAGGGTTAATGTCACGTTGGGGTTCAAGCTTTTGCTCCGATTTCGGCGCTGGTTGTTCACTTAAACGCTTTATTTGAAAAGAAGACGCAGAAGCGGTAGGGACACGGGGTGGATGAGAATAAAGAGACTCATTGGGGAGCGCATCCGGTCCGGTAATGGGTACCGTGGTCGGGCGCCTTTTGTCATGACTGAATGTACTGTTAATACCACTCAATTTTTTACCTGTCGCAGACACGACCGGGCGAATATAACGGGGCTGAGCAGGCAAATCTTCATTGCCGTTCAAAGACACGGCGGGAGAGATCCCACCGCCGGCTTCACTCAACCCCAGCTGGGGAGAGGCAAAACGAAACAGCGTTAACTTGTCATCCCACACTTGCAGTAAACTTAATTCTTGTTGCCATGCATTGTCGACACTACTGACGACATCGGCCACCTGTACTTGTGTCGATAACAACGTATTGGCTTGCTCAAACCGGCGATGCATCCTTTTTTGTACCTGCGGCCAGTCTGTCCCTCCCGTCATCAAATAGCGCGTACTGTCAGCCCAATACTGGTAAGCCAGCGCACTGTTAGCTTTATCCGCTGCCATCGCCGCTAAAGCCGCAGACATGCCGGCATACTGCCACATTTTTTTTCGTCCAAGCTGAGCTTCTGCGCTCAAAAAGGCCAGTGATAACCGGTGCCATTGCTCAGCAGCTTGTTCATAACGACCGAGGGTGATCAAGTGCGTCCCTTTTGCAAACGGCGCGAGATCCAACTCTACCGCCGAGGCCATCACGCGTCCACTGCTGACTCCTACACCCAATACCAACGCACACAGTACGAACACATACACCCTGCCGAGCAACATCGTTATTTTCATCGGAACGTCTCCACCAAGCATTTTCCAGGATGGTAAAACCGAGAATCAAACTGTACGTCCCTAAACTCACGTTCGGTTGAACGTTGATACAGCTTGCCATTCGCTTTATATAACAATGCCTCTAGTACACCTGCATTGGTTTGCAATGAGATGGTTTTTTCATACGCACTGGTTAACTCATATCGCCCTTCATACCACCCTCGTGTTGGATCATACAATTCTTGCACCAAGGTCAACAAACGGTCGGTATAATCGGTTCGCCATAACGTCCACATTTGAAAGGCCACGCGGGTAGATACCAACGCTTTTTCATCATGATCGCTGCCATCTTCCGCCACTGAAATCCACGGCGTGCCTAAGGCATAAATGCTGTCGTACACAAAATACGGCTCCCCCGTGACCACATGCTCCCCGCGGGCTGTATAAATGCGTTCTCGATCCCAGCGCGAGGCTTGAAGCTGATACACCGCATCTGCCATCGCAGACAGCGTATGATTAGAATGAATGGCATCGTTTGAATGACTGTCACTGATCTCATCCCAATTAAACTCCATCCCCAACAGCAAGTAAGGCGTGCTGTAGACCGGACGTAACACATCGTAATGACGAGGATCGCGACCATCAAATAGCAGGTCTATCCCATTGATGGTGACGACTTCATACGGTTCAAGTAACATGGCTTTTTCAGGCACAATTTGCCAATCGAGATACCCATACGCGGTGTATTCCTCAATCCCTAAACGGCCTTCTTTGTAGCGATGTACCTGCCCGTTATTGATGGTGCCCCCAAACAGTTCACCCTCTGTACTGACTAATTCACAAAAATTCCAACGCAATACGGCTTTATCAATGTATTCAGAAAAGGTCGGATTACGCTGCTTGGTGATCGCCAAGACAATCAACAATCGGCCAATATCGATAGATGACCACCCTAACTCCCCCGGCTGATTCGCGTAGTCGACCATTTGCCCCGATGTGGTGCTGTACACTTTATTGGGAACACCTAACAAGCCTAATGGCATCTTGTTCAAAAAACTGATGACCAAGGTTAAGCGTTCATCGTGCTCTTTGCTGGTGATAAAGCCGAATTCATCGGCCGCCATTAACGCGACTAAATAATCGGCAATATGCGATAAATTTGTTGTTGGGTAATTATCAATAGAATTAACCAACCCCGTGGTGGGGTTGGTATTATTTTCCACATAAGTCCACGCCGTTTTCGCCCACGCCAGTTCATCTTCTGTGAGTTCACCGTATCGCCCCTGACGGATCAACTGTGACTCATTCACAGAAGTGATGCCGTCTTGCACGCCTCGATACACCACGCCACATGCGGCTAATTGGCACGCGACCAGCACAACTATTGCTTTTTTCAACATGGGCTCCCCTTACCAAGCCCCCTTATAATTGGGGCTTTTTCCGAGGCAAGCACTGTCCTTCGTAGCCAAACGGAGACTCGAGGGCTTTCTCCCACAGGCTAGGGGCAACATTGTCTTTATATGTCAACAGTTTCCCCTGCTCTTTATAGAGCAAGATCTCTAGCGTAATACCATTGTTATTGGACGTGAACGTATTAATTAGCCCTGTACCATTTTCAAAAATCCCTTCATAAAAGCCTTTTTCACGATCATAACTGTGGGAAATATGGTCAAATAACAAATCGGTGTATGCGGTGTCCCACAGTACCCACATCCCCATCGCCCCTTTAATGGCGACGGCAGCATACTGGGGTAAAAACTCGCCCACTTCAGAAATGGTGTTCCAGGCGAACCCATCCGTATAAATGGTGTCATAAACGAAATACGGCGGCCCCGCTAACTGATGCTCAGTACGGGCGGTAATGATACCAGTTTGCTTATAACGCTCTTCCTGTACGCGGTAAATTTGCAGTGCAAACTCAGCCATCCATTCATTAGAATAACGGTAATCGTGTGGTGATCGGTCACTGACCAAGTCCCAGCCCATCTCGATCCCATCCAAGACATAACTTTCTGTTACCACATAACTGTGCGCTTTCAGCTTTCGCGGATCACGGGTGTCATAAGGCACATCGTAACTGTAGAGATTGATGGTGCTATAAGGCTCAGGCATTGAGGCTTGCGTTGTGTCAAACCCCCACAATTCAAAGCCTTTCGCAGCATATTCTTCATACCCCAAACGCCCTTCCTGCAGGTATTGAACCGGCTTGTCTTTTTCAAGCAAGGCACCAAACATCGTGCCGTTTTCGTCCACCACGTTACAGAAATTCCAACGCAGCACGGCCGTGTCGATCCCTGTCGCATATTCAGGATAGCGGTGCTTGATGATATGAAGCCAAATCATCAATCGGCCCAGATCCAAGGCTGAATAGCCGATTTCCCCGGGTTGGTTGCCGTAGTCCACCTTCGCTGCCGTTTGGGTGTTATAGGCTTTGTTCGGTAACTCATTACGGAACAAATCAAGCTTATTGAGCGTGGTGATCATCTTACGCAAACGACGATCAAATTCCTCTTTGTCGATGATCCCCAGCTCATACGCACTGACCATGCCGGCCATATAAGATGCCGCATCCCACCACGTGACCGAGGGATAATTGTTTACCGCGTTGACCAGCCCGGTTGACTCCTGATAGTTATTCTCAAAATACTTCCAGGCAATTCTGGCCATATCCATTTCTTTTTCAGTCAACTTTCCTTGTCTGGCTTTGGGTGTCGACCAGTGGTTTTTCCGTTCAACCACATCATCAGAGAAGCGGTTATATTTATTACCACAACCGACAACCAACATCCCAATCAGACCCACGATGATATAACGCATCTTACACTCCTGACGCTACTGCTCTTACTGGACACCGACGCTCAACAGTGAACCATTTTCTATATATGCTAACGATTCCAACACAATCCCATTGGTATTGGCCGTTATCGCTTTATTGACTCGCCCATCGACTTCATAACGCCCCGAGAACCAGCCGTCTTTATTGGAATAAAGGGTTTTTGCATCCTCAATCAACAAGTCCGTATACTGACTGTCATACAAGGCGTACCAGCCAAAAGCGGCCTTGGTGGACAATGATTTCAAATGTGAGGCATCATCACCTTTATCCGTGATGGCATTCCATTCTTTCCCATCAGAAAAGACCGTGTTGTAAACGAAATACGGGGCCTCATCGGTATTATCTTCACTGACAGCGGTCAAAATACCCGTGCGCTTATAACGGTTTTCTTGTGCTTTATACACGCGATGGGCAAATATCTTCGACACACTGTCAGCCCCAAACTCCAAGCTATCCAAGATGTATGATTCGCTCACTACATAGTTGTGTGCATGGAACTTGGCGGGATCACGTAAGTCGGTTGGAATATCAATGCCATCAATCTCACGCATTTCGAGATAATCGATATATTTCATTGCATTAAAGACATCTCGACCCATCAGCGACATAGCTTTTGAGGCGTACTCTTCATACCCAATTCGGCCTTCTTGCACCCGCTCCATCACGTCACCGGTTTTCGCCGGACGTGAACCGTAAAGATAACCGTCTTTGATCATGGCGCCGACATCCCAATGCATGAGTACATCATTCACTTGCTTGTTGAATTGAGGGTACTGCCACACCATGATATTCAGCGGTACGAGAATGCGACCGATATCAATCGCTGACCAGCCAATACCGGCTTTAACCGGTTTATTGGTGTAATCCACCATTTCCAGTGTCTGCGTGTTATAGGCTTTATTGGGTAGTTTTCCTTCGACAAGCGGCAGGCGGGCTAACGTATGTAGCGCCTTTTCCATCCGCAATTCAAACGTTGATTGACTGATTACATTCAACTTTTCAGCTGAAATGAGCCCCATCAAATATGAAGCGGTATCCCACATGGTGGTGGATGGGTAGCCATTCACTGAATTAACCAGCCCGGTATTTGACTGATAGTTATTTTCAAAGTACTTCCACGCCGTATTCGCCCACAGCACTTCTTCTTGTGTCAGCACGCGATTCTCACGCAAGGGAATGGTTTCTGTCGCCTCAAACGTAATATTGCCCAAGACCCGACCGTAATCACGATCTTCAACAGTGAACGCAATTGCCAATGCGGAAAAAAGTCCCAATAAAAACACGATATGATGCCGCGCATTCAATGCTGCTTGTTTAAATTCCATATTTTAATTCCTCAGATCCTGCTTCTTCTTGGGTAGTTTCAGACGGTGGTGGTGACCAATACGCAGCAGCAATCATGCCCCACATCGCCATCATGTTATTCATGGTCCAGAAACTGTTAAATACGAGCCCACCAAGGGAGTAGTTACCGTAACCGCCGAGGAAATAACTGCCCCACGCATAGAGCATGCTCAGTAAACTCAATCCAAACACCGCCATTTGCGGGATCACCAATTGGCCAAACGTGCCACTTTTCCGCTCTTTCGGGGTGGTTGGGAAACTGATTTTCTTGCCACGTAGCACCGTCCACAAGGCTCTGAGATTAACCGGGAAGAAAGACAGGAAATTCGTTTTTCCTTTATAGCCTGCGACACCCCACGTCCCGACCATCATGGCCATTTCGGCGGTTAAGACAAACGGGATAAAGTGCAAATAAAAGGTCACATCGTACGCACTGACCGGGGCAATACTGGTTAAGAAGTAAATGATTGGGCAAGCTAAGAAAATGATGTTCCAGATCGCCGATAAATTCGACCAGAAGCTCGCCCCATACATCAGCTTCTGTTTCAGGGTCATGCCTTTGCGGAAAATCGGGTTGTCATTCATGAAAATATCAATCGACCCACCGGAATACTTAAAGCGTTGCACCGTCCACGTTTGCAGATCTTGTGGTGACAGCATCTTGCTTTCCACATTGGGGTGCATGACCGAACGCCAATTACGCGCACTGTCAGAATGCAGTACTATCGAGGTATAAATATCTTCAGAAACGTGAAATTTGTACGGGGTAAATTCCGTATCAAAAATTAACTCCTGACGCAGATTGTCAGATACCGACTGATCAACATTCTTTTCTTTGGTGATTTTTCGGATTTGTTTCTCAACTTCAGACTGCTCTTTGCTGATCTGCTCACTGTAACTACGCAATGCCGCTTCCATAACAGCTTCGCGACGGTGAATCGAACCGGCGCCGCAACAAAATGACGCATTCACCCAATTACGACGGCGTTGAATGACGTCATAAAACATCTGAGGGTCGTTCACATAAGGGTCTTGTCCAAGGGTAACGGGACCGTACACTTTTTCAACGGTGTGCCCTATCCATTTACCGACGCGCCCCACTTTGCGATTGAGCCATTTTGGCAAACGCTCACCTTCAGGCAAATCAAAGAACCACTGCGGGGTTTGTACCCATGCCACGTCTGGGTCACGAAAATACCCCATGGTATGTTCAAGAATCGTCGGGAAAGGACGCGTATCCGCATCACAAATAACAATGAAGTCACCGTATGTTTGCTCTAGCGCGTTACGTAAGTTACCCGCTTTGAACCCCACGTTATTTTCACGGGTGATGTATTCCACCCCCATTTCTTCAGCGAGTGCGCCCATGGCTGGACGTTTACCGTCATCAAGAATGAAGATTTTCATTTCAATATTGTGCGGGTAACGCACTTTCTGCGCATCGATAATGCTCAAACGAACCAGTTCAGGCTCTTCATCATAGGTAGGAAAGAAAATATCAATGCTGATCGGCCGTCCCGAACCGGCCTCAGGGCTATCATCAGCGACACATTCATCGATCAGATGCGGCGCTGGCTTGCGGGGTTCATCCTGCGTTTTCCATAAGTTAAAGGTAAATAACACCGAACCAATAAATGCACAGGACTCAGCAAAAACCAACGGAAAAGAAAACCACATGGCATCATAATTGAGCGCATATGACCATCGCCACCATAAATACCATATCCCCAGAGTTAAATTGCACGTCGCAAGATACTGGTACAATAACTCCCGCGATATACTGTGAGGGACAGGCTCTGGCGGTTTTCGGTGCTCAAACTGTTTAAAATAAAAATCCATTTCGCGCCTTCCAAAAATACATAAATCCGTGCATGACCGTGCTGAATCATACCGAGGATAACGCGGGCATTATCCTCAGCATGTTTATCAACAGTAGAATGAAGTCGAATGGTTATATATCGGCTCTTTTTAATATCTTGAATGTGTTTTTATCACCAACACTTTTATATTCAAGACCATCTGTAAGTTGCACAACAATAATGAAACCGCGCCCTGACGTCGTCCATGTTTCCGGATCCTCCGGATCCGGTTCGATGAACTCCCCTTGTATTGCCCGGCTAAATTCATCTTGTGACATGGCCTTGCCATAATCAGACACTTCAATCACTAATTCTTCATCTGAATTAAAGAAACAGGTTAAATCAATGGGCAGTTGGTCTGACGATTCGTAAGCATGTTCATAAGCATTATTCACGACTTCAACCAAACACAGTTCTACCTGTTCAACCATTTCATTCGAAATAGACTGGCTATTCAAAAATTGTTGCATGTCATCCGCAATATAACGCGACACATCTGATGAGCTTCGATACTGCTTGCTAAAGCTCCCACTAACCCTTTCCATTAGGCAAGCTCCTATTGATTTAAAATATCTTCCTCTGTACTAGCCGGATTAGATGGAACATAAGTTGGTATGCTACCGATGCTGCCTACCATCGCTTGAGTCTGTCGTCGATCTTTCAACATATGTACGGCATCCAGTTCAGATAAAGACTGGATATACCCGTCATGACTAATGAAGTAGTCACCAAATACGGTTTTATTATCCACGTAGGCCGCACCGGCAACATGAATATAGTCACTAACTAAACTCTGTTTAATTTCAGCACCACTTTCAATTTTACAATTAGCGCCGATAACCACAGGACCTTCGAGCACAACATTCGGCTGAATTTCACAACCGCTACCAATGATTACCGGTGGGATGACTTGGCACTGACTCTCATCAAAGACGGTATTGATCCCCACCCAAATACCTGGCTTTACTTGCGTGCCGGGAATCGGGTATCCAGGCACTTTGCCATGCAAAATTTCACTGGTGACGCCCCAAATATCACTAATATTACCAACATCCAACCATTGGAATTCCATGCTTGTGCCATAAAAGTCGACGTTATTCGCCACTAAAGCAGGAAACAGCTCGCTACCAATATCGTATTCTTTCTCGCTCGGGATATAATCGAAAATCTCTGGCTCGAAGATATAGATGCCTGTGTTGATCTCTGTCGATAGCGCATCTTCAATAGCGGGTTTTTCTTGGAAACTGGTGACTTTTCCTGTGTCATCGGTCACAACAACACCGTATTTGCAGACTTCTTCCAAAGGCACTTCACGAGTAACGATAGTGGCTATGCCCCCTTTGGCTTTATGGCGTTTTACCGCTTCTGTCAGATCAAGATCGATCCACGCGTCGCCACACACCACCACAAAGGTTTCGTCGAAGAAGCCTGAAAAATCCTGAATTTTTCGCATGCCGCCCGCAGAACCTAACGCTTTACTGACAAATTTACCGTCAACCATTTCCCCTTCATAGGAATAGGACAACTGCACATTAAAGTGGTGGCCATCACTGAAGTAATTCTCAATCACTTCGGCTAAGTGGCTAGTATTGACTACGATCTTATCAATGCTGTGCGCTGCAAATAATTGGATCATGGATTCCATAACCGGCTTGCCCAAAATGGGGATCATGGGTTTAGGAATGGTATGTGTAATCGGCTTAACCCGAGTACCTTTACCTGCCGCGAGAATCATCCCTTTCATTGCAAGCTCCTTGTTATGCCAATGCATCCAACGCTGTTTCGACGCTGTCGTAATGCGTGATCAGTTTGTCCATACGGGTAAGTTTCAATAATTCACGTACAGGACGCTGTGGGTTCACTACGCTGATTTTTTTCCCGCGTAGCATTTTATACACCGCCATTACAGCACCCAAGCCACTACTGTCCATGAAACGTACATCTGTCAGTTCCAACACAAGATGCTGACCAATCTCATCAATATTTTCTTCCACTGCGCCACGAAATGCAGGTGCCAGCTTGGCATCAAATCGTGCTTCTTTTACTTGAAGAATTGTGCACTGACCTTTGTGGATAATCTCATATTGCATGCTTGCTCTCCTTCTGGGTATCCTGTCCATTCAACAGCCATCACGCTGATGTCATCATCAAAATTATCGGCTTGCTGCCAATCACGAACGCTGCTGACCAATAGCTCTGTCTGTACTGAGGTCGGGTGATCTTTCAATGACACGACCAAATCTTTAAACCGCGGCTCTGAAAACTGCATGGCTCCATTTTCTGCTTCGGTAATGCCATCGGAGTAAATCCACACTTTATCGCCGGGCTCTAGCTGTATATAAGCCGTTTCAAATTCAGCAAAATCAAATGCCCCTACCACAAAGCTGTCTTGCCCGATAAATTCAGCCTGCCCGGTTTGCGCATGTAGCCACACCAACGGAGGATGCCCCCCCACTGCAAACGCCAGTTTCCCGGTTTTCACATTCAACGTGGCGTACACCATGGTGAAATACAGCATGTTCTCTGCCCCACTCAAATACAGTTCATTCAAGCGGCCCAACACTTCATGGGGGGCATTCAAACGGTAATAAGGCGCTTCAGATATGGCTGTTTTCACCACCGAGCCGTTATCAGAGTTCACCGATATACTTTGTTGCACAGAAAATGACATCAGTGCCGATGACACGCCGTGACCGGCCACGTCCAACAAGTAAAACGCCACATTTTCTTCATCGAGTTGCATGTAGCCCAGCATGTCACCGCCAATTTGCGCACTAGGAATCGATACATAACTCAACTCCACCCCAGTCAGCTTTTTCTCTTGTGGCAATAGCCGCTGCAGTAATTCACCCGCTGACTCTAAATCTTTCTTGATGGTGGCGTAGGCTTTGTCCAGCTGATGATTTTTTGACGTGATTTCATTGTGCAGAGACAGGGTTCTAAAACCCGCTTGAATACGGGCGGTTAACTCATCGATATGGGTGTTTTTCACCACGAAATCATCCGCGCCAGCATTGATCCCATTAATAATGGAGGCCTGATCGTCCTTGCCCGAGAGCAACACAAAAAAGAGGTAACGGGCGTAATCCACTGATTTCAACCGGCGGCACAGTTCAATCCCATCGATGCCTGGCATCATCCAATCGCTGAGAACAAACTGGATATCTTCCCTCTCTTCAAGAATTTTCAGTGCTTGTGCGCCATCATTAGCCGTCGTGATGTGATAGCCCCGCTTCGATAGCTGCGTTTTTAGCAGCAACAGCATGGTCCGGTTGTCATCTACGAGTAAGATCTCTGGCATACCGTTCACCACCCAAATAAGCACTTAAAGAATATAATCAGCATGTTGCATATTCATTTCTATTCTGTCAACACATATATTAAACCGTTCACATATACACAAGAGTCTAGTAACCTTTACTAACAGCAACAAAGAATTAGACAGTTTTTGTTTGCGCGATCAAAAAAATTCATGAGATCAATGTGCGATCTCTCTTTTGTTAAGGATTAACTGTGTGGGCTAACCGTTGGCATCCCCTCTTTTTCATTGCGATCACCTTGCCCTGCCACGCAGATACCTACTTGGCAGAAACGCGCAAACACGCCCCTGCACCACAGTCTCCCTCTCTGACGCTCGGCCAACATATGGAAGAAAATGATGACGTCGCCCCGTCTGAAGCGAACTTAATATGGAAAGGCGTTTCTAGCTCGTTTGCGCTGCCTTTTGAAGAATGGGAAAACGATGAAGATGGCACGTTTTTACAAGGACTCAGTGGTAACCTTGGTGCCGGTTATCCCCTATTATCGACCCCCGCAGCCAATATTCCGGCCAATGCCACAACGGGGCCCTCTAACAACAATGCCACGGGTACGCTGTCGCTCAAATACACCCTACTTGGCAATTGGTTCGTTTCTGGCACCTTCTATTATTATTTTGATGCCGACCAACAACAGCCTTGGAACCCCGATTTTACGTATGTGTTTGGCTACAGTGACTGGCGCCCCTATACCCTCAGTTTGGTGTATGCCAATTACGGGGGAAACCGCTTTAAAGCGACCGATGAGCAACCCATTACAGAGTTTCGCCAAGGTACGTGGTCGTTAGGCTGGAAATTCCCGATCACCGCGCCTTTCATTGATTGGTTCGCCGCCACGGATGAAGGGGCGATAGGCTGCCAACTCGATTTCAACTACACACCGGAATACTTCGACCTCGCCTCCACAACCTACAAAACCGGCCATAAAACACTGAGTTTGGGGTGTAAGTACGCCATTACCGGTAACTGGTACGTTAACGGCACCGCATTTTATTATTTCGACAGCAATCAAAAGCAACCTTGGAACCCTGATTTTACCTACGGTTTCGGCTATTTTGACTGGCGACCAGGCACCATCACGCTGCAATACAACAACTACTCCGGTAACCGTTGGCACCCTTCTGATCGCGGAGAAGAGACTGGCCGCTTTAAAGACGGCGCGATCACTCTTTCTTATTCGTTCGCCTTTTAAGTCAGGTTATTCGTGACAATGAAGAAAAATAGGCATTCGTGTCTATTATTCCGTCTATCCTTGTTTCATGACCAATAATGACTAGGTTGCATATAAAAGTCCCCAAGGAAATAAAATGCAACTCTGATCACATTAGCTGACAAATGACTCTCAACTTGGTGCACGTTGGCATAACGCGCGTCTGCTCAACAGTGTGAGTCTCGGCATGACCATCAAGCGAGGTGTAATATGGCAGGAACTAAATTCAATGACACGGTCACGGGAACCGATCAGGATGACAGCATCAACGTACGCTCTGGCAGTGATGACGTAACCGCCAAAGACGGGGATGATTATGTCGTCGGTGGCGAAGGAAGTGATCGCCTTGCAGGGAATGAAGGGAATGACACCATTTTCGGTGATCTTGAATACACAGACGAAGCCCCTGCTGCCCCTTCCCCGACCGATAATTGGGGCACCGCACAAAATGTGTATCAATATAACGCCGCGGAAGATAACAGCGAATCAATAAGCCACAGCGCCCGCCTAGGGAATTATCTGGTTGATAACAGTGGCCTCATTAATGCCTCTTTCACGACCTCTTCGACATACGAAACGGTGACCGTTGATCTCGTCGATGAGAATGGCAAAGTGGTCGATTCCACGCCTGCCACAGTAAATCCCGATGGCAGCATCTCGCTAGATTACACCTATACCCAAGATCAATTCGATACCGATGCACTGATTACGTTCCAATTACTCAATGAAAACGGTGACCCGATCACTGACATTGATACGGTGAGTATTGTCGCCAATAACATCTATGATGATGACATTTCAGGCGGTGCTGGCGACGATACGATCTTTGGTCAGCAAGGGGCAGATACCCTACTTGGCGGTGACGGCAATGATTTCATTGATGGCGGGATTAACAGCGATACCCTGCACGGGGGAACCGGTGACGACGTCCTGATTGGGGGTAATGCCGATGATACGTTATACGGTGATGAAGGTGCCGATACGCTGCTAGGCAGTGACGGCGATGACACCTTATATGGCGGCGATGGCGATGACACCCTGCTCGGGGAGCTGGGTAACGATACACTTTTCGGGGGCGAAGGCGCTGACATTTTGCTGGGCGATGACGGCAACGATGTTCTGTCTGGGGATGCCGGCGATGACAAACTGTTTGGTGGGCTCGGTGAAGACATAATCACCGGCGGCACGGGCAATGATGAAATTCACGGGGACGCGGGCGTCGATACCCTCAGCGGTAATGAAGGTAATGATTTCATTATGGGTGGCGCGGGGAACGATACCATCACCGGGGGCAGCGGTAACGACCACTTACTCGGCGGGGATGACGACGACCTCGTTTCTGGCGGCGAAGGCGATGACCAAGTCTACGGCGAGCTGGGTGATGATATTGTCGAAGGGGGTGCTGGTGACGATTTAGTCTTTGGCGGCCTGGGCGATGACACCCTCTCTGGGGATGAAGGCCATGACTTCCTCTATGGGGGTGAAGGCGACGATAAACTCGATGGTGGTGAAGGTAATGACCACCTTCATGCCAACGAAGGTGATGATACCATTATTGCGGGCGCCGGTGACGACTTTGTATTCGCCGGTGACGGGGACGATACCATTGATGGCGGTACTGGTAACGATACCCTCTATGGAGAAGGCGGTCACAACACCATTACCGCCGGTGATGGTAATGACATCGTTTACAGTGATGCGGGTAATGATGTGATTGATACCGGCAACGGGGCCGATGTGGTGTTCGCTGGCGCGGGCAACAACACAATCACCACTGGCGCCGATAGCGATACGGTTTACGCGGAAGGCGGCGATGATAAGATAGACCTCGGCGAAGGTGACAACACCGTATACGCCGGTGACGGTGATAATACGATTGTCTCTGGCGCAGGTCACGACAGTGTCTACACCGGAAGTGGTGATGACAACATCACCGTAGGATCAGGTAACGACCAAGTTTATACCGGTGATGGCGCGGATAACATTGATGCTGGCGCAGGTGATGATGCCGTCTTTGCCGGTGCGGGTGATGATGTCATTAAAGGACAATCTGGCAATAACCAACTGTTTGGTGAAGATGGCAACGATACCATTACTGCCGGTGCCAATGCGTCAAAACTCTACGGTGGCCAGGGCGATGATACGCTAACCGGTTCGGCAGAGAACGATTACCTCCATGGTGGTGAAGATAATGACATTCTCACCGGGGCGCTGGGGGACGATACCTTAGAAGGTGCGGCGGGTGATGACGTACTTACCGGCGGTGAAGGTAATGATGTCTTACTGGCCGGTACCGGTGACGATATTCTTGATGGCGGTACGGGTAATGACACCTTGGTTGGCGGGACGGGTAACGATGCCCTCACAGGGGGGGACGGTGACGACGTACTTGCAGGGGGAGCCGGTAATGACACCCTCGACGGTGGCGCGGGCATATCACAGCTGTACGGTGAAGCCGGTGACGATACCCTCGTCAGTGCCGATCAAGATGACTTCTTAGGCGGCGGTGAAGGTAACGATACCATTACCGCCAATGCCGGTAACGATACGATTTTTGCCGGCAGTGGTGATGATAAGATTGATGCCGGTGACGGGGATGACCTCGTGTACGGTGAATCAGGTGCCAATACCATAGTAACCGGGGCCGGTAATGACGTCGTTTATGCTGGGGTGGATAACGACACCATTACAACCGGTGAAGGCAACGATACGGTATACGGTGAGTCCGGTGCCAACACCATTGATACCGGCGTGGGTGATGACCTCGTGTACGGTGGGATCGGGGCTGATACGGTAACGACCGGTGACGGTGTTGACCAAATCTATGCGGGTGACGGTGACGATAACATTAATGCAGGCAGCGGGGCTGACCATGTCGATGCAGGTGCTGGCGATGACATTATTGCGGGTGGCGACGGGGATGATGCCCTCTTTGGCGGTGCCGGTGACGATACCTTGATCGGGGGCGCGGGTGCCGACTACTTGGCGGGTGGTGATGGCGATGATCAGATCACCGATGATGGCACCGATACCGTGCTCGGCGAAGGTGGTAATGACACCTTGATTGCCGCAGAAGGCGGGAGCCACCAAATCTTTGGGGGGGCCGGTGACGATACATTGGTCGGTAGCGAGGCCAGCGATACGCTCTACGGCGGGGCCGATGAAGATACTATTACAGGTGGCGGAGGCAATGACACACTGTTTGCGGGAAGCGGCAATGACACGGTCAACGCCGGTGACGGTGACGACACCGTGTATGGCGAAAGCGGCAATAACACCATTGATTTAGGATCCGGCGATAACACCTTATTTGGCGGCGATGGCGATGACACCGTCGTTGCTGGTGACGGCACAGACACCTTCTATGGCGCAGCCGGTAATGATGCTCTGGATGGCGGTGCCGGTAACGACATGCTTGACGGCGGTGAAGGCAATGATGTGCTCGACGGGAACGACGGTATCGATTTACTCATCGGTGGTGCCGGTAACGATACCCTGCGCGGCGGAACCGGTGATGACAAACTCTTTGCGGGTGAAGGCAACGACACCCTCTCTGGCGGCGACGGCGATGATGAACTGCATGGCACGGCGGGCAGCAATACCCTGTCAGGCGATGCCGGTGACGATACGATTTATGGTGGAATAGACCGCGATATCGTCGATGGCGGGATCGGCGATGACAAAATTGAAACCTTTGCTGGTAACGACGATCTCCAAGGTAATGACGGCAACGATACATTAGATGCTGGCGAAGGTGACAACACCTTAGACGGCGGTACAGGCGATGATATTCTGACGGCTGGCGACGGTGACAATACCGTTAATGAACTCAGCGGAGGGAATGACACCATCACACTGGGTGACGGGAATAACACCGTCTTTGCGGGTGAAGGGGTCGACAGCATCATTACCGGCGACGGCAATGATGTGATTGATGCCGGTGATGATAATGATACCGTCAATGCAGGTAACGGTGACAACACCGTCATCGGCGGCTTGGGCAATGACACCCTCATTACCGGCAGCGGTACCGATCGCCTTGAGGGCGGTGACGGTAACGATACACTCAAAGCCGGTGATGGCGATGACCGGGTTATCGGTGACCTCGGTAATGACAAACTCTACGGCGAAGCGGGTAATGATACCTTAGAAGGCGGTGACGGTAACGACAGCCTGTATGGTGGCAGTGGCGATGACCTCATCTTCGGGGAGGCAGGTAACGACACCCTGAAAGGAGAAAGTGGTAACGATACCTTGTATGGTGGCGACGGCAACGACACCTTACGCGGCGGTAACAATGATGACACCCTGTTTGGTGCCACCGGCGACGACAAGTTATTTGGCGACAGCGGCACTGACACCTTATACGGGGATGTGGGGGATGACCGTCTTAGCGGGGGGTCTGGTGACGACACCCTTTCAGGTGGTGAAGGCGATGATAGCCTCGCGGGGGGGAATAACGATGACACCCTGGATGGCGGGGTCGGTGATGACACACTCAGCGGTGACGCGGGAAGTGATTTACTGTTTGGTCAAGAGGGCAATGACACCCTTGACGGGGGTAGCGGTGTCGACCAGCTATTTGCAGGCAGCGGCAATGACACCCTCATCTTTGATACGGATGACATAGCGGGCTCAGACGGTACCACCGTCCACTTTAGTGGCGGTTCCGGTTTCGATGTATTAAGCGTCGGCAGTGATGGCGATAGCCAGATCATCGACATGACAGCGACGGCTTTCCAAGAAATCGAAGCCGCAGTGATCACCGCAACAGATGCAGAGCTCAAACTAGGGCTCGATAAAATCTTAGCCAACAACACAGCCGAAGACAGTAACGCCCAATTTGTTACCACAGGGGCAACCAAGTTGGATCTTGAAGGGTTTGGTTGGGAGCTGACGGCGAATACCACCGATATGCCGGAAGGACTACAAGGGGCCTACGAAGCCAGCAATATTGATACGCAGTCTCTACAAGGCTATACCTTCACCAATTCCGATGGCCAAGAAGTCACTATTTGGAGTGATAACGAAAGTGAAGACATCAGCTTTAACGGCGGCGATATCTAACCCATCGACATAAACAGACTCAAGCCCGGCCAGTCCGTAATGCATGTAAGTTAAGATAACTTACGTTTCTTCAGAGGCCGAGTCGCATAGCGACTCGGCCTTTTCTTTACTGCTCTCGGATAACTCCGCTCTTTTCTATCGGGCAAAACAAAGCTTTCCGCCATATCCAGTATGTAATTCATCACTTCTGGTATACGACCCGGTGCTACTGCGGGCAGGAGTTGAAGTTGGCTGAGTAAGAAGATTGATGCTTGTTTAAAACCTATTTGGTACGGCATTACTGATTTCAGTGAGTAGGCCATTTGGCACATCATGAACCGTAATAGGTTGTAAGCTAATAACATTCCCCATAGCTCTTGGGTCACTAACTCTGGAGTCTTGCTTCTCAGTGTTAGGTTGTTTTGCAGCATATATTGCTTCATTTCCCGATAACCCAACTCTATTTCCCAACGGTGACTGTATAGCTCAGCGATATCAGCCCCCGGATACCGCATCGGATCAGTCATTGAGGTCAACAGTTTTACCTCTTTTCCTTTAATTGTTTTTGTTATTAAACGAGCTTGCAGTGTCTCAGGTGCATCCGCCCATTTCTTTCTCGCTTGAGGGGAAAGTCTCAACTCCACAAGTTCCTGGCCTTTACCTAGCTTGCCTATCGTTGTGTATTGTGCACCTTTGCGTAACGGGATTAACCAATGCTTTTCTTCACCACTACTTTGCCAACGGTGAAGTAATCCTAAGGCATAAAAACCTCGGTCAAATACGGTAAGGCTGTGGGATGGAGATTGGTCAACAAGTTGAGCAGTCAGGTCAACTTCACTCACTGATACGGAGTCAAAAGCAGCACTATTGAGAAGGTGACTCGTGAGTTCCATATGGCAAACCATACGAACTTGGGGGTAATCCGAAATGGTCGTCTTGTTACCTGTTCGACCAAAATGCGCGTCATTACCAGCCGTGTCCGGTGTTCGCCACACTACGCCATCTACAGCATGTAATGTTAAGCCGTGCCAGTCTGGATGCGGTGTTTTCTCATGCCAAAGTTGTTGTGTCTTGTTAAATACGGCTTCAACCGGTTCATGCCCCAGCCGTTTTCGAGCTTGAATGACAGCACTCGGTGCGACAAATGGCTTCTTACCCGGCAAGAGAATATCGAGTTGAGAAACAACTTTTTCCATAGAAAGATGCCGATACAACGACATCCCAACGACACTCCACACCATTAGCTCCATTGGTAGGCGTCGTTTTCGAATTGTGGCAACGCCGGTATCGTTTAAGCACTGTTCAATGATGTCTGGAGACAGGAGATCTGATAACCCTGATAGTTCTGTTGCTGAAAATGAGTGGACTTCATGAAGTGCTTGTCTGAGGAACATAAAAAAATCCGAGTGCAGTGAATACACTCGGATTTTGACATGCTGTAAGGATCGTTCAACTGATCATTTTTTCGTTAACTGATCAGCATTACGGCCAGTCCGGGCTTTTTTATGGTTCATCGCGGCTTTCCGGGGAAAGCCGCTTTGATCTTTAAGAAGAAGTAATCGGTATCTCGGTAACCATAGTCCATCCGTTTTATTAATTTTATCTTGTTATTGATCCCTTCAAGCGTACAGGTGTTCAACGGATAGCGTGCTGAAGCGGTAATCCCATGAAGGTAAGGACTGAGCTTTCGGGCAAACTCTTGTAGGGGTTTAATTCCACTTTCATTGACTTGAGCCCACCACACCTTCCATAAGCTCTTTGCCTGATGCTCTGACTCACAACGCCAGAGTTCCTTCAACTGTGCGCCCAATACATAGGTCGTCATCAAGTCCTTATTTATCTCCAATATTTCATTGAGATAGCTGTTCTGCTGTGTATTTAAATTATCTCTATTTTTCAATAATACCCAGCGTGACCGCTTTACCCATTGCCTCGCTTTCTTATCATGTTTTAGCTTATTGGCTTGGTCGACTCTGACCCTATCCATCACTTCTCGACCGAACTTTGCTACAACGTGGAACAAGTCATAAACAATACGTGCATTTGGGCAATGCGCTTGAACCTCAAGATCAAAAGCCGTATTCATATCCATGGCTACCGCTTCGATATTCTTGCCATGTTCGCCTAACAACTCGAAGAATGGTCGTATATCTTTGCGGCTGCGACCTAGACCAATCCAGATAACCTGATGACTTTTCGCATCTGCAATGACAGTGGCGTAGCGGTGCCCCTTAAAAATGGCGAACTCATCCATGACGAGTTGCCTCAATTCACCCCATTTAACTTGAGGTACCACTTGTTGAAGCCGGCGCTTATCTATCTCTTTGATGGTGTGCCAATGCACTCCTGTCATCTCGGCGATATGCTTGATCGGCAAAAGAGGCAGCAGTTGTTCGATATAACTTCGCATGCGATTGGTGATACGAGCATAAGGCTCCAGCCAAGATAATCGCTCCGTTCTAATACCGCAGTGACTGCATTTAATCCGCCGAGTTTGAACAAAGAGTTCAACTGGCGTTCCAAGCAGCGTTGCTTCCTTCACGTTACGCCATTGGTACTCATGCACGGATTGAGCATTAAGTCCGCAAGGGCACTTTGCGATAGAGTGAGGTTCAAGCGTGAGCGTAATAAGTGATGCAGTCTGATGAGACTTTACTATCTGAAAGCCTTCCCAGAATGAAGATAGGAAAGTATGATTCGGCATGAAAACGGTAGTTTGTGTTGGTTTTGTTTGGCGATAAAACTCTATCACTTACTACCGTTTTTGTTTTGAGTTCCCGCTTATCCGCGATGAACCTTTTTTATACCTTAATAACGAGGAATTATTTTGAAGCAGATTTTATCTGTCCCCTCACCTGCGCAGTACATTTCGGACAATAATACGACTTATAGTGGATTTCCGCCTGACAAGCCCCGCAAACAATATGCTTTTTATCTTTGCTGAAATACATCAGCAATGCCCCTATCGGTCCGAGCACATAACCCAGTAAGATACCGGCGATAAAGTGCCCTTTTTGGTAGCCAATTACCGACGAAATACAAAAAAACACCAGGTAAAATCCGAACCAAAACCACGTGGTCAATTCCATTTTCCCCTCCTGCTTATGATTCACGAAATGCGCGGTAATACGAATTAAACAGCGGTGCCGTGAAATACTCCCACAGCGTTTGTTGCTCGAGCAAAATGAACACTTCCGTTGGCATGCCTGGGTACAACTTGATAGACGCTAACTGCGCAATTTCCGCTTTGTTCAAGCGCACTTTCACCCAGTAACCGGTCGGTTGATTGTCATTTGATAGGTTCACCCTGTCTGCCGCCACATGGATCACTTCGCCGGTCACGGGCGGCGTTCGACGCACGTTATAAGCACTTAACCGCACTTTCGCCTGTAAACCGTCATAAACCACATCAATGTCTTTCGGACTGACCAGCGCCTCTACTATCAACTCATCACTGTCTGGCACAATTTCCAAAATGACATCACCGGCATTGATCACGCCCCCCACTGTATGTACTTTCAACCCCACAACCGTTCCCGTATGTTCACTACGGATAGTGACGCGCTCTCGCACATCTTTTGCCACTTTTAAAGATTGTTTTACATCGCGCCATTGCGCATCCAACGTGGCTAACTCCGTGGCCAATAGCTTATCTGTTTCAAATTGATCCGCTTCGTACTCTTGATCCAACGACCGCAACTGCCCGCCAAGCACTTCTTGTTCGGCTTTTAATTCTGCCGCTTGTGCCTCAATACCCGCTTGGTGGCGCTGTAATTCCAGCATCCGTGTTTTTGACACAAACCCTTTTTCCAACAGTTTCGCCGTCATACGGATCTCTTGATTCACCAAACTTAACTGACGCGTAATGGCCTTCAATTGAAAACGCACACCGCGCAATTGCTCATCAAGCACCAATTTACGTTGCTGATATTGGCTTTCTTGCAACGACAACCGCATTACAGACTGCTGAAACTGCAACTGCTGCGCATTCAGTATGTTATTGCGTGCAAGCGCCACATCGGGTGACGTATTCTCGGTCTGAAATCCACTCCAATCGACATTCTTGGCATCATCCAGTTCCGCTTGCAGGCGAAGACGCTGCGCTTGTAACGCCATGGCTTTTAACCGTAAGCGATGAAAATCCGCTTCCGCTTTACTGTTTGCCAACTCCAACAGCACATCCCCTGTTTTCACATGCTGGCCTTCCCGCACATGAATGGCTTTTACCCAGCCCCCTTGCAAGTGCTGCACTTTTTTCCGTTGAGACTCCACCACTAACGTACCCGGAGCGATAGTGGCCGCACTCAGTTTGGCCGTCATCGCCCAAAACAGAAAGCCGCCGACGGTGATCGCAATAAACACACAGCCAAACACAATGAACTTGCGCGTGCTAAAGGTTGCATTATCCATGTTAGGCCTCTTTCTTTTTGGTTGTGGATCGCGTGGCTGATGATGCCGATTGTGCGCCTTTTCCTGCCGCTTTTACTGCAGAAGGTTCATCCACTACCTCACTCACATTGCCAAGGAATTGATCACAAGTACCGGCTTTTTCTATCTTGCCGTCTTTCAATACAATGACCCAATCCATTTGACGCAGGAAGCCCGGTCGATGACTAATCATGATCACGGTGATACTGCGTTCTTTGCAGTACTGCAACACAATGGCTAATGCCACCTCGCCTTCCGGATCCAAATTGGAATTCGGCTCATCTAACACCAACACACTGGGGTTAGAAAAAATGGCACGCGCTAACCCTATTCGCTGCTTTTGACCACCGGATAACTGCACGCCGCCTTCACCCAAATACGTGTCATAGCCTTGAGGCAAGGAAATGATCAATTCATGGATACAGGCTAACCGTGCGGCATGAATAATGTCGCTCGACGCCGCCTCTGAAAAACGGCAAATATTTTCCCCGACAGTACCGGCAAGTAGCCCCACCTCCTGCGGCAAATAACCAATTGATTGTCCGAATTGATCTTCCGGCCAAAGCGCGATGGAAGCACCATCAATTTTAACCGCCCCCATCGTGGGCTGGTGGATCCCCATGATCAACGCAGCCAAGGTGGATTTACCGGAACCACTGTTACCCATAATCGCCAATGCATTACCCGCCCCGAGTTTAAAGCTGATATTTTGCAGCACCGGTTCATTCATATGACGAAAACGCAGCCCGACATTGTGGAGTAACAACTCACCTTTAGGCGCCGGTAACGCCGTTTTATTCTCTGCTCGCTGCTGCGTCGGGTACGCTTTAAGGCGCTGATAAGCACGGTAAGCACTCAACCACGTTTTCCACCCCGTAACTGCTTGTTCAAACGGCGATAAGACACGTGCCATGATAATGGAGCTGGCAATAATCGCCCCGGCTCCCAGTGCATTTTGCAGCACCAACACAACCCCTACGGTCAGAATAATGGCTTGTAACAGTGAACGAAAATACCGACTGAGTGCTAACAATTGGCCCGTTTTTGCGTTTAGCCCCCATTGCATCATTAACAACTGTGCGTTGCGCTGACTCCATAGCCGCCCAATACTCTCCGCCATCCCCATTGCGCGTAGCATAGGGGCATTGCGCAGAAAGTCGTTCAACTCCATGCTGGTTTTATTGCCTTGGGCTTTCACCGCCTCCGTAGAGTCTTTGGCGGTATAGAGCATGACCACGGCCAGCACGCAAAAAATTGCACTGCCGATACACGCAACCAACCCGATGTAGGGATGTAAGAGAAACAAAATGAGAAGAAACAGCGGTACCCAAGGAATGTCAAAAATGGCCGATGTCGATGGCGTTACCAATAGCTGGCGCAACTCGGTCAAATCTTGCAATCCTTGTTTTTCAATCCGGTTTTGTTGAGAGGAATGGCGAATACTGTCAGCGAGGAGATCGGCGTTCAACGCCGCATCCAATTTCAGCCCTGAACGTTGTAATAGCAAAGTTCTGACATGCTCAATCACGGCTTGTGCCGTTAACAACCCGACTACAATCACAAAAAGCATAAGCAACGTATCGAGACTGCCACTGCCCAGTACCCGATCAAACAGCTGTAAACTGTAAATCGGCAAACTGAGCACTAAAAAATTGATCGCTAAACTAAACAAGGCAACAAATAAAATGTCCCTTTTACAGGCGCGCATCGCCTGACTGTATGTATCCCTGTTCAAGTTTCGGCTCCATGTATCCGAGAACAATACATAAAGTATAGACAGCGATGTTGATAAAAATAGGCAATAATCGTCGATATTGCCTACAGGTTTCAACTTGTGGGATAGTGCAGATGCACAACACAATTTCGCCCCTGTGCCTTGGCAAGGTATAGTGCCTTATCTGCCACGTCCATCAATTTAGAGGGTAATCCCGTCGACATGCTCTCCCCAGTCGCAATGCCAATACTGAGCGTCACACTATCACTGACCTCCGACATGACATGTGGAATGTGTAACATTGCCATCGCCGGTTGGATACGGGTCGTGACGACATTTTTCGCCTTTTCAGCGTCTGTATTTGGCAATACTAAAATAAACTCTTCACCACCATAACGACCGACAAAATCTTCATTTCTACAGCAATTACGCAAGGTTTTCGCCACCTGTTTTAAGGCGTTATCCCCTTCGTGATGGCCATAGTGATCATTAAAGCGCTTAAAATAATCAATATCGATCATGACTATCGAGCACATATTATTTCGCCCTACAGGCATATCTTTCCATGTTTGCCAAAAATGCTCCAATGCATGACGGTTTGACACCCCTGTCAGGCCATCGGTAAAACTGAGCATGGCTAATGATTTATTTAACTCTGTGATTTTCCCATTTTTATACTTGAGCAGTACCGCAAATAACACCATGCAAAACAATAATAATAGAGATAAAAACAAGGATATTCTGGACGTTTCTGATTGATGCTCTAACTTTTCAATTTTCGCTTCTTTGTTTTTTACATCAAACTTGCCGTAGATATACTGGGAATACTGCTCATTGTGGTCATCTCGCTGACCTTTAATAATAACATTGGCTTTTTCAAGGTAATCAATCGTCAAAGCCAGTTCACCTTTTGCCTTATAGCTTAAGTAAAGCTTCTGGTAAACATCATCATTCAAATAAAAAATATCACGCTGAACAATTAACTGCTCTGCTTTTTTATAGTAATCTATCGCTGGATCATATTCTTTTTTACGTCGATGAATATCACCATAAAGCAGATTTAATTTAATATCGAAATGATACAATTTCGTTGCTAGACCATCTTGAAAACGTTCTTTTGCCAACTTGATGTGTTGTAAGGCAATGTTATGATTGTTTTGACGAGAAAAAAAGTCCGCCTTGATCAAGTGAAGGTATGTAATCTGATTATCTTTAATGAATTGACGTGAGATCTGTTGAATTTTTTCTTCTGCGAGAAGTAAGTATTTTTCTGCGTTGGTAAAATCACCTAATTGAGAATACGCAGTATACAATTGATTCGCGATATAATAAACCGACTCTCCACCAGGTTCTTTCCCTTCGACTTCATAGTTAATCGCGTTAGTTAAGTATTTAATGGCATTCTTTTCATCGCCAAGTAACAGGTAGTCGATACCGATATCAGTCAGAATATGAATAACATCTTTATGTCTGTTCTTTTTACTATATATCTCTATCGATGTTAATTTATAATTGATCCCTTGAACGATGCGTTTTCCATTCCAGTAATTCAGTCCTAATGTGTAATACACATGTTCAATTTTTTTATACTTTGTTGCTTTGGCTAAGGCTAATGTTTTTTCCGTCTGCTGTATTGCTAGTTCAGCTCCTCTGTCTGAGTGTGATAAGTCATATGCACGAGCCAGTAAAATAGGGATCAACAAATTAATATCGCTCTTACCCTCATCGTATTTGTCAACGAGAGAAAAGCTTTCATTTGATAAAACAACCAACTTTAATTTCAATTGTACATAGCTTAATTCATAATAGAATCGAGCACGGAGTTCATCATCAACCGTCTCGTCAATATTATCCTTAGCTATGTTTAAGTAATCTAATCCAGATTGATATTTACCCTTATTTAACTCACTGTACCCGATAATAAAATGACTGATAAAACGCGTTGTTTTACTCTGACTATTAAGCCAACCCGCTTTCTTGATTTTCACCACTATATCGTTGTAATCGCCTTTTCTCATTGTGGGATTTTGATTAACAATACTATAGATTTGGTCAACAATAATACGAGGGACATCTTCTGAGTAAATTTCGACGTGAGATAACTTATTATCCTCTTTAGGCATCGTGCAATGCACATATATACCTATAGCGGAAATCAAAAAGAAACCAACCAATAATGTTATTTTTTTATTATTTATCATTTTTGTAGAATAACCATGAAATTTAACGCGAAAAATGGCACTTTTTTAGATTAAACCGACCATTTTTCATTCATGCTAATATAACGGAAAAAATACACATGCATTTTATAAGTGTATTATTTAGGAACGTCTGATAGTAATTTATCTATGAAAAATGATGAAGCGAATCCCCTCTTTTTTGCACTATCTGTGCGCTGTAGCACAGACCTAGACCCCTTTACCATCGCACTTTGACACTTTCATCACGGCATCGCACGTTTAAATGCGCCAAAAACATCCCCCATTTATAAAAAGATGCCCCCATTCGCAAAAAGAATATGTATCACGATTTGATCGCGCACCACATAGTACATTCACACACTTATATGAACGCACCCGCATACTTTAGCCAAAAACAGTGTCACCGTCATAGATACGCTAGAAGAATCTCTTGCATCAAACGTTTTATGGCAATTTCTCACTATAATCTGTTAAGTTATCATACTGTTTTACTTAGAGATTGGAGCGTCAATGGCTGATGGACAATGCCATTTATCATTCTACCGCAAGGGACTTGGCCTACTCATGGGCATAATGAGCCTTGCGGCTGTTGCCGATCCCGTTAATCATGAAGCCACATCCCCCAGCTTTTATGGTCACCGCGCGGTTACCCAAGTTGCCATTGAAGATACGCCTCCAAAAATTGAGTTTCAACGTCGTGCCATTGCGCCACCCATTGTGCTGACAGATACCGTCAACAATCATCAGGAATCGCCAACCACACCGCAATCCACCAGCCAAGATTTCCTCCACCCTCTTTCTGAAAAAGCGCTGACATACACAAAAGGTACGATTCCTTTAAGCCGTGATGAACGCTTGCTGGCCAAAAAAGCCCAATATTACATTGATAGAAATTGGCAAGCAGAAACCGGATTCATTAATTCGGTACAAGGCTACCCACACAGCACCATGTGGGACATTGCGAGCGGCCTGTCGGCAATATTGTCATTGGAAGGACTCGGCTTGTATTCCACTGAAGAAACCGAGCTTAAAATACAGCGTACTCTAGATACCTTATCATCACTGGTATTGTACGATAATCGACTACCTAATCGGGAATATAGCACTCACACCGCACAACCTTCTGGCAGCATGAGCCAAACCGCTCAAAAAGGTAATGGCTGGTCAGCGCTAGACATTGGGCGCTTGCTCATTTGGCTGGAAATCACCGCACGACACAAACCCCAATTAAAATCGGATATTACAACGATTTTGACCCGCTGGCAGCTTGATGACGCCGTGCACCAACAAACACTCTATGGTGAGAAAAACACGTCATACAAACGCTTTTATCGACAAGAAGGGCGCCTTGGCTACTTGCAATACACTGCACATGGATTTGATATGGCGGGCTTTGATGTCCGCAAAGCGTTTGCCGATGAACCGACCACCACAGCACAACTTAACGGTCATACACTCTACATTGATACGCGTAATCTGCCCTACTTTACCTCCGACCCGTATGTCTTACATGCTATCGAACTAGGGCGTACTGATGCATGGTGGGATCAACTCGATACACTCTTTACCCTACACAAGAAACAATCCCAATCAGAAAAAGCCTTGTGGATTTTTGCTGAAGACGCGCTCAATCAGGCGCCATGGTTTTCCTATAACAATATTTTCATTTACGGGCGAGCGTGGGTGAGCACGGCTCCCGGAGGTAAGCCAATTGAAAATCCACAAATTTTTAGCAATAAAATGGCGCTGGGTTTCAGCGTCCTGTTTCCTGAGGATCCCTTTGGGCAACAGTTACATCAACAAGTCATAGATAACAGTCTGCCTTACCGCGCGATACCGACCGGTGTGCTCCGCGATGCGGCACCCAATCTCGCCTTCAACATCAATACCAACGCCTTTATTCTGTCGGCGCTGTGGTACAAACATAGGGCCTATCAACCGCTGATCCTCGCACCATAGTCTTTTCACGCACCTGACTTTTCAAGCTGTCATTCTGTTACATGCCTTTTCATAGAAATTAATACCCACTCGCATTATAGGGTTTATCGTTCCCAACGCATCTCTTGTGCATTTGCATTTTGCTAAGATCAATTAGGCAAGCCTGTCTGCTTTATTTGCAAAATACAAATATGTCTCAGTATTGAAACACAATACCCGTTATATCGCGGTGTATCGACTGCTAATTTAGTAGTCACATATTTGCATATTGCTCACAGGGAACATTTTACTATGATGAAAAACCCGCTTATCTCCACACTGATTATTTCCGCCTTCAGCGTATACACGGGAGCGGCCATGAGTAACTCAGGCGTGTTTGATGATCCATTAACAGAACTGAATACCGCCATTTGGTGGAAAGCTGATGGGTGGAGTAATGGATTTCCTTTCTTGAGTCGATGGGAAGGTGAATCGGTCACTTTTGATGAAGCGGGCATGACATTGCACTTAATGCATGATCCCATTGCAGAGAGTGAATTGGCTTACCGTGGGGGAGAGCTGCGCAGTCATCATTACTATGATTACGGCTGCTTTGAAGCGGAGATTAAGGCGGTTAATGCCCCTGGGGTGATCACGGCATTCTTTTTGTTTGCGGGGCCTTACGATACCCCACCGGGCGGAAATGGCCGCCACAATGAAATCGACATTGAATTTCTCGGTCACAACACAAACCTACTGCAAGTCAATTACTGGACCAACGACGACAATTACGCCTATTCCAATGAGCGGATCATTTTTCTTGATTTCGATGCGTCGGAAGATTTCCACCACTACAGCATAAAATGGTCATCGGAGGCAATACGGTGGTACGTCGATGGTGAATTGGTGTATCTGGTGCATCAAAACACGACAACCCCCATCCCGAGCTCGGCGGATAGTCAATTGCGGATCATGGCAAACCTGTGGGCAACCGACCCAGCCATTGCGAATTGGGCGGGCACCTTTGATGAGGCTAGCCAAGCGAGTCATCAAGCCCATTATCGCAATTTTCGCTTCACGCCAGGCGATGATTGCGAGATAACTCAGTAACGTTTTATCCGTACCACTTTCATGTATTCGATGGTGAAACCCGCAATCACTTCACTGGCGGGGTAATAGGTCATATTCACCTTTGCCCCTTTTAAACTTTGGTATTTTTTCTGTCGTTTGAATTTAAACGGCACATCCACATTCTTGATCATCAAGGTGTGAAGGATCCAATCTTCGTCTTCACGCTGAGTGTGTGACACGACTTGTAGCCCTTCAGAATGCACGAGTTTTTCATGCGCACTCAGTAGCTTATCCATCTCTCTATTTTTCAAATGGCTAACCTGCGTATTAAAAATAAGACAACTTAGGGCATCTTATCTCACTACATTTAACTTGTCCTTAGGTCTTACCTCGTAACACTGGGTGCTATATGTTGCTTAACGCCACAATAATGCACCATAAACAAAAACAGAGTGCATAAGCACTCTGTTTTTTTCTATTCGCGATGGCAACTATCCAATCAAAACGAAAGGAATACGCCCGCGATCGTTGCACTCATCAAGTTTGCCAAGGTCGCCGCGAAAATCGCTTTAAAACCAAGACGCGCAATGTCTGGACGACGGCTTGGTACTACGCCCCCTAGACCACCCATCAACATCGCAATCGATGTCAGGTTAGCAAAACCACACAGGGCAAAGGTCACGATAGCCTGAGAATGCGCGCTCAGCTGATCTTTCACTGCCATAAGGTCAGCAAAGGCGACGAATTCGTTCACCGCAATTTTCTTACCGATCAAGCTTGCTGCAACCGTGGCTTCAGACCATGGCACACCAATCAACCAAGCAACTGGCGCAAACAGGTAGCCGAAAATCAGTTCAAGACTCAGGTTATCAAAACCGAACCACTCACCCACATGACCCAAGCCACCATTGATCAAAGCAATCAAGCTAATCACAGCCAACAAGCTCGCACCCACAGCCATCACAATTTGTAGACCGTTAAGCGCACCTTGTGTCGCCGCATCAATGATATTTACGGGATCATCATCGTGACTTTCTTCTTCGTCGTTAGTTTCATTGATGATTTCAGTTTGTGGCACCAAGATTTTTGCCATCATCAAACCCGCAGGGGCAGACATAAAGCTCGCCGCAATCAAGTAGCTGATGTCAACGCCAAGGCCGGCGTAACCCACTAGCGTACCGCCCGCAACAGAAGCCAAACCACCGACCATGACAGCAAACAATTCAGAACGGCTCATTTTCGCAAGGTAAGGACGAACAACCAATGGCGCTTCTACTGAACCGACAAAAATATTCGCCGTCGCAGACATAGATTCCGTACGGGTTGTGCCCAGTACGCGCTGCAACAGGCCGCCGATAGTGCGGATCACAAAACCCATTACACCCAGGTAGTACAACACAGAAATCAAAGCCGAGAAGAAAACGATGGTTGGCAGTACGTTGACTGCAAAAATGAAGCCCAGCTTAAATTGTGCAAGTTGACCGAACAGGAACTCAGTACCAACACGACCGTAGTCAATGATGCCTGACACCCCTGATGACACGCTGTTCAGGATCTCACGACCGACAGGGACATAAAGGATAAACCCCGCAAAGATCAATTGAATAGCAAACGCACCACCGACGGTACGCCAATTGATTTCACGACGATTTTCAGAAAAAAGAACTGCAACCGCAAAAAGCGTAATAACGCCTAGCGCACTGACCAGATAATTCACGGTCAAACTCCACAAATTTATTAGTAAACGATTGCGGAGGCATTCTATTCAGATTAAAAACTGTGACAAGGATCAACTTGTTACACCTGTTTACAGTTTTTATACATCAAGGCAGGATATGGCGCATTCTTCGTCGAATACGGCGAAATATGTGAGATTGGTTCAAATGCGGGATACTATTGTCACACTGAGTGACAATAGTGCCGTTACTACGAGGAAAAAAACCAGGTAAACGTTCTCGTTATGATTAATTTGAATACAGCGGACACCAAGTATTCTCAAAAGGCCTATTTCAGCACTTTATCCCAATAAACAGGCTCACCGATGTGATGTCGAATGAAATCAACAAATGCCTGCACTTTTTGGGGTAAATACTTATGTCGAGGGTAAACCGCATACAACGGCATGTATTGGGACAAATGCCAATCCGGCATTAAGCGAACCAAACGCCCTTCTTGAAATTCTTTATCCAATAAATAAGTGGCGAGATACCCAATACCATGTCCAGAAACCGCCGCGTCAAGAATGGCATCCGCCGAGTCGACCCGAAAATTCCCCGTGACTTTCACGCTCAGTGACGCTTCACCTTGCTGGAAACTCCACAGATTGTCTTTACGTTCACGGCTGTAATACGTAATACAGTTATGCTGCTTAAGATCATCCGGATGATACGGTACGCCATGTTTAGCCAAGTAATCTGGGCTAGCAGCCAACACAAAGTGGCAATCAGCCAGATGACGCGCGACAAACCCTTCGGGCGGCGAATCGGTCATGCCAATCCATAAATCCAATTGTTCTGCAATCAGATCAACACGGTGATCAAACAAGCTCATTTCCACATCGAGCTGTGGGTATTGCAAATGAAAATCGGCGATATACGGGGAGAGATGGTGGCGGGCAAAAGATTGTGCACTGCCTACCCGCAGTACGCCTTGCAAACTGTCTGTGCTTTGCAGCAATGCGCTTTCTGCTTCATTTATTTCACCCACAAGGTTCGCGCAATGTACCGCAAACCGTTCACCGGCTTCGGTTAAGGCAAACGAGCGCGTGGTACGTTGCACCAATTGCACCCCTAGCCGTTCTTCAAGCTGTTGGATTTGCTTGCTCACTTGGGTACGGGAAATATCGAGCAGTTGTGCAGCTTTGGTAAAGCTACGTTGATGGATCAGTGCGTTATACACCACCATTTGTTGGGCTTTTTTTATCATCATCGGCTGTTTTGTTGCGGATGGGGTATCCCCTGTCTGTGGTTATCATAACCCATTTCCACAGGGAGCGACCAAAAGAAAAAGGGCCTTAAAAAAGGCCCTTTCGATCAGTCAGTTGAAAGTGCCGTGCTTACAACTTAAAGAATGACAACTGTTGCTTCTGCTGTTCAGCAAGGCGTGACAATTCATTACTCGCCATCGCGCTCTGGCTAATACCAGCGACATTCTGATTGATGATCTCAGACATGTTGCTCACATTACGGTTAATGTCTTGTGTTACCTGAGACTGCTGCTCAGCAGCGGTAGCCACTTGCGTGTTCATATCACTGATCTGCAATACCGATTCGGTAATGCCCACCAGCGCATCATTGGCTTGGCTAGCTAAAAGTTGGTTACGATCAAGCATTTCAAGGCTGACTTGCATGCTATCGTTCGCATTATTAGATTGTGATTGCAGCTCTTCAATGATGGATTGAATTTCTTGTGTTGACGATTGGGTACGCGCCGCCAGCATACGCACTTCATCGGCGACCACGGCAAAACCACGGCCAGATTCACCGGCACGGGCCGCTTCAATGGCGGCATTCAGTGCCAACAAGTTTGTTTGCTCTGAAATACCGCGGATCACTTCGATCACTTTGCTGATCTGCTCAGATTGATCGCGCAAGCGCGTCACCACACCCGCCGCTTCAGACAGCGTTTGTGACATCTGTACACTGGCACCGCTGCTTTCTTCAAAGATGCTCAAACCTTGGCGTGCCAGTGCATCGGTTTGCTTTGCCGTTTCATCGGCAGCCGTCGCATTATCACTCACATTGTCAGCGGTACTCGACAATTCGTTCACTGCAGACGCAACCTGATCGATCTCATTTTGTTCTGACTGTGCGTTCGCTTCCGACTGTGTCATCACCGCCGCCAATTCGGTGGCTGCTGACGCCACATCTTCACTGATGCGGATCATTGAATCTACCGTGGTGCTTAATTGCTTCACCGTATTATTCACATGACCACTTAACTGTGCCATTTCATTGGTACCGTCTTGCTCAGCACGCACGGTTAAGTCACCGGCCGCGACGGCTTGCATCACCTGCTGTAGTTTCAAGATCGGATTCACAATTAAGCCCGACAACCACCATGCCATCAGCAGTACAACCACAAATACCGAGCTAATCACCACGGTTGCTGTCGACATCACTGCATCATTGTCCGCATTACTTTGCGCCAATTCACGCGTTGATACATCGTTCACATGTTGTGATAGCTGATTAATCGCCGTCACCATCTCATTACCTACATTGCGGTATTGGTTAGTGAAGTTGGTGAACTCTGTGCTCGTCACTTCGCCGCGCTGATAACGGTCAAAAAAAGCCACAGCACGTTTTGAGTAATCAATATACGCGTCAATCGCTTTACCCACTTGCTGGGCCTGAATGCGGAACGCGGCTTCTTGCGCAATCACCTGAATATCATCACGCAGCGCACTGCTTGCTGAATTTAATTCATTCATAAAGCCGCTACGGCGGTTCGCATCGTAAATCGCATAGACCGCACTGATACGTAACGGATAAACACGATCACCGATTTGCGCTAACGTGTCTTTATACGTAATTAATTGCTGTGTGGTTGAAGAGACTTCGTGTTGTTCTTCTACAAGTTTGGTTTTCGTCGTTAATAGCGCAACAAAGAGCACAACAACCATCAACATAACAGGCAATAGAACCTGATAACGAATGGAGATGTTTTTTAATGAAAATTGCATGATAGCCCCAAGGGAAGTAATTTGTGCCGCTTCCATGCGTCTATTTTTCGTGTATTTCCAGCGCGCGAATATAGATCTTGATCGCAAAAATGTCTATCGGTAAACACTGATTAATCAATAAGATAGATGGCATATTTTCGTCAGTTTCCAGATGAAATACAGCCATTATTTTGACCATTCAAAAATTACCCATTGTTTTTCAATGAGATAACCAAACACCTCTATATTTATTGCTTTAAAAATAGCCTATTAGCATGACCGTCATAGAGTGTTCAAACTTCTGAAACATGATTGTCATATTTCTTCCCTAATCTTGGCCTCGTTCATTCAAAACCTATTGGCAATGTAGCCAAACGAATAAGGATTAGGAAAATGAAAACACAGGTTATTGGTGCACTAGCCCTAGCAGGTTCAATGGTATTCAACCCCGCTGTCGCTAATGAGACGGTATCCGTTGTAGGTTCTAGCTCCGTATCCCCAATCATGGAAGTATTGGGTGAAACCTACGCACAATCACACGATGTAACGGTTGAGGTACAAGGCCCTGGCTCTTCAGCGGGTGTACGTGCTGCACACGACGGTTCATCAGACCTCGGCATGAGTTCTCGCGACCTTAAGAGCTCTGAAAAAGCCGATAACATTAAAGAAGTGGTCATTGCTCGTGACGGTATCGCCGTCGTTGTTCACAACAACAACACAGTGACTGACCTCTCTAAAGAAGACGTAGCAAAAATCTACAAAGGCGAAATCACTAACTGGAAACAAGTGGGCGGTGAAGACAAGCCTATCGTTGTTGCAACCCGAGATACCGCATCAGGCACACGTGGCGCATTTGAAGACATCATGAAGCTGAAAAAGAAAATTAATGGCATCAAAGTGTCAGCGATTTCACAGCGTGCACAAGTGGCAAGCGGTAACGGCCAGCTAAAAACCATCGTTGCGAACAACCCTTTTGCTATCGGCTATATCTCTCTTGGCTCGGTTGACGCTTCAGTGAAACCACTGGCTATCGACAACCACAAGCCTTCGATTGCAGCCATCAAAGCGGGTGACTACAGCGTACAGCGTCCATTCCTTGTCGTGTACAAAGAAGGCCGCCCTTCTCAAGCTGCATTGAGCTTCTTAACATGGGTACAAAGCCCTGAAGGTCAAAAAATCGTTGCAGATAAAGGCTTCATCTCTATTAAGTAAACCCTTTTATCGGTCATCGTCAGGTGACGATGACCGATTTTTTTATTGATTCCTCGGTATTGGACTAAACCTTGTTTAACCGATATCTGGAGTAAGAACTATGACCATCGCGAATAATATAGCTACTTCAAGCAAAAACACATCGCTAAAGGCCAAAGACAAAATTGATTGGCGCGAACTGTTTTTCAAATACCTTTTTCTTTCAAGTGCAGTACTTGGCACGCTTTCACTCATTTTAATTGGGTATTTCATTTTCCGTGAAGGCTATGCAGCTTTTGCCCATGCCGGTGTCGGTAACATCGTATTAGGCAATGATTGGCTTCCGCCTGCTTTATACGGTATTGCACCCATGATCGTTGCGTCTGTGGTATCCACCGCCGGTGCTGTGGTTATCGGTGTGCCGGTCGGTGTTTTGACCGCCATCTTTATTGCTGAAGTGGCACCTAAGCGCCTTGCCAACATCATCCGTCCGATGATTGAGTTACTCGCAGGTATCCCTTCGGTCGTATACGGTTTCTTTGGCCTTGTGATTATCGTGCCATTGATTCAAGACGTATTTAATGTACCTGCAGGTAACACCGTACTGGCGGGTATCGTTGTACTGGCAGTGATGATCCTACCTACCGTGATCACCGTGTCTGAAACCTCTATCCGTGCCGTACCACGCACCTACAAAGAAGGCTCATATGCCCTTGGCGCGTCACAGATGTTTACGATTTTTAAACTGCTTGTTCCCGCTGCACGCTCGGGCATCATGACCGGGGTTATCCTCGGTGTAGCACGCGCACTGGGTGAAACAATGGCTATCATCATGGTGATGGGTAACTCCCCAGCCATGCCAGAAGGTTTATTAGAATCGGCTCGTACGCTAACAGCCAACATTGCGATTGAAATGTCTTACGCAACCGGCCTACATGCAAGCGCACTGTATGCCACCGGTATTGTGTTACTCGTTTTCATCATGATGCTAAATGCTGTACTTCTTTATCTAAACCGTGAGCGTGCGAGGTAATTACTATGTCTTTACAAGGTACAAATACCGCAAAGCAGCGGATGAAAGATAACATTTCATTAGGCCTAATTTGGGCGGCTGCATCAATTACTGTGGGTTTTCTTTTATGGGTAGTCTGGTACATCCTGAGCAACGGTTTGTCTCATGTGAACTGGTCATTCATTACTAGCGAATACACCACTATCGGCCAAGAGTCCGGTATCTGGTCAATGATTGTTTCCACCCTGTACATGGTCGCCGCCTCTATCGGTGTTGCTGCACCGTTGGGGATCATGACTGCAATTTACCTAACGGAATACGCCAAAGTCGGCAGCCGTTTGGTGAAAGTGATCCGCTTTTGTACGGAATCACTGGCGGGTATTCCGTCCATTATTTACGGCTTGTTCGGTATGACGTTCTTCGTGGTCGTCATGGGCTTTGGTTACTCGATTCTGTCAGGCGCCCTGACGTTGAGCATCCTGATCCTGCCGGTCATTATCCGTACAACTGAAGAAGCATTAATGGCTGTACCACAAACCTACCGTGAAGGGTCATACGGTTTGGGGGCATCTAAGATTTACACCATCTGGAGACTCATTCTACCAAGCGCAATGCCGGGTATTGTGACCTCTATTATCCTCAGCGTAGGTCGTGTTATCGGTGAATCTGCACCGGTGTTCATGACAGCAGGCATGGTTGCACGTATCCCAGAGAGTGTTTTTGACTCTGGCCGTACCTTGACTGTGCACTTGTATAAGTTAACGCAAGAGCTTTACACCATTCACGAATGGAACCAGGCATATGCAACTGCCACCATTCTGATTGTGATTGTTCTGCTGATTAACTTAATGACCAAACTGATTGCTAGCCGTTTCAACACTGCGACTTACTGATTTTTGAGGAAGAGAAATTATGAACAAATTTAATATTGAAAACCTGAACCTTTTTTACGGCAGCAACCAAGCACTGAAAGAAATTTGCTTGCCTATTCCGAACCGCCAAGTAACGGCACTGATTGGTCCGTCAGGTTGTGGTAAGTCAACGCTGTTGCGCTGTCTGAACCGTATGAACGACCTGATTGAAGGGGTGAAAATCAATGGTCGCCTGACTATGGACGACCAAGATGTGTACGGCAACATTGATGTCGCGCAGCTACGCATTAAAGTCGGCATGGTGTTCCAGAAGCCGAACCCGTTCCCAATGAGCATTTATGAAAACGTGGCTTACGGTCTGCGTGCACAAGGGGTGACGGACAAGAAACAGCTTGATGACGTGGTAGAGCAATCACTGCGTGGTGCCGCACTGTGGGATGAAGTGAAAGATCGTTTGAAATCACACGCCTTCGGTTTATCCGGTGGCCAGCAGCAGCGTCTGTGTATTGCCCGTACGATTGCGATGCAGCCCGAAGTAATCCTGATGGATGAGCCGACCTCAGCGCTTGATCCGATTGCGACCAAAAAGATTGAAGATTTGATGGAGTCACTGAAAAAAGACTTCACCATTGTTATCGTTACCCACTCCATGCAGCAGGCACGCCGTATTTCCGACCGCACCGCCTTCTTCCTGATGGGTGAACTGGTTGAACACGATGACACCCACGCATTGTTCACGAACCCACGTGATGATCGCACCCGTGGTTACGTAAACGGTGACTTTGGCTAATCCCTACTCACAAACGCTATTCCACACAATAAGACTTCCTCAATGTCTTATATCGCGTGAATCGAATAATAACAGCGATGGTAAAACTTGCCCCCACTCGTTGGGGGCCTTTTTTGCCTGCTGATCCCCCGCTTATTTTCTCCACAGCAACATATATACATACCACATTACACACTAACGTTACGGTTATTTCTTTCTCGTTTTGCTTGCCTTGTCACCAAATAAGTCTCTCTGACAAAAAGAGAATTCACTACAATTAGTAATTATTCCGTCAGTGTCAGACATAGAGGTATCACAATGCGCTGGTCGTTACTTTTTCTTCTTTTCTTCAGTTTCCATCTTTTTGCTGAATCGGCGCCTGCCGAGTCACCCACAACCGCAGATAGCGCAGAAGTAGCTGAAGCTCGCGTCACACTCTCCCCGTCAGAAAAAATTCTCGAAAAAATTGATACGCTTGATGACGATCTCAAAGTCTTAGCCAAACAAGCGTCGGGCAAAACCGGCACAGCCAAAAATGTCATCGACATGCAGATGCTAAAGAAAAATGAAGAGATCCGTACCGAAGTGCAATCTCTGCTCAATCAGCATAATGACGATGAAAAACCGTTAGTCATCAAGCTAGTTAACGAGCAAGTGGCCTATTTAAAGTCAGCTATCGACTTTTTATATAAACAGCTCACCGATCAACAAAATGAAATCGATAAAGCCGATCCTGAACAAAAACTGTTGATGCAAAAATCCTTACAGGAAACCACCGGCCTTTATCATCAAATGCTCAAAGAGCAATGGATCAATTTCCGTTGGTTAGATCGCCTTGGTGTACCCAAACCCAAAGAAGCGGCGGCACTGGTAGAAACCGTGCGTCAACGATTAGATTTCATGTCGGCCATGCTCAGCTTTGACAGCCAACAAGAAGAAACGCTGAACAATCAGTTGAAGGCCGCGGCGGAAGGAGAAAAAGCCACACTGCAACTGCAACAAATTTTAGCCCAGCGTAAAGTCGAAGGTGACATCAATGCTGTGCAGTATCTGGCGGATCTCGGTAAAGAGATGGGACTGGAAACCACCGACTACACCAAACAGCTGTTTGAAACCACCGGTAACCTGACCAACGAACTACTTAACGTAAAAGTGATCATTTCGATCCTGTCCGGTTGGTTCGATAACATCAAATCTTGGTTACTTGAGAACACCCCGCAAATGCTGTTCAAGTTGTTCATCTTCTTGCTGATCGTATTTGTGTTTAAAATTCTGAAAAACATCACCCGCCAGATTGTGACCCGTGCAGTGTCATCCCCGACCCTGCGTATGTCGCAATTAATGAAAGATTTCTTTATTTCCATCACGGGTAACGTGGTGTTGTGTATCGGGCTATTGTTTGCCTTGGCACAAGTCGGGTTAGATCTCACCCCTATCCTGACCGGTTTCGGTGTGGCCGGTGTGATCATCGGTTTCGCGTTGCAAGATACCCTCTCCAACTTCGCCTCAGGCATGATGCTGCTAATATACCGTCCGTTCGATGTGGACGACTTTGTCGAAGCCGGCGGAACATCTGGCAAGGTGAGCCACATGAGTCTCGTCAGTACCACGATTAAAACCTTTGATAACCAAATATTGATCGTCCCCAACAGTAAAATTTGGGGCGATACCATCAAGAACATCACCCATGAGCGCGTACGTCGCGTCGATATGGTGTTTGGTATTGGTTACAGTGATGACGTTGAACTCGCCGAACGTGTACTGCATGACATTGTGACTGAACACCCAATGGTACTGCGCGCACCGGAAGCCATGATCAAGTTACACTTGCTCAATACCTCCTCGGTGGATTTCATTGTGCGTCCATGGGTAAAAACCGAGGACTATTGGGATGTGTACTGGGACATTACCCGTGAAGTGAAAATGCGCTTTGACCGTGAAGGGATTTCGATTCCGTTCCCACAACAAGATGTGCACATTATCACCACGCCAGAAAAGAAAGCCTGAATCGCGCGCCAAACCGTGTGATCCGGTACCATCAACACAGGGCAGCTTAATCTGCCCTGTTACTTTGTCTCATGGCTAGATTTCATGAAAGATGCATAGTGAGATAGCCCCTGCTCCCAGTTTTCATTGTTATTCACACAGGCATGACATAACGAACCCACATTTCTATTTCTTCTTTTGCTATCCTGAGATATATTTGCTTGTAAGCAATAAAAAACAACGTGCAATTGTGCTTCGTTCAGCGATTCGCCAATACGTAGTACAAGGGCACTGGATTTCTGCCCCGATGCAGAAACCACACACCGAAGCCACTTTTTTGGGACAAACAAAATGAAGAAACGTTTTCTTGCCGCGCTAGTACTACCTATGATGCTAGCGGCTTGCGCCTCTAACGACAGCAACAACGAACAGGTACAGACGATGACAAATCAAACTGATATCGCTGCACAGAACTGGGTATTGACTAAAATCGACAACCAAGTGATTTCGACAGAAACTCAGGCGCCAAACCTTCAGCTAGCGTCTGACCTAAATGCAAACGGCAACGCGGGCTGTAACCGCTTCTTTGGCCAAGCAGAGCTGCAAGACGGTAAACTGCGCATTGAAAAAATGGGTCTAACCATGATGGCATGTCAGGGCCCTGGCCAAGACATGGAACAAGTGATGAGCAAAATGCTGATGGACTGGAGCACGGCGACAGTTGCTGGTGACGAGCTAACGTTGAAAAATGCATCACACAGCCTAACATTCTCTCGTGCTGACGCTGAATAATCGCTTCTGCCGATGAATACCTGAAACGCCTGCCTCTGCAGGCGTTTTTTGTTTCTACGGCTGAAAAACGCAGGAAGTAGATAAGAGAACATGGATGAGCATGGGTGAACATAGGTTAAACCATTAACGAATGTGGCTCAGTACCGCGGTTGGCTGGGACTGGGCTTTGATCTTTGTCGCCCGAATCATATTTCGCCCACTGCTTTTGGCTTCATACAAAGCATTATCGGCCAATTCATAAATGGTTTCTGTGGTATGATGCGCTACAGTATCTAATGACACCACCCCAATAGAGATCGTGACCAAATCCGACGTGCTTGATCCCCCATGCGCGATCCCCAACCGTTCTATCGCCATACGGCACTGCCTTGCCACCACTTCACCATTGTTGGTATTAGGCAAAATAACACCAAACTCTTCCCCACCGACTCGCGCTAACATATCCGCAGGACGCCGCAATACCCGCTCTAATTCACTCGCCACGAGTTTTAAGCAGCGATCACCCGCTTGATGGCCATAGGTATCATTAAACGCTTTAAAGTGATCAATATCGATCAACAATAACGCCAGTGGCTTACCTTCTCGGCTCGCTCGGCTGAATTCTTTCACCAAGGTTTCATCAAAAAAGCGGCGATTTGCCACCCCGACCAATGCATCCATCCGGGTGAGCCGTTCGAGCTTTTTGTTACTGGCACTTAACTGTTGATTATGCGCATCCAAATTCTCGAGCAATACCTGATGACGACGCATTAACACCCGCCCGTAATACGCCAACACACTAAATAGCAATAACACACCCGCAAAAACATACAATGGAAGTGCTGTGCGCCGCTGATCAAAATACGCTTGCATGGGAACCGCCTCTATCACCCACTCTCGCCCGCCTTTGGCAAGCACGGTGCGTGTCACTTTCTCTGTATCCAGCCAAAATCCAACCTTTGATGTGACTGCGACGGGCGATGTGGCTGTGACAGACGGGGAGGCAGGCGTAACATTGTATAGTAGGGCATGATCAGGGGAGGCTTGAAGATCCATCACGCGATAATGCATCAGGGAAGATTCAGCGACAGGGAAAAGGGCCTGCATAATGTCAGATAAGCGGATATAACCGAGAATAAAACCTTCCAGCATTTGTCGACGCATTGTGCGCGTCAATGGTTCAACCTGACGATAGACCGGTAACACCAACTGCACACTGCCATTTGTTTGTGGCAGCATTCCCCGCTCGACACGTTCAGAAAGCTGCAACGTGCCGCTGTCACGAGCCTGATTTAATAAGGTGCGTTGCAGTGCATTAGAACCTAAATCGTACCCTAACACCGCTTCATTACCCGCCAGCGGGGCGACACTGTGTAACGGATAGTAATCCGCACGTTCTGTCGCCGTCACCATGTCACCCGACGCCACACGTTCTGTAAAATGGTAATCAGAGAGCACTTTCGCCGCGGAATCTTCATGCGCCGTTCGTTGTGCCGCCGGTACCCAGGGTACCCACGCTAACGCTTGCAGAGGGGAATGTTGCGCCATCACCTGTTCAGCCAACGCAGCGAAGTTGTCTCGCGCCAATACGCCCTGATATTCGTAGGCGAATTTCAGGCTGTGTAATGCACGAATATGCGAATCTATCGATTGTGACAAGGAATCCGCTTTTTTGTCGACCTCTCGTTCAAAGTCGCGCTGAATATGGGTCGTTTCTAATTGGTAGACAATCCGAAACAATACGCAGGCCAGTATTATCCCAATGACAACAGCGCACACCGTGATGGAATACAGTCGGCGTATCATGTGAACCCTATGCTTGAATGACGATGCCTTAAGTAAAGACAACTCTGTTTAAAATTCAACTTGTTGCTTATTTTTCCCTGCGAAAATAGGGGCATTTCACAGAACCCATGCGTCATGATGATAATTGCCGAGCAATGACTCTTTCTTCATCACACTGTCATGCTTTTGAGGTATTCATAAAGAAACCGCCACAACACGCTGGTTTACACATAAAAAAAGAGCGCCACTGCGCCCTTTTTACCGTTCATCGTTAAACGTTTTACCTGCCTGATAAAGATTCACCTCACCGGCAGAACACCGCTTACACCGCCTTCGCTTGCCACTGCTTACGCAACTGTTTTGCCGCTTCGACCATATTGGTCAGTGCCGCTTCAGTCTCTTCCCAGTTACGGGTTTTCAGACCACAGTCTGGGTTGATCCACAAACGCTCAGCCGGTACCAAACTTTCCGCTTTTTCCACCAAATCCACGACTTGCTCGACAGTCGGAATATTCGGTGAATGAATATCGTACACGCCCGGACCAATTTCATTCGGATAGGAAAACGCTTCAAACGCTTTAAGCAATTCCATGTCTGAACGCGAGGTTTCAATGGTGATCACATCCGCATCCAATGCCGCGACAGACTGAATAATGTCATTGAATTCGCTGTAACACATGTGAGTGTGAATTTGCGTGCCCGGCTCCGCGCTGGCGGCCGAAATCTTGAAGGCTTTCACGGCCCAATCGAGGTACGTTTGCCATTCACTCGCTTTTAGCGGCAACCCTTCACGAATAGCAGGCTCATCAATTTGAATCACCTTAATGCCTTTCTCTTGCAAATCCGCCACTTCATCACGCAGTGCTAACGCAATTTGGTTGGCAATGGCTTCACGGGTCAGATCTTCACGCGGGAACGTCCAACCCAAAATAGTGACGGGGCCCGTCAACATGCCTTTGACCGTTTTCTCCGTCAACGACTGCGCATAACGCGTCCATTCAACGGTCATCGGTGCGGAACGATAGATATCTGACACAATCACCGCTGGCTTCACACAGCGGGAACCATAACTTTGCACCCAACCAAAACGCGTGACAGCAAAACCTTCAAGCAACTCGGCGAAATATTCCACCATGTCGTTGCGCTCAGGTTCACCGTGTACCAATACATCCAAATCCAAACGCTGCTGACGCTCAATGGCATCGGCAATGTGCCCTTTCATGGCCGTGTTATAGTCTTGCTCTGACAAGCGGCCGGCTTTGAAATCACTGCGCTGTGTGCGTATCTCGCTGGTTTGTGGGAAAGAACCAATGGTCGTGGTTGGCAGCAAAGGTAAACCAAGCGACTGACGCTGCACACGGGCACGTTCTGCATAAGGCAGTTTACGCTCCGCCAACGCATCGGTAATGGCAGCAGAACGCTGACGGACATCTGGATTATTTACCAAGGCACTGGTTGCACGGGCTTTAATCGGTGCGCTGTAATGGACACACCTTGCGATAGCTTCGCTGTCACCGTCCAAGGCACTTGCCAGTAACGTTACCTCGTGACACTTCTGCTTAGCAAACGCCAACCATTCACGCACCGTTGGGTCTAAATCGGTTTCTAATTCAAGATCGATGGGCGTATGCAGCAATGAACATGACGTGCCCACCCACAAACGATCGCCCAGTGCGTCTTTCACAGGTTGTAGGCGTTCAAGCTGCTCGCTCAAATCCGCACGCCACACGTTGCGCCCATTAATCACACCGGCTGATAACACCCAATCATTTGGCAAGGCAGCAACAACGGCATCTAGCTGCTGCGGCGCGGTAGCAAGATCGACGTGCAAACCGTCGACCTTTAGTTCAACAATTTTATCGAGGTGGTGCGTGATGTGGTCAAAGTAGGTCGTCAACAACAGTTTCGGTCCACCTTGGATCACTTGATACGCAATCTTAAATGCATCGCGCCAAGCATCTGGCAATTCGAGAGCAAAAACAGGCTCATCAATTTGCACCCACTCCACACCCAGTTTCTGCAATTTGGTCAGAATCTGTTGGTATGCCACCAGCAAACGAGGAAGCAGTGATAAACGGTCAAAGCTGTTTTCTTCCCCCACACCGTCTTTTTCTTTCCCAAGCCACAGGTATGACACAGGCCCCAATAGCACAGGTTTAACGTCTTTACCGCTAGCCTTCGCTTCCGCCACTTCTTCAAACAATTGCTGCCAGCTCACGGTGAACTCATCGTCAGCACTGAACTCTGGCACAATGTAGTGGTAGTTGGTGTTAAACCACTTGGTCATGTCAGAAGCGGCACACGCACACCCGGTTGGCGCTTTACCACGTGCCACACGGAACAAGGTATCGAGATCAGGAAAACCGTTACGGTGGCGTTTTGGCAAATGGCCCAGCAGCATACTGGTGCCTAATACATGGTCGTACCACGCGAAATCACCGGCAGAGACAAAATCCAGCCCCGCTTCAGCTTGGTCAGCCCAATGGCGCTGACGTAGTTCGCTACCCACAGCTTTCAATGCATCCTGACTGATCTCGCCGCGCCAATACTTTTCTTGGGCAAATTTCAGTTCGCGTTGGCTACCGACACGTGGGTAACCCAAAATATGTGTTTTGGTTGCTGTTGTTGTCATCTTTCATCCCTGCCTTTCAAATGCGTTGATTCAAATTGTCACGACGTATGCTTCATTCAGATACGGCGTTGATGAGAGGTACAATGAAGCAAGGCATTATGATGAGCAATTTCTAATGATTAATGTTAAACATGAGCATTTTTCATACACACATCATCAACACCCTTGTCTCTCGCCACGATTAGCGTGTTAAGCCTCGTCATAATCACTTAGCCGTCCAGATGTTTACACATCCGTATTTACAGCGTGCACGTTTACCCGTACAGTTGAGGTATTAACACACGGCAGGATGCCAAACGTGTGATTCACAGGGACAGAGAGAACGCATTTTGATTGAAATTAAGCACCTAAAAACACTGACGGTATTGCGAGAAACCGGCTCACTGACAGCCACGGCCAACACGCTTTGCCTGACCCAATCAGCCCTCTCACACCAGTTAAAAGATCTCGAACTGCGCTTAGGTAGCCAACTGTTTTTACGCAAAACCCGTCCGGTTAAATTTACCGCGGAAGGGGAAGTGCTATTGCGTTTAGCCGATGATGTGATCCCGCGTCTCGCCCGAGCGGAACACGAGTTGGCCAGTTTAAAAGAAGACACCAATGGCCGCTTGCACATGGCCATTGAATGCCATTCGTGCTTCCAATGGTTAATGCCAGCCTTGAAGGAATACCAAATTCACTGGCCAAACGTTACGTTGGATTTCTCCTCCGGTTTTGGCTTTGAGCCCTTACCTGCCCTCAGTGCTGGCGAATTAGATTTGGTGATCACCTCTGACATTCAACCGCGCAATGAAGTCCATTTTGAACCCCTGTTTGATTTTGAAATGCGCTTGATTGTGTCACCACAATCCCCACTGGCGAGCAAAGCCATCATTACGCCGGAAGATCTGCTTGATCAAACCATGATGACCTATCCAGTACAGAAAAATCGCCTCGATGTGGTGAAGCACTTTTTGCAGCCTGCAGGCGTAGAACCTGCAAATTGGAAACAAGCAGATAACACCTTGATGCTGATCCAGATGGTGTCAGCAGGATTAGGAGTGGCAGCGCTGCCGAATTGGGCCGTGTATGATTTTGCCCGCCAAGGCTTGATTGTGAGTAAACCACTCGGGGAAGGATTATGGCGTCGACTGTTTGCCGCGATTCGCGCATCAGAACGTGAGCGACATTACTTGTCGGCCTTCTTTGCAACGGCCAAACAGCAGTGCCAAACCCATTTAGAAGGCATTAAGGCGGCATAACCAATACGTAATACGTTTGGTCATACCGCCTTAATGATCACAACAGATAGCCGGGGCAATGGCGATCACATAACCGCTATTCGCCCCGCTTATCTTTACATTAATCGATTATTTAAATTGATTGTTGATGGGATCGTAATGGTAGCCCATGGCTTCCATTTTTTCGCTAAGCTCATCAAAATCGAGTTCATAACGGCTGACAAGCTCTTCAACGGTGGAGCATTCCAGGCGAAGTCGTTCATTCACGATCCCCAGAACAATGTTGCCATCCATGCCCAATAAATTGGTGATCTCCATGCCTACCTCCTTGCTAACGTGACGTTACTCAGTAAGCATAGACAGGATCATTAGGAAAGAAAAAGCCACCCATCACAGTTTATATACAAGCTCGCTTAGACAGCCATGATCAGCACAGACTCAAAATAGGCCGATCCTACCAGCAGCGCCGCCGCGGTCAGCAATTGCCAACGGTTGACGGTTTTGGCGCTCAATAAATGCATTGCCCATACCAGTAATGCCGCCACTAAACATACCAACGCTGCAATCATGGTACTCACCATTGCCTGCGCCTGTGCGTCACCCAATTGCATCGCCACCCATAACAGGCACAACACGCTGAGGATTGCACTCGCTACGCCCGCAAACGGCAATAAACGGTGGAACGCTTGTAAACGGGTACGCGCTTGCGTCAATAACAGGTGCGCCAACAATGCCCCAAACAATGGAATAGCCATCAGACTCAGTACCACCACAGGCAGCGACAGGCTTACCGCAGTCATTAACCACACCGCCGCCGCCAGACCGTCTGCGGCATAAAACACGTTAAGCGGCCCCGCATCACGGGTTTTACCCGTTTTCACCTTCATGGTGAAATACGCCAATGCCAGCAACGGCAATACCGCCAACGGCTGGAAGACGGTCGCGATCAACCATCCCACCAGCAAGACCGGCAAGGTTTTATGGACACGGCCACGCTGGCCGGGGCAGATCTCCCCTTTCGTGAGTACCATGGTCAAAACAAGTTGGGCGCCGAGCAGCGCGGGGATCAAAAAGGGTAAGCCTACGTTCATGGGTTGCGATCTTAAAATGCGAAAAAAAGAGCGGCGATAATACCAACTCCCTTCCCTGATACCAAATAGCACCGGTATTTTCGAGAGATAGGTCATTGGCAAGCCCGCCTGACACATTACTCATCTAACTCATTGCTCATCTAATACATTGCTCACCATTCGCGCATATTCGTGCCAAACGCACAGAAATGAAAATCAAAATGCTCGAACGCTCATAATTGCGCTTTTGATCACCAAATATCAGGTTCTTAAATGGCATATTGCTGACCATATTGAAAAGGAAGACACCCTTTCCTGAACCACGAACCAAACAATAAGCGAAAACGAACATGACTAGTTGGTTTGAAACAGATGTTGTGATTATCGGCGGCGGCGCGACGGGAACAGGCATCATGCGTGACTGTGCACTGCGAGGGATCCGCTGTATCTTAGTCGAAAAAGACGATCTCGCGTCCGGTACCACCGGGCGTAACCACGGCCTACTCCACTCTGGCGCCCGTTATGCTGTCACCGATCAGGAATCGGCCAAAGAATGCATTCAAGAAAACCGTATTCTGAAAAAGATTGCTCGCCATTGTGTTGAAGACACCCAAGGCTTGTTCATTTCACTGCCAGACGACGATCTGGATTTCCAGAAAACCTTTATGTCCGCCTGCCAGCAAGCGGATATCAACGTTGAACAACTCAGCCCACAAGACGCCCTGCGCCTTGAGCCAAACTGTAACCCCGCCATGATTGGCGCGGTCAAAGTACCCGATGGCACGTTAGATCCGTTCCGCTTATCGGCATCGAATGTGATTGATGCGGTCGAGCACGGCGCAAAGTTATTTAACCACACCCATGTCACCGGCTTGATCCGTGAAGGCGCAAAAGTCGTTGGTGTGCATTGTTTGGATTCAAAAACTGGCCAACGCATTGAGATCCGCGCCAAGCAAGTGGTTAACGCGGCGGGGATCTGGGGACAGCAAATCTGTGAATACGGCGATCTGTCGATCAAAATGTTCCCCGCAAAAGGATCGTTATTGATCTTGGATTACCGCATCAACAATTTAGTGATCAACCGCTGCCGCAAGCCGTCTGACGCTGACATTCTGGTGCCGGGTGACACTATCTCGTTAATCGGCACCACCTCTGAGCGTATCGACTACGACAAGATCGATAACCTCCATGTCACCAGTAAAGAGATCGATATTCTGTTGGCAGAAGGCACCAAATTAGCGCCTATCATGGCCAATACCCGTGTATTGCGTGCGTATGCCGGCGTGCGTCCGTTAGTGGCGGTCGATGGTGATACCAGTGGCCGTAATATAAGCCGTGGCATTGTACTGCTTGACCACGCCGAACGTGATGGCCTTGACGGCTTCATCACCATTACCGGCGGTAAGCTGATGACCTACCGCATGATGGCGGAATGGACAACCGATTTAGTGGCGAAAAAGCTTGGCAATACCCAACCGTGTATCACCCATGAAAAACCGCTGCCCGGCTCTGAACAAGCGAAACCGAAAAAAGCCCCGACTGCCAGCTTAGCGAAACCCGTTTACCAATCCGCCCTGTATCGTCACGGCGAACGCGCTGAAAAATTCTTGAGTAACGACAAGAAAAGCCAAGCGGTGATCTGTGAATGTGAAATGGTGACCTGTGGCGAAGTAGAATACGCCATCAAAGATCTTGATGTGCATAACTTGGTTGATTTACGCCGCCGTACCCGTATCGGTATGGGGCCATGCCAAGGCGAATTATGTTCTTACCGTGCGGCAGGCCTGTTTTCGGAATTTGGCAAGAAAACCGGCAACCAAGCCAGTCACCTGTTAGAAGAATTTTTAGAAGAACGCTGGAAAGGCATTAAGCCTGTGTTCTGGGGCGATGCCCTGCGCGAAGGCGAATTCACCTACTGGATTTATGAAGGCCTGTTTGGGGTCAGTGATTTACCGGAACAACAAAACCACAGCTCTGAGCAACAAAGCCAAAATGTTCACCCATCTACCCAAACAGCGACATCTGCAACGGACGAGGAAACAGCATGAAATTTGATAGCATCATCATCGGTGGCGGTGTCGCCGGCCTGAGTTGTGCCATCCGTTGCGTAGAAAGTGGCATGAAAACCGCCGTGATTACCGCAGGACAAAGTGCCATGCACTTCTCCTCAGGTTCCATTGATGTACTGAGCCATTTACCCAATGGCGATGCCGTCAGCGCCCCGTTTGCGGCATTTCCAGCACTTGCAGAGCAGTGCCCGGATCACCCTTACAGCAAAATTGGCGTAGACGCATGCCGCGAGGCCATTAACTGGTATCAGGCCATGATGGAGCAGTCTGGTGTGTACTTAACGGCGCAGGACGATGGCAGCAACCATTACCGCGTGACGCCCATGGGCACCTTCCGCTCAACCTGGCTATCGCAGCAAACGGTGCATCAATTCCCGATGCATAAACTGGCCGAAGGCATCAACACGCTCGCCTTGGTGACGGTTGACGGATTCCGTGATTTTCAACCGCAACTAGCCGCCAGCAACTTGGCCGCCCTTGACGCTTTCCGTGATGTGAAAATCAAGACGGCCACAGTCGAACTGCCTGACTTTGAAACCATGCAGCGTAACCCGTGCGAGTTCCGCTCTATCGATATCTCTCGCGTGTTGAAAGACGAAGCCAAATTACACGCCTTTGCGAAATCCTTGATCCAACAAGTGGGCAAAGCCGACTTGGTGATCTTACCTGCGATTTTCGGGAACGGTGATGGCGCGGCCACGATCAAACTGCTGGAAGGCCTGACCGGTTTCTCCCTTTGTGAGATCCCGACCATGCCCCCTTCACTGCTGGGGATCCGCCTTGAAGAAACCATGAAGTCCCACTTTAAACAACTCGGTGGCTTGCTGCTCATGGGTGATGAAGTGCAAGGCGGTGACATTGAAAACGGCCAGCTCAAGCGTATTTACACCCGTCACCATGAAGACATTGCGCTCGCAGCAGATCACTTTCTGATCGCCAGCGGCAGCTTTTTCAGCAAAGGCCTAAAAGCCGAGCGTCACTGTGTGACCGAGCCGATTTTTGGTCTCGATATCACCGATACCCCGCACCGCGATCACTGGTATCAGCCACAATTTTTCAGCCCAAGCAGCCACCCGTTCATGAAGATGGGTGTCGCGTGTACGGACAACCTGAACCCAACAATGGCCGGTGACGCCATCACTAACTTGTACTGTGCGGGCGCAATTCTGGCCCATTACGATCCGGTACAGGAAGGTTCTGGTTCCGGCGTGGCCATTTCAACCGGCCACTATGTCGCCCAACAGATGATCCGCGCACATAACAGTAAGACCGACACACAAGAAAGGACACACGCATGAGCCTGATTAAAAAAGACACCAGTTTCGATCAATGCATTAAATGCACCGTGTGTACGGTTTACTGTCCGGTCGCCAAAGCCAACCCGCACTATCCAGGACCGAAACAATGCGGCCCAGACGGTGAACGCCTGCGCATTAAAAGCCCAGACTTTTATGACGAAACGCTCAAGCTGTGCACCAACTGCAAGCGTTGTGAAACCGCGTGTCCGTCAGGCGTAAAAATCGGTGACATGATCGCCGTCGCCCGGGATGAGCACGCCAAACTGCCGATGAATATCAAAACCATCCGTGATTTTGTGCTCAGCCACACCGACATGATGGGCTCGGTCGCTACGCCGTTTGCCCCTATCGTCAATACCATTACCGGGCTCAAACCGGTCAAAACCCTGATGCATAAAACCATTGGGGTGCATGATCACAAGAGCCTACCGAAATATTCACACGGTACGTTCCGTCGCTGGTACAAGCAAAACTGCACCAGCCAAGCGTTGTACCCCAAACAGGTGCACTATTTCCACGGCTGTTACGTGAACTATAACCACCCGCAACTGGGCAAAGATTTTGTCAAAGTGATGAATGCGATGAGCATTGGGGTGCAACTGCTGGACAAAGAAAAATGCTGTGGCGTGCCGCTGATCGCTAACGGCTTCTTTGATAAAGCGAAGAAAAATGCCCGTTTGAACGTGAAAAATTTCTCTGCCGCGATTGAAAAATACGACAGCCAAATTGTCTCAACCTCTTCGACCTGTTCATTCACCTTGAAAGAGGAATACCCGAATGTGTTGAAGATCGACAACAGCGGCGTCGCAGATCGCATTGAATACGTCACACGCTTTTTGTTAAAGCAATTCATGAACGGCAATGCGCCAAAGATGAAGCCAATCAACAAAAAAATTGTGTATCACACACCGTGCCACCTTGAGCGTACGGGCGGCAGCTTGTATACCATTGAACTACTGAAAATGATCCCAGGCTTGGAAGTGACCGTGCTGGACAGCCAATGTTGTGGCTTAGCAGGCACCTATGGCTTTAAGACCGAGAACTACGAAACCTCCATGGCGATCGGTAACGATCTGTTCAAGCAAATCAAACGTTCAAAAGCCGACTTTGCGATTACCGATTGCGAAACCTGTAAGTGGCAAATTGAAGAGAACACGGATTTAGACACGATTCATCCGGTTTCTTTGCTAGCAATGGCGCTGGCCTGATCCGCGCTAGAGTGAGCGTTACCGCGCGCTAACCAACAAAGCCATTCGTCATCGGTTTTCAGGCCGGACGAATGGCTTACTTCTCTATCGTTTCAGGAGCATTTCAATATCGCTTCAACGTTGCGGCTAACGTTTCAGATTATCCGCCATGGTCTCGGTTAATACATTATCCGGATCGCCCGATAACTCCCACACGAACATCCCCGCATATTTGTTTTTCTTCACCCAATCGGCTTTGGCTTTTATCGAGCGCATATCTTCATAGGTGATAAAGACTTTTTTCTTCGGGTGCCACAAGAACGGCGCATGGGCTTTTTCATCATACCCGTTCTGGTAACCGTCCTTCACAGTGTAGTTACGCACTAAGTCCCAGTACATGAAGTACCCCGGCTCTTTCGGATCAGTACCGAATGTCGCACCTTTTTCTGACACTAAATCAGAGGCTAACGACTGGCCATCAAACCCTTTGGTGCCTTCCCAGCCACGGCCATAATATGCCGCACCGACAACGAGTTTTTCTTTCGGGATCCCCAAAGCGACCATTTTTTCAATGAACACATCCGTTCCCATGCCCCACCAGCCATCCGGCGTAGCATGCAAGTTCGTCAAGTGGCCTGTTTGCTGCCCCCACCCACCAAGGTAGTCATAGGTCATGGCAAACATGTTGTTCATCAATGGGGCGACCGCCGCCCAATCAATCCCTTCCGCTTTGGCGCCGACGCCGACAGCAGTTGACAACTCATACTCACGCTGTGTTTTCGCCGACAAGGTATCGAGCTCTGCACGCAACGATTTCACTAAATGGGTGTACGCGTCTTTTTCGAGGGCTTTTTGTGCATCGGTCAGCTTGGTTTCAGGGTTCCATGGCGAGGTTGTTAACCCGCCACCACCCGGGTATTCCCAATCCAGATCAATGCCATCAAAGAAATCATACTGCGCAATCAGTGCCACTGCCGTGCGAGAGAAATGCTCAATCGCCGCCTTGTCTTTTGCCATCGCATGGAAAGGTTCAGACATGGTCCAACCGCCAAACGACGGTAAAATGCGCACAGTGGGGTGCGCCGCTTTCAAGTCTTTTAACTGAGCAAAGTGTCCTTTGTAATCAACTCGGGCGTTAACGGGGCCAAAGTCATGCTCCAGCGCCGCTTCTTGATCGACAATAATCGCCGAGAACGGCTTTTTACCTTTGCAGGCTTCTGCCACTTGCTGCTGTACTTTCTTACTCGCGCCATCGTGAGGTCCACACATGCTCAAAAAGGCGTAGATAATATGGCTGAGCTTGTCAGCAGGGATATCATCCACGGTATAGGGGTTTTGTTCATTGTCATACTGCCAATCGGCAAAGTAGCCCGCCACAACGGGGGCTTGTGCCGAAGGCGCAGTTTGTGCCATTACAGTGGGCACCATGAGCAATGAGGCGACTGCCAGTGATACTGCCGTTTTCATGACGCTTTCCTTCTCATCGTTATTATTGCACGGGCCAGTGTAACGGCTGTATCGCTCATTTTTTGTACAGCACCCCCATTTTGACGTAATGCCCTTAATGGGTAATCAGAAATGCGACACGCTATAACGTTATTGATTGATGAGAAAATAGTTACATATCAATCTGTGATGTCATCCATTCCATTACAATCCCGCACAAGGTGTTAACAACAAAACCAATCAGCAACATCTCACTTACAAACCAATTCTCCATCGCTTTCTCTGGCGCAAACACAACCTTTTATTTACAAGCACTTGAATTGAAATTGTGCAAAATACAGCCGAAAATTAATACTTAACCGCTACAACACAGACAAAAATCAATTCATTTTCATTTCTGTTGCACAAGGCTAACAGGCTGCTAAAAATACGGCTTAAGATCATAAAGAAGCGGAATTTATGTCGAGTTAGATGATCTTTTTCGATAGATTTATCGGTAGTTTATTTGTAAGCAAGTACGTCACACTGACATATTTTGACTTATTCCATCAGCATTAATGGTTAAAGAGGATGTTTTACCATGTTGGAGCTATTTATTGGCCTTGCGGTCACAATTGCCGTTGGCTACTTCATTATCAAGGGATATAAAGCCGCAGGGGTGTTACTCGCCGCCGGTTTACTACTGCTTCTGATCACTGGCTTAATGGGCCATGATGTTCTGCCCGCCAAAATCAAATCCACCGGTAACTTTGTTACTGACTCGCTCGAATACATCAAATTCATGCTGCAAAACCGGGGTGGCGGTTTGGGTATGCAAATCATGTTGCTGTGTGGCTTTGCGTCTTACATGACGCACATTGGTGCCAACAACGTCGTGGTAAAACAATTTTCAAAGCCTCTGTCTATCATTAAGTCGCCTTACACCCTGCTGGTTGCGGCTTACATCGTGGCGTGTTTGATGTCGTTGGCCGTCAGCTCTGCAACGGGCCTTGGCGTATTGTTAATGGCGACCTTGTTCCCAATGATGACAGCCATGGGGATCTCTCGCCCTGCCGCTGTTGCCGTGTGTGCCTCGCCGGCCGCAATCATTCTGTCTCCGACGTCTGGGGATGTGATTGTTGCAGCAGAAAAATCAGGGCTGCCTCTGCATGTCTTTGCCGTTGAAACAGTATTGCCGGTTTCAATCTGTGCCATCATCGTAATGGCCGCCGCCGCGTTCTTCTGGAATCGATTCTTGGATAAGCGCGAAAATATCGTGATGGAAAAAGTCGACATTTCTGAAATGGAAGTGAAGGCGCCAGGTTACTACTCTATTCTGCCATTCTTGCCAATCATTGGTGTTTTTGCGTTCAACGGCGAAACGATTCCAGGTCTGACACTGGATATTTACACCATTGTGGTGATGTCTATCGTGATTGGCGCACTGGTGGATTACGTCACTAAACGTTTCAACGGTAAACAAACGTTGGAAGATTTAGAATCTTGTTACCAAGGCATGGCTGAAGCGTTTAAAGGCGTGGTGATGCTATTGGTTGCTGCGGGCGTGTTTGCACAAGGCCTGATGTCTATCGGTGCCATTGATAATCTGATTGGCTTAGCAGAATCAGCCGGTGCCGGTGGTTTTGCGCTGATGCTATTGCTGACAGGCCTGACTGTTGCGGCAGCTATTGCAACCGGTTCAGGTAACGCACCTTTCTACGCATTCGTGGAATTGGCCCCTGCACTGGCCGGTAAGATGGGCTTGAGCCCAGCGTTCTTGATCATCCCAATGCTGCAAGCCTCTAACCTGGGTCGTACTATTTCACCAGTATCGGGTGTTATCGTGGCAACATCGGGCATGGGTAACGTCAGTCCGTTTGAGGTAGTAAAACGTACCTCTGTCCCTGTACTTTGTGGTCTGTTGACCGTGATTATCGGCACCATGATACTGGTACCGATGCACGCTTAATCCGTCACTAGACAGTTATTCAAAACAACTTAGGCCCTGCATGATAATGCGGGGCTTTTTTTTCATTCCACATTCCTCCAACACTGATTCATCACCCAATAAGCTATGCTTCTGATTCACAGACAAAGACACAAGAAATCACCGCCTCTGCGCGCAACGGCTTGGATAAATCCCGTGAAAACACACCTTACCCCTATTTATAACAGGGTTAATAAGCCGCCAGCCCTGATGGGATAAGGGCTAGATAGTTGTTTTGCTAAGGGCTATAATTCCCGCCTTCAAAAATTGAGGTCAAAATATGCACACTGAAGTAACTCCTATTAACAGCTATCCTAAATACTGGGCAGAATGCTACGGTACGGCGCCTTTCCTGCCGACCTCTCGCGCAGAAATGGACGCCCTTGGCTGGGATAGCTGCGACATTATTATCGTTACCGGTGATGCGTATGTTGACCACCCAAGCTTCGGCATGGCGATCATTGGCCGCTTGCTCGAATCGCAAGGCTTCCGCGTCGGCATCATTGCCCAGCCTGAATGGCAAAACAAAGATGCCTTCATGGCACTGGGTAAGCCGAACCTGTTCTTCGGTATTACCGCGGGCAACATGGATTCCATGATTAACCGCTACACGGCTGACCGTAAACTGCGTCATGATGATGCCTACACGCCAAACAATGAAGGTGGTAAGCGCCCTGACCGCGCGGTATTGGTGTACTCACAGCGCTGTCGCGAAGCCTACAAAGATGCGCCTGTCGTGCTGGGTGGTATTGAGGCGAGCCTACGTCGCCTCGCGCATTATGATTACTGGTCAGACAAAGTACGTCGCTCAGTATTGATGGATGCGAAAGCCGATATTTTGCTGTTTGGTAACGCAGAACGTGCGTTAGTGGAAGTCGCACATCGCCTGTCTAATGGCGAAGACGTGAAAACGCTAACAGGCATCGCGGGCACCGCGGTCATGATGAAAGCGATCCCTGAACATTATAAGGAAATCGACTCATCTCGCATTGAAAAGCCGGGGCGTCCAATGGTGATGCAAAACCCGTATGCCACCGAAGAAACCTGCGCAACCAATAAAGAAGAAAAAAGCGAGCAGCCACAAGTGGTCCATGTGCGCCCATCACGCCACGATGCTGCGACCACCGTCGTGCGTCTGCCTTCTTATGAAAAACTGGCGAACGACCGTATTTTGTATGCACACGCAAGCCGTGTGATGCACTTGGAAACCAACCCGCATTCAGGCCGTGCATTGGTACAGAAACACGCAGATCGTGAACTGTGGATCAACCGTGCACCCATTCCATTGACCACCGAAGAGATGGACTTTGTGTTCGGTTTGCCGTTTGCACGTGTACCGCACCCAAGCTACGGCAAAGCAAAAATTCCCGCTTATGACATGATCAAAACCTCGGTTAACATCATGCGTGGCTGTTTTGGTGGCTGTTCATTCTGTTCTATCACCGAACACGAAGGGCGTATTATTCAAAACCGTTCACAAGCATCGATTTTGAACGAACTCGAAGAAATTCGCGATAAAGTCCCGGGCTTTACCGGCACAATCTCTGACTTAGGCGGCCCAACAGCGAACATGTATCGCCTTGGCTGTTCCGACGAAAGAGCGGAAGCCAACTGCCGCCGTCCTTCGTGCATTTTCCCGAAGATCTGTGAAAAGCTAAATACGGATCACCGCCATACGATTGATTTGTATCGTAATGCCCGTAACGTGAAAGGCATTAAGAAAATCATGATCGCCTCTGGCGTACGTTATGACTTGGCGGTTGAATCACCAGAGTATGTGCGTGAATTGGTGACACACCACGTGGGCGGTTATTTAAAAATTGCCCCAGAGCACACAGAAAAAGGCACGCTGGATCTGATGATGAAGCCGGGCATGGGCACCTATGACCGCTTCAAAAACATGTTTGAAAAATACAGTGCGGAAGCGGGTAAAAAGCAATACTTGATCCCGTATTTCATTTCAGCGCACCCAGGTTCCACCGATGATGACATGCTAAATTTGGCGCTGTGGTTGAAGCAAAACGAATACCAGTGTGATCAGGTACAGAACTTCTACCCGTCACCGATGTGTAACGCGACCGCCATGTACCATTCGGAAACAAACCCATTGAAACGCGTGAAATACAAAAAACGTGAAGATTTGTTTGTGGCCAAAGGGGAGCGTCAACGTCGCTTGCACAAAGCCTTGTTACGTTACCATGACCCACTGAACTGGCCGTTGATCCGTGAAGCACTGGTCAATATGGGCAAGAAGCACTTGATTGGTGATCGCGCCAATTGTTTGGTTCCTGCAGAAGGCAGTGATGCGGAATTGACGCCAGCAGAGCGTCGTGGTTCAGGCCGTCACGGTGCGAAGCGTTTCGCCACGAAACACCCGAATCAGCCGGATATCCGTAAAGATGGCAAACGCGGCGGTCAATCGTCTAACCGCAACCACGGCGGTAATCAAACGGGTAATCAGCATACCGGCGCGAACAAGCCCGCAGGTGCAGGCAAAGGCAAACCGGGGCAACGAGCAGGCGCAGGTACGGGTGCAAGTAACGGTAACAAGCCATCCGGTCAAGGCAAAGTGCGCAGCCAAGGTAATGGTGGTGGCAATGGCGGCAGCAACAATGGCAATCGCCCGCAACGCAGTAACGGGAAACCCGCAGGCCAACGCCAAGGCGGCGGTCAAGGTCGCGCTCAAAGTGGTGGTAAAGGTGGCAAACCGAGCCATTCACGTGCGCGTTAATCACGCCTATGCGTTGTAACTTAAAATGCCATTAAGCCAAACATAACACTTTTCAGCCCGCCTCTTGCGGGCTGTTTTTTATCGTGCTATCACTGTCGCTATTGCGGTATCGCTACCAAGGTATTGCTATCGCATCAACTCGTAAGCCATCACGCCGACGATATACAGCGCGCCTAACAGCCCCAATCCCAACACGAATTTCTTCTGTGATCTCTCATCCAAATATTTCGTCACCAACCCACCGACCAGTAACAATATAAAAATAACCGCCAGTTTAATCATCTTCGACTCCTTGATTGAGTGCTCACTCACCGCAAGCCTACCGACAACTTACTCATACCCCCACCCTATCAATAAACGGTTCAGTCTGTCTGCGCGATGACACCAATTTCGCTTTTTACGTCAAAATAAACAATCTCGGCCAATAAAAAAGCGATGGGTAACCATCGCTTTATGCTTACTTTTATATTCGTTATGTTGTTAAGCCTTACACGCTTGGCTTAGATTTCAAACATCGGGTAGTTTTTCAATTCAGGGATCAGCGTTTGAAGCTGCTGCTCTTCTTCTGCCAACGCCTTCACGTCACCACAGACCTCATCAGCCTGTTTCGCCACGACTTTTGAACGTTCTGTTATGCTCGTTTGCATGCGCGTTTTCAAATCCAACATCTTTTGCTGGAACTCGGTGAAGTTCAACTCGCCGTCTTTCATCTCCGCTGATAATGCAGCAAACATGGCCGCCATCGATTCGGCACTCACATGCTTCATCGCCTGCTCAAACTCTTGTCGCCAATCGCTTTCGACGGTAGAAAAAATATCAGCGGGCAGCACAAATTGCCCCTCTGGATAAAATTTCGCTTTGGCTTTCTCGCTGTATTGGTCGATCAAGGCATGCGTGCCCGCAAAGGCCTCTTCACCGCCCAAGCTTGCCGCTAATTCCGTCACGACCCCGTTGGCGATGGCGACACCATCATCCGCCAGTTCAGCCATTTTAGGCAAATACGCCTGCACATGTTCACGGTATGCCGCGATTGCTTTTTGCTGCGCGGCATCCAAATCCATTTTCTTTCCATTAATGAATAATTGATTATTTTCATCAATCACCATTTTTGCAGCACCTTGCTGATACAACGCCACCTGCTTATCGTTGACATGGATATCATTGGGCACGTTCACTGGGCAACTTTGCGCTTGCACGTTCAACGATGCAGGCAACAGCAACAGGGCTAATCCTAACTTTTTCATCATTAATCTGTTTTCTTTTTGTATCGAGTCATCATGCATATACTTTCACACGATTACGGTGCAGGGACAAGCGTTCTGACCAGCCTCCCTGTGATGATGTTTGCCCCACTTCTGTAACGAAACAAGGCGTTATCCATATTTTGTGACTATGGTGAGGATCTGTTACTCTACAGCTCTACTCATATCTAAGAAGAGTCACTGTGGAAAAAGTTGCCATTTTTGTTGATGTTCAAAACATCTACTACACCGTTAAAGATACGTATGGCTGTAATTTCGATTACAACGCCTTTTGGGCTGAAGCTACGCAAGGGCGGGACGTGGTGGCAGCCTTTGCTTACGCCATTCATCGTGGCGATGAGAAACAGGGGCAATTTCAAAATATCCTGCGCGGGATCGGGTTTGAGGTCAAACTTAAGCCGTTTATTCAGCGCAGTGATGGCTCCGCCAAAGGTGACTGGGATGTGGGGATCACCTTGGATGTGATTGAACAAGCACCGTCTGTGGATCGTGTGATCTTGCTATCCGGTGACGGTGACTTTGATCTGCTGGTAGAGAAAGTGCAGTCCAAATACGGAGTCGATGTCGAGATCTACGGTGTTCCAGGTCTAACAGCCGCTTCTTTAATCAATACCGCGAATCACTTCCGTGAAATTGAAGAGACGTTACTCCTTAATCGTAAATAGCGGTTAAACAAACGCCAAACAATCGTGACTGCGTCGTACGCACACATAAAAAGGCGGTAAGTAAAAACTGACCGCCTTTTTTGATCCTGACTATTCAGCATCGCTTTGCTCAGACCGTTCTGCTCAGCAATGTGGCATTGCACCTACTATTTTGCTGCTTTTCGCATGACATGATGTTATTGCCTGTTCACGAGAAAGTGCACGTAAGGTCTTTACTGCCCCCACCACCATTTTCATCGGAACCACTACAAAGTACAACGAAGCAATAATAACCATAGCCGGGTCGGCATACACCGCGTACTCACCCAGGCCGATATACGCCAAAACGGTCGCAACCACAAAACCCATCATGACTGCCGCACTGATCACGGTATCCATCATCCACTGTTTCGACTCTGCTGCAATTAATGCAGAACCGGTACGCGCACCTTGGGTTTTAATGATCCAGTACGTCGCCAAACAACCAGCAATGTTCACCACACCAAATGCCAACGCTAAACCGGTGTTCACTTCTCGACCACCGGTACTGATGGCTTCAGCCGCGGAAGCCAATGAGATACCGCACATCAGGGTAATGACCAAGCCTTTAATGGCGATCACTGCAGGCTCAATCATCTTCACGTTAGCCTGTTGGCGACCTCTTGGGGAGCGAATGTAACTGGCTGCCGCCAACGAAAGTACAGTCAGTGTCAAGCTTACCAAGGAGTAGGCACCGTCAAACACAATGACGAGTGATCCCATCCATAAGCCTAAGCCGATACCCATCAACGCAAACAGCAACGCTGACACTGTTGATAGCTGTAATAGTTTTCGTTCTAAAGATACATTACACTGCATATAAACCTCGAACCGACATGCTTTTCGTCAGTTACTTTTGAATTTCTTAACTTGATTCTTAGTTTACCGCCAAGGTTTACATTAGGATAATCACTGAGCGACAAGTTTTTCGTCGCTGAATATACTCTGTGCATTCTTACCCCCAGCACACCGTACGCTATCGTCTTGTATTTGTTTTGTGGACTAATCATGAAAATCAGCCAACTAGAGATGTTTATTGAAACCAGTTCGTGTGGTTCTATTGCGGAAGCAGCCCGTAAATTAGGCAAAAGTCGCACCACCGTGAGTGCCTCTCTCAGTGCATTGGAAGATGAATTGGGGGTAGCGTTACTCGAACGTTCCGGCAACCAGGTACTGCTGACCGAAATTGGCGAATCCATTAAAAACGACTGTGAACGCATCGCGATGATTGCAGGGGATATTCATGCGAAATGCCACCAGCATCATCAAGGGGTCGAGTCTGCATTGCGTATTGCCCGGGATGATGCCCTACCCGAACCGTTCTGGCGCCAATTAGTGCATGACATGCGCATACAGTTTCCCAATACCAGCGTGTCGGTCTACATGGCCCCGCCGCCAGAATTGGATGAAATGGTGGAACTAGACATGGTGGATGTGGCCTATTGCTTACTGCCAAACAGCGACAGTTTGCCGCATAACTACCACGGTAAGTTGGGACAAATTCGCATGATGTCTGTCGCGCACAGTTCGCACCCCTTGTGCCAACTGAGCAAAGTGGTGAGTGCCGATCTTGCCCGTTATACCGAGTTTGCCTTAGCAGCCATTGATGAAGAAGGGCTAAAGGCGGTATCTCCCGCCTCCAGTAATTACATTGCCCTGCCCTTTTATGAACACCTGCGTAACGCAGTGCTTGATGGTATTGGCTGGTCTAACGTGCCTTCCGTGCTGATTAATACCTATTTGCGTGACGGTACCGTAAAAGTGCTGAACCACTACCAAGCCATGAGATGGCAACCTTACGGTGTGATCCACAACAAGAACCGCCCACAAGGCACACTGACGCAGTGGTTGGCAAATCAATTACAAACCTACCTCGACGACGAATCCCACTGATTTTCGCCCCTATTTCACCTTATCCAGTGCGTACACGCACTGGCACATGATATTTGCCCAGCGTTTAGCCTGTTAGTGTCCGATCTTTTTACAGTCATCGGCCGACGAAGCCCAATGAAGCCCTCTATACTTTGCACGGGTCTTTAAAAAGGAATCATCATCATGCTCAAGAAGTTAGTGGCAGAGTTCATTGGTACGTTCTGGTTGGTACTCGGGGGGTGTGGCAGCGCTGTGTTAGCCGCCGCTTTTCCTGATGTCGGTATCGGCTTATTAGGGGTGGCGCTGGCCTTCGGTTTGACGGTTGTTACCATGGCCTATGCGATTGGCCATATATCTGGTTGTCACCTTAATCCCGCCGTCACGGTAGGTTTATGGTCTGGGGGACGTTTCCCCACCGCAGAAGTGATCCCTTATATCATCGTCCAAGTACTGGGAGGGATTGCCGGGGCGTATGTACTCTACATTATCGCCAGCGGCCAACCGGGATTCAGTCTCGCGGGCGGACTCGCCTCTAACGGTTACGGTGATCATTCCCCCGGTGGTTACGATCTCATGTCCGGCTTTATTATCGAAGTGGTCATGACGTTCATGTTCTTGATTGTGATTCTCGGTGCGACCCACAAACTGGCCACACCCGCCATGGCGGGGCTCGCTATCGGCTTATGTTTAACCTTGATCCATTTGATCAGTATTCCTGTCACAAACACTTCGGTGAATCCCGCTCGGAGTACTGGCCCGGCAATTTTAGTGGGTGATTGGGCAATGGCACAGCTCTGGTTGTTCTGGTTAGCGCCGATGATTGGTGCCGTGATCGCCGGTGTGGTGTATCGCTGGCTCAGCCCTAACGAAGAGTGATCACCGCAGATCAATATTGATCTTTCTGGTATAAAAAATGCGGCTTCAATAAGCCGCATTTTTATTGCTGGTACACAACATCAAATGCTGCCGTTATGGGTGTCCGTTCAGTACCTGCAACAGCACTTGTGTCGGGTGCTTCATTTTGATCTTCTCAAAACGCTTCACTTGGCTGCGGCACGAATAACCGGTTGCCATGCAATGCGCTGGATCAAGCTGTTCGATATTCGGTTGCCAGCTTAAATCATAGACACCGCGTGACATCTCGAGCTTATCTTTCTCATGACCAAACGTGCCCGCCATCCCACAACAACCTACCGCGACCGGCACCAATTTTGCGCCAAAGTGATGGAAAATGGCCGACCACTCTTTCTCTGCGTTAGGCATCTTGGTTTTCTCGGTACAGTGGGCAAACAAATACCAGTCGGTCGCCCCCAGTGAGGTCGCCGAAGGATGCGCCGGTAATAATGCCCCCAGCCATTCATGCGCCGTCAGTACCTGAAAGTCACCCCGCTTGTCGCCTAAGATCTCGGTATATTCATCGCGATAACACAACACCAAAGCCGGATCGACCCCCACCATCGGAATTCCAAGTGCGGCCAACTGATTTAAGAATGCAGCGGTATTGGTCGCGGTTTTGGCAAACTCACGCAAGAAGCCTTTAATGTGCTGTGCTTTACCGTTCGGTTTAAACGGCACGAGTACAGGCTTTTTACCCAGTTTTTCCGCTAACTGCACAAAGTCTGACACCACATCGGCATCGTAGTAACTGGTGAACGGGTCTTGCACAATCAGCACATAGCCATCTTTCGCTTGTACTGATAACGCTTGCAGTGCAGACAAATCAAACTGCGTGGCATCATGCCCTTTCAGCGTGTTCGCCAATGTCGGTACCGACAAGGCCGGCATATCCACATAGCCGATGGTCTTTTCTGTCAGCACTTGTGACCAACGCGGACGCATCACGGCATTAAACGCCACCGGTGCTTTGGCCATTAATGGCAAATAGCTTTCTACGTAGGCAACCAAATAGTCTTTGACTGGGCGCTGATAACGGCTGTAATAAATTTGCATGAAACGCGAGCGGAAGCTCGGCACATCCACTTTGATGGGACACTGACTGGCACAGGCTTTACAGGCCAAACAACCATTCATGGCATCCATCACTTCATGTGAAAAATCATAGCTATGACGATTTTTCCCAAAGCTATTTCTAAAGCGATCAATGATCTGCTTCACCGTGGGCGCTTTCTCCATCAGCTCTTTTTCTAATACTGTGGGATCGATGCCCTGTTCGGCAAGCTGACGTAACCATTCACGTACAAGGCCAGCACGGCCTTTGGGTGAATGACGGCGGTCGGCGGAGATCTTCATCGACGGACACATCGGTGAGCTGGTGTCATAGTTAAAACACAACCCATTACCGTTACATTCCATCGCTTGTTTGAAGCTGTCACGCACTGCGACGGGGATCTGACGGTCGTAATAACCCCGTTTCACCCCATCAACTTGCACCAGTTCTGCCGTGCTGTCGAGCGGGGTACAAATCTTCCCGGGGTTCATGCGGTTATCTGGGTCAAACGCCGCTTTAATCCGTCTTAATTCAGTAAATAACTCTTCACCAAAAAAGGCGGGGCCGTATTCAGAGCGGTAACCTTTACCGTGTTCGCCCCACATCAAGCCACCGTATTTAGCCACCAACGCCACGACTTGATCGGACACCGTCTTCATCAGTAATTCTTGCTCAGGATCGCACAAATCCAGCGCCGGACGCACATGCAACACGCCAGCATCGACGTGACCAAACATCCCGTAGTTGAGCTGATAGCTGTCGAGCAAGGTACGGAACTCCGCAATAAAGTCGGCGAGATTTTCAGGTGGAACACAGGTGTCTTCGGCAAAGGCCACTGGCTTTTTACTGCCTTTTGCCGCGCCGAGTAATCCAACGGCCTTTTTCCGCATGCCGTAAATTTTCTGGATGCCCGCCAATTCATTACACACTTGATAGCCAATAATACCGTGCTGCTGCGCGGCAATCATGGCATCCAATCGGGAGCACAATGCCGTAACTTGCTCTGCGTTTTCAGCGGGATCATTACTGGCGTACTCCACCATATTGATCCCCTGCATGTCTTTGCCCGGTACATCTTCCAGCAAATCACTCACGGTGTGCCAGACGATATCTTGTTTGGCGAGGTTCAGCACGCGAGAATCAATGGTTTCGACAGACAAAGCTTGTGCTTCCACCATCATCGGCGCGTTTCGCAGGGCGGAATCAAAGCTGTCATATTTGATATTCACTAAAGCCCTTGCTTTAGGAATTGGCGTGATATTCAGTTTGGCTTCGGCGATAAAGGCTAACGAACCTTCTGCACCACACAACAGGCGAGCGATATCGAAATGCTCAAGCGCATCATCAAAGCCATTTTTCAAATCATAACCGGTCAAAAAGCGGTTTAAGGGGGGGAATTTATCGACAATTTGCTGGCGTTTATCACGACAAACGACCGCTGCGGTTTTGAGTGCTTGGCTGGCTAACGTTGACGCATCCGGTAGGGCAAGAATCGCGTCGTTACTTAACACTTCCGTATCCAGCACGGAACCGTCCACCAGCACGGCTTTCAATGACAGGACATGGTCGGAGGTTTTACCGTATTTCAATGACCCTTGGCCGGAGGCATCAGTATTGATCATACCACCAATGGTGGCACGGTTACTGGTCGATAAATCCGGTGAAAAGAAGAAGCCAAGAGGGCGCAACGCATCGTTGAGTTGATCTTTTACAACCCCAGTTTCTACCCGTACCCAACCTTCTTCCGCGTTGATCTCTAGCACTTGATTCATATAGCGCGAAAGATCCACCACGATGCCTGGCGTCAATGACTGGCCGTTGGTGCCTGTGCCGCCGCCACGTGCGGAAAACGTAATGCTAGAATGTGCGCAGCCTTGGCCTGTGTGACCCAGCGTCACCAGATCATGATAATCACGAGGAAACACAACAGCTTGTGGGATTTGCTGATAGACACTGTTGTCTGTCGCGACCGCTAAACGGCTGGCATACGTCTGTTCAATGTCGCCTTTAAAGCCGGCATTGTCTAACGCATGAAGAAATGACAGAACCGCATCATCGGTACTGTCTTGATGAGTTAGTGCAGGTAACATTGCTCTCCTTGTCCAGTTTCCTGTCATATCCTATGACAACTGGCCTTCTCTATATCGGATGTGTGCTTCACTTTACCTCACCCATAGAGGGAAAAAAAGTGTGATGTTAAACAGGGAAATATCGCGCACATCACACAGTTACCTTTTTCTTTTCGCTAGCCTACGCACGTAATTGACGGTGGAGCCACGCCGTACCCGCCACTAACCACAATGTAATCACTAAGCAGCCGCTCGCTTTTATGCCGAGAACAATCAAGCTAACCGTGTTCTGACCGGCAATATACTGTAAGGCGCCATACAAAATGCCAGTGACGCCACCAATCACCACACAAGACAGTAACGCTTTCGGTACCGATAATCTGGCCGAGTCTGCCCTCTGTTTAGACGCAAATTCCACTGATAAGAAGATACCGAGCATCATCGCAAAAATATAGGCTTGCGCGGGTACCAGCGTGTAACTGGCAATAATACCGACAGCCATGGTTAAGAACAGCCAAAACCAACGGTTATACAGGTACGTCTGTAACGGTGGCTCATGCGTGCGCCACACAAGCAGTGACGACACAATCATGATGCCAAGCATCATGGTGATCACCACATCACTGATAAATTGTACCCCAAACCAAACGCGTGCCACCCCTTGCCCAATAATCAACAATGCCGCTATCACACCCATGATGACTTTCAGTGATGATGGCCGCTTTCGTGTCGTCACATGCCAGACACTCCCCCACAACAACGTCGCCATCAACGTGTGGCCGCTCGGGAAACCGAAACCGCTGGCATCAATACGTTGCAGTTCTGGCAGGGCAAAAAAAGGACGCGGTGACGCAATACCGTGTTTCAGTAATGAGGTGGTAAACAAGCCAATCAACAAAAGAAACAGTAATTCCACCAGCGACTTTGTCCCCAAACAGCCCGCAGTTAAGACGACCACCAGCATGATAAACCACACTTCACCGGGTAGGTTCAACACATAAGCGAGGCTCTCGAACACAGCTTGCGCCAACGGTGGCCATTGTTCAACGGCCTGTTGGAAAGCCTGAATATGACGAATTTCATATTGATGCAGTAGATTGACTTTGTCATCAAGCCGATCATACACCAGCACGTCACTATTGGGGGTGCGAGCCATCCAACCGGGCAGCAGTGAGACATCCGACGCGTAGCGATAATCCGACATAGCCACTTGTTGGGGATCAATCAAATATACACGCTCGACTTCAGAGGCGAAATGTTTAGAAAACCACGATGCCACGATCGGAAAACCGCGTTTATCACGAAATGATGAGACCAGAATGGGGGATGTCGCTTGGCAGGCATAAATGGCCGCTCGACCGCGGTATTGGAGTAAATCTCCCACGTGCACTTGAATGCCCGATTCTTCCAATGCCTCTCTGGCCGCCGCTTCTTTCGGCGTATCCGGCTGATCAATGTACCCGCCGGGCAAGGACAACTTTTTCGTGATAACTTCAGAGAGCATCACAATTTTATTGTCATGCCGAATAATACACACTGCGCCGACAAGATCATCAGGCACCTGCGGTGAGGCGGTTTCACTGGCTGAAACCCAACTACTAAACAGGTACAAACACAGTACACACCACCAGCGAATGACTTCCATTGCCATGACCTACTCTACAAACCGGGTAAAAGACCATCTATGATGGAGAAAAAGCGCGGTTAGCAATATCGCTAACTTATTGACTATCATAACTGTTTTTTACCGACAGGAGCAATCGATTGCCCAGCCAATCCGTCATTGAACTCGATGAACGGCCATTCAACGTAACATCATGCCAGCAGCACCATCATCCATTGCCTGATATTGCCTCCAACAACTCTTCTGCTATTCATGCCATTTTTTCATCTTCAACGTCATTTCTCACCTATTATTATTGTTATTAATAGCAATATTTTTATTAACGATAAGACCCGAGGGAAAAGGTCGAATAATCATGATTTTGGTGGCGGTTCATGAGCGAAACACGCAAAGTACACACAATTCGGTTTGGTAAAAAAACAGGCGCACTGACGGCTTATATTCACAATGAGGATCATCACCAACTCGACCCCTTTGTTCTCTGGGATCATTTCTCCGCCAAAGCGGTGATGCATTCTGCCGGGCTAGACTATCATGGCCACTCCGGTATTGATGCCATCAGTTATCCGGTTATTGGCAAACTTAACCACTGCGATTCTGCGGGCAGCCACATCACATTGGCCAGTGGTGATGTGCACATCATGACCAGTGGTAATGGTATTATTCATAAAGACACACTGACGCCTAAAAACGGACAAATTGAAGCGTTTAGTTTATGGACTGCTCTGCCTGCGGGAGAGTCCGAAATGGCACCGGCTTCCAGTACCCATATGCAGGCACAGCACTTACCTTTAGTCGAGGAAAAGTGCACCATCACCAAAGTCATTATCGGGCACTATCGAGATGCCAGCAGCCCCGTGCAATATAGCATCCCAATCACCTATCTTGATGTCATGATCGCGCCCTACAGCCGCTGGCATTTTATGCCTGACAGCCAGCAGCAAAGCGGATTTATTTATCTACAATCCGGTACCAGTTACGTCAGCGGCAGCCAAATACAATCTCAGCAGATGGCCACACTGCACCCCTCCTCGCTCCCGATTGAAATCCGGACAGGAAAAATCGCAGCCCGCCTCTTTGTCGTATTGGGGCAACCGCTTAAACAACCCTTCTGTGCCACCCCAAGCTCCGTTCACTCCTCTCAACAAAACCTGACAAAAGCGACCCAAAATATCGAGAATTTACTCCTCGCAAGAAAATAACACCGAGGAAACACACCACTTAATGTGAGCATGTTCACAATTATGAGGTTCCATTTTTTTGACGTTGTCAGTAGTACGGATTATCGCTACAGGAGATTGCCTCATCACATCATTCAACATTTTCATCAATTCATTTACTTCTTAAATGAAAACTTCATATTCGTGTCAATTTATTGTCTTCAATGCTCTCTATTTTCGGTGATAAATACGGCAATCATGCAAGTACGCCATAAAAAATGCCAATTTGTAACCGTCATTGAGAAACGAATGCCCCCTGCGCTCTGAAAGAAAACCCGATTTTATTTGGTAAAATATTCCGGTCTTTCATATCTGAATATTTATAAGTATGTCATCGCTTTTTTGTCACCCTGCTGGGGCGTTATTTCGCGCTAAGCCCATTGCCCTTTTCGTCTCATTGACTTGTTCCATTTCCATCGCGCATGCGAATACCGATCCGTTTGCTGATATCGATCAGCTTGATCTATTAATGTCGATGAGCCTAGAAGATCTTGGCAATGTTGACATCAGCATGACCTCTGCGGCAAAAAAAGAACAAGCCATTTCTGACATTCCCGCCGCAGCTTATGTGATAACAAACGAAATGATCCGCCGTAGCGGCGTGCGCTCTGTGGCTGAAGCGCTGGGGCTCGCGCCTGGTGTGCAAGTCACGCGTCTTTCAGAATACAACTGGCAGGTTTCACTGCGCGGTTTAAATACCATTCTCTTTAATCAGCTCCTCGTTATGATTGACGGGCGCAGTGTGTATAGCCCGCTGATGTCAGGAACCTTCTGGCATACCATTGATACAGTCTTTGAAGACATTGAGCGTATTGAAATTCTTCGCGGTACTGCTGGCACCATGTGGGGCGGCAACGCGGCCAATGGCGTGGTAAATATCATCACGAAAAATAGCCGTGATACTCAGGGCCACTATGTAGAAGTGGCAAATGGTGAACGCAACTATCAAGAGGTGAACTACCGTTACGGCACCACATTCAGCGATAAACTCACTGCCCGGGCGTTTGTGAAAGGGATCACTGGCGACTATTACAGTATCAATGATGATATTTGGCGTAATGTGCGCGGGGGGATCCGTGCCGACTACGATGACAACACCCGTAATATCACGGTACAGGCCGGGGGATTCGAGACAAAATCGGATCATGACTGGTTCTACGGTAGCTTTGACAACGTCAACTTTGGCGATAAAGTCATGTTCAACGCCGCTATCGTTGACGTGTATTCTCGTGGTCTCTATGCCAGCCTAGACTGGTTTGAAACGGTTAATGAAACCGACTACGAACTACACCTATGGACAGACTATAACTTTACCGATGAAGCTTCTGCACAAGGCGAATTTTATTCATTTGATGTCGATGCACTCGCGCGTAACCCATTAAATGAGAAACATGAGCTCACCACAGGTGCAGGCCTACGAGTGATCCACCGCCGAACAGAGCCTTACCCGGACAATTTCTATTCTAAAATGGAAGCATGGGGCCGCTACAGCAATGACCCTGTCGGTACCGATGTGAATGTAAACGGGTATATCCAGTTAGAATCGCAACTGAGCGATAAAGTGACGTCAACTATCGGCGCTAAAATGGAGTATTTCTCGCTCAATAATTCGGTGGAATTCCAGCCACAAGCACGCTTATTGTATGCATACAATGACGAGCAACAGTTCTGGGTTGGCGCTGGTCGTGCCGTCGTGACACCGTCATTTGTCGCAACCAAAACGGATTTCTACCAACTGAGTTATGCGCACCACGCTGAAGGCAACCAGTATGAAATCACTGGCGTCTTTATCTCTGAAGCCAAAGAAGATTTAGACAATGAAAGCGTCATTACCATTGATGCTGGCCACCGTTTTACCCCTATGCCATCACTCAACATTGATAGCACCGTATTCTATAGCCAATATGACAACACGCTGATGGAAGATCCTAGCCGACGACTGTGTATTGATGGTGGCTGTATTGATGGCAGCAGCGCTGAACATACGCTGCCTATTTATCTTGACAGTTACAATGATGACTTAGACGTTGAAACCTTCGGCTTTGAAACCGCTATTCGCTGGACGCCCTTTGACGCACTGACGATCAACACCAACTACACCTTCATGGAAACGAATGCCAGTTGTTCAGGGTATGCCGCTTGTGAAAACGACAACACCCCCGGCTACAACATGAAATATAACAACCAACCTAAACACTTTGTATCAATGCAAAGTCTGTGGGATTTTGCCCCCGGTTGGCAGCTCGATTTGTGGTACAAGTACAGAAGTGCAGTATCAACGGATAGTCCTTACTACAATACGCCTTCCATTAATACGGTTGATCTGCGTCTTGCGTGGCAGAAACAACCCAATTGGCCACGTGTCGAATTAGTGGTCGATGGGTTTGGTGAAGATGCCTACGCCGATCAGCCGGGTGCTTATCCGTCGCTGGAAGAAACCATTTACTTTAAAGCATCTTGGAATATCCAATAATGAATATTTCCCGCAAATACACCCTGTTGTTTTATGTTGTCAGCCTATGGGGACTGACAACCGGATCGGTGCGTGCTGAACTCGCTTTTTCCGAGTATAAAATCAAGGCGGTTTATATCTACCGCCTCACCAATTTTATCAGATGGGACAACGCTTCAACCGCTGCGCCGATTTTTTGCACCCTCGGCCAAGACAGTACCACTGCGATCTTAACGCAATTATTGGCCAAAAACGGAAACATAAAACCCGTTCGGCATATGAACAATTTAGAAGATGCCGATCATCACTGTGACCTCCTGTATATCACAGAGAAAGAACTTCACGCGCTGCATACACTACCGCAATACCCGGGGTTACTCACAATCAGTGACAGTGTGGATACGTTACAGTTAGGCGGTATGATTGAGTTGCGCACATTGGGCCAGCAAATAAAACCCGTTTTATCTTTATTAAATATTGAGAAAAACAACTTATCAGTGAGCTCGCAATTACTGCGTATTGCGATTCTATCGCCACCGCGAGAGACTGCGATTCAAAGTTAACCGCTCGGTAAGATATTACTGAACATAAAAAGAACGCGATAAGTCTTTATCGCGTTCTTTTTTTATCCACCGAACCCAATAACCCACTGAAAAATAAAATCACCGCTCACTTTTACATGCCTTCCCGCCCTTTAAAAACACACCGTTCAAAATATCCCACCTCAACAGCCCACTTAAAAACTGTCATAAACGACTCAAAACGCAAGCACTTTACCGCAATCACGAAAGTGATCTTCGTTCAAAAAACGCTATCGGAGAGATCTTTGTCACAATAATAAACATTCATTTTTTTGACATTACCTCGCCTGAGAAAATCATCAAAACGAGTCAAATCCATCACTTTATTCAACATCCCGTTATCGATATTTACACCTCAAGGGAAATACTCATCGCAGTGTCAAATTAATGCCTTTCTTCAAGTGCAATAATATGAACATAACCATTATTGGATGATTAATATATTCTTAATAAGAATATATTTCACGAGTGTATATTTTTCCATCAATGCTAAACCACAAGGAAATAACGTATTTTTTGATAAAATGTTTGTGTCAATTGCATATGGATTTGTCTCAGCATGTCATCACTTGTGTGCCCTCAATTACGTCCAGTATTTCGAATTAAACGCTTAGCGCTTTTTTTATCGCTTGCTTGTGCCTCAGCCTATGCACAGAGCGAAGAATTAGACCTATTAATGTCAATGAGCCTTGAAGAGCTTTCGAATGCTGACATCAGCATGACCTCTGCTGCGAAAAAAGAACAACCCATCTCCGACATTCCTGCCGCGGCGTATGTGATCACCAACGAGATGATCCGCCGCAGTGGGGTTCGCTCTGTGGCCGAAGCCCTTGCACTGGCCCCCGGCGTACAAGTCACACGTATTGCCGAATATAACTGGCAGGTCTCCCTGCGCGGTGTGAACGAAGTCTTGTTCAATAAGCTGCTGATAATGGTTGATGGCCGTAGTGTCTACAGCCCTTTAATGTCAGGTTCCTTCTGGCACACTATTGACACGATGCTTGAAGACATTGAGCGCATTGAAATTATTCGTGGCACGGCGGGCACCATGTGGGGCGGTAACGCCGCGAATGGTGTCGTCAATATCATCACGAAAAACAGCCGAGAAACACAAGGCCACTTTGTGGAAGTGGCGCATGGTGAGCGCAGCTATCAAGAGCTGAATTACCGCTACGGCACCACCATTAATGACAAACTCACGGCCCGTGCGTATGTGAAAGGCCTAACCGGTGATTACTACAGCATGAATGATGATCTGTGGCGAAACCTGCGCGGCGGTATTCGCGCCGATTATGAAGATGAAAACCGCCAATTCACCTTCCAAGTCGGCGGCTATCACACCAAGTCCGATCATTATTGGTATTACGCCAATTTCTACAATGATACTGACCATTTATATTACAATCCTGCTGATTTCTTTACCTATACGACCGTTGATATTTACTCACGGGGTGCTTATGCCAGTTTTGATTGGTATGAACAAACCCAAATTGCCGATTATGAACTTCACGTGTGGGCGGATAACAACTCAACCAACGAACCTTCTGCCCAAGGCGAATTCTATACCTTTGATGTCGATGCGCTGGCGCGTATAGATCTCAATGAACGTCACGAACTCACCACAGGAGGGGGAGTACGCATTATTCACCGCCGTTTTGAGGATTATCCTGAGGACTTATACAGTTACGTTGAGCCTTGGGGACGATTCAGCAATGAACCTACTGGCACAGATGTGATCGTCAACACCTACGCACAGTTGGAAAGCCAACTGACGGATAAACTGACCTCTACCTTAGGCGCAAAGGTCGAATACTTCTCACTGAATGACACAGTAGAGTTCCAACCGCAAGCCCGTTTGCTCTACAAACACAGCCAAGAACAGCAATTTTGGGCAGGCGTGGGGCGTGCCGTGGTCACGCCGTCTTTTGTTGATACCAAAACAGACTCTTATTTCTTAGGTACTGTCGAGATTATGGATGATATCGATGATGATGGTGTAAATGAAGTCGTTGATTTACGTCCAGGCGTTGTCTTTACCAAAGCCAATGAAGATCTGAAGAATGAATCAGTCGTCACCGTCGATGTCGGGCACCGTTATTCGCCTACATCAACACTCAATATTGATAGCACCCTTTTCTATAGCCAGTATAATAACACCCGTATGGAAGGTGATAGCAATTGGGATTGTCAGTATGGTCAATGTGACGATGGTTCAACCTTGCCTAACTACCTTTTTACGTTGGTTGAAAGTTACGGCGATGGACTCGATGTTGACAATTATGGCTTTGAAACTGCAGTCCGTTGGGCGCCTTTTGAGTCACTAACGCTCAACACCAGTTACAGTTATATTCAAACCGAGGCGACATGCTCTAATCATTACACGTGCGATATTGACGCACCAGCAGGAATAAAAACAAAATATAACAGCCAACCTGCACATCTAGTGTCAGTACAAAGCCTGTGGAATTTTGCCCCAGGCTGGCAATTGGATCTCTGGTATAAACATAAGAGTGCCGTTGATACCGATAGCCCGTATTACAAGGAATCTTCCGTTTCCACCATGGATTTACGACTCGCTTGGCAGCATCAGCCAACATGGCCACGCCTAGAGTTAGTTGTTGATGGTTTCGGCGAAGCATCGTATTCAGAACTGCAAGGAAAGGCACCCGTTGAAGAAACCGTTTATTTTAAAGCGTCTTGGAACATCCAGTAATGAATTTTACCAACCGGTATAAACTTCTGTTTTATATTATCAGCCTTTGGGGGCTGATGATCTGGCCTGCACAGGCTGAAAACAGTGCGCAAAAAGCCTTCTCGGAGTACAAAATTAAAGCGGTGTATATTTACCGCCTTGCCAGCTTCATCCGCTGGAATGACAGCGCACAAACCAGCCCGCGATTCTGTGTGATTGGACGAGACAGCACCACGGTGACACTGGAAAAATTATTTGCCAAAAGCAGTTCAAACAAAGCGTTACTGAGCATGACTAACCTCACTGAAGCCAGTGAGCAATGTGACTTGCTGTACGTGACCGAAAGTAAACTGCAACTGCTGCAGACGCTGCCCCAATATCCGGGGCTACTGACGATCAGTGATAGTACCGATACACTGCATGTCGGCGGCATGATTGAACTACGTACATTAGGCCAGCAAGTAAAGCCCGTTCTTTCATTGTCTAACATCGAAAAAGCTAACCTCTCTGTCAGTTCGCAATTAATGAGGATCGCGATAGTCAACGACCCAAAGTCGAACAGCGTTGGGGGTAGCTTATGAATTCTTGGATTTCCAAACTCAGCCTCAACCAACGCTTGTCTATTCCTATCATGAGCTTTATTTTGCTTGCGTTTTTAGGGTTTCAGTTCATCAGTTACCAAAGTTATTTGGCCATTGAACGTGACAACCTGCTGTCACGCACACAAGCATTAGCCAATGGTGTGGGTATGAACTTAACAGCCTCTGTCTTGTTTAATGATGCGCAATCCGCTCAAGAAATCCTCTCGGCATTAAAAGCAGATTCGCTGATTGTCGAAGCGCGTCTTGAGCTGAACAACCACGAACAGTTTGCCAAATACGCCAACAACAAATTTCAATCGGTCTACCCGACGGAGCAACAGCAACAGCTCATTATTCAAAATGGCTATCTTTTTGCCCCCGAGATGCTGTACCTGATTGTACCGATCACGATTGATGCTGAAGAAATCGCTCATATGCACATCGCGGTTTCACTGCAAGCATTGCAAGAAATGCGTATCTCACACCTTAAATACAGCCTCATCATGCTGGTTTTACTGTGTGCGAACAGTATTTATATTATCAATCGCCTTCAGCATTGGATTGTGAAACCCATCACCCAGCTCAATGAAGGCATGCGCCGCATCATAAAAGGGGATAAGCACCAGCCGTTGCCACAAAGCCAATACACAAACGATGAGCTCTATGAACTCACCGATGGCTTTAACAACATGGTGGATACCATTAACCTGCGTGATCTGGAAATTCGCCATACGATGGATGCACTAGGCCTAGAAAAAGCCTTTGCTGATGAAGTGGTCGAAACGGTACAGCACGCCTTAATTGTTGCCGATCCAAACGGCATGATCACGCTCGCCAACAAAGCGTGTGAGCGTGTGTTTAACCAAGCACCTGAACGTTTAATTGGCCAACCACTGATGACGCTATTAAAACCGGTTGAACGTGACGCCATGCAGCAATTGTTAAACAGTGCGCTGCAAAAGAACCATCAAATCGACCATTTATTAGTCGATAGTGCGCATGATACCGGCACACGTACCTATCAAATTGTCAGCCGTCCTCTTCTGCACCGTCTGCAAACCTTGTTTGCGGTTGAAGATGTCACGGAACATCAAAAAGCAGAGCGCCAACAAAAAATGGCCGCGAAAGTGTTTGATCACAGCCAAGATGCTATCTTGCTCTTTGGTCAAGACGGCAATGTTAGCATGGTTAACAATACCTTCTTGCGCCTGACGGGTTATCAGGAGCGTGACATTCTAGGCCAGCATTACCTTCAGCTGATCGACCCAGAAGAATACGCGCAAATTCAAGATGACATTCGCTTTTCGCTAATGATGGAAAACCACTGGAATGGTGAGATTCAGGTAAAAACCACTGACAATGAATTTGTGCCGTTACTGGCGCGAATTAACTGGATCGCCGATACCCACAATCAGGATAAACAAACGGTCGTGATCGCCTCGGATCTCCGTTCGATGAAAGAGATCAAACGCCTTGAACACTTGGCGAACCATGATCCTCTCACTAACTTGGCGAACCGAGTCAAACTCTATCAAACATTGCAAAATCAAATGGTATTGCAAACCACCACTCGTGAAACGTTTGCTGTTTTGTTCCTCGATTTAGATGGTTTTAAAGGGGTCAATGATACCTATGGCCACGATGTCGGCGATCAGGTACTGAAGATCATTGCGGAAAAATTACGCCGCACTGTACGTACCCGTGACATGGTGTCCCGCTTGGCGGGTGATGAGTTTGTGGTGCTGTTATCTTCCATGCACGATGTGGACATGGTGAAGCAAACTTGCCAGCGTCTGTTTGAGCGCATTTGTGAACCCATGCATATCAACGGCTTTACCGTCACTATTGGTGCCAGTATTGGTTGCTATTACGTGCATGCCAGCGATTATCAAGATGTGGATGATATTTTACGCCGTGCAGATAAAGCCATGTATGAAGCAAAACTACTGGGTAAAGGGCAAATCATTGAATATAACGCAGGGTTGCCACACCCTGTTCTGGCTTGCTAATCACACACAAGTCACGGCACATGTCCACTTGCCACAATAAAAAACGCCCCGTGCCGACTCATCGGTTCACGGGGCGTTTTTTCTCAGTTCAGCATCCGTTTATGCCTGCGGCTAAAAGCCGTTATTCACCGCGCAATGCAAGGCGGTAAGTACCTTTTGACGTAAACCATACCGCTTGCTTTTTCTTACGACCAAGCAAGATTGGGCCGTCATCAAAGAACAAGAAGTTCTTCCAGTTACGCTTAAAGACACCCCATTGGGTTTCAATCACATTGTATTTTTCATAGCAGAAGAACACCGTGGTGTTGTCTTCCCAGTCAATGAATTCCGCCATCTCCGCCGGCAGCGCCGTGTCATCCCCATCCCAGTCATCCTGCCAGTTAAACGCATTCGACCAGAGGCTGTCATTCGACGCCCAATCCCCTTGACCAAAGTGATCAGCATCGGGGCTTTGTTTACTGATGTGCTCAACCCAAATTTGCGAGGAACGCGCTTGGGTAAATGGCTTGATCAGCGCCAAATCGGCTTCCGCTACAGGCATGGAAGCATGGGTGAAAATCCACTTGCGGGTATAACTATTTAACTCTACGTAGTTCATGCGTTGACCTAACAATCTATGACGTTCAGAAATGTACCTGAGTCAGTCACATTCTGCCAGTATTAATCCACGTCACCGCCTTGTCTGCACGCACAAAAAAAGCGGCATCAATACCGCTTTTCTTCGCCTTTTCGTGGCCATTATTCTCAGTGTATCGAACTACTTTTTCGCGTCCCACACATTACTGACCCACCCCCCCACACTGTCGTCATAATGGCAGCCCGTAAACTGTTTATCGACAATGGGGCTTTTTTCATGGTGACCATCCAGCAATTCAGAAATGTGGCAAGCCATGGGATCACCTCGAGACGTTAAACGCCGACGCGTCGCGACTTCTTTGATGATTTGTAAACGATACGCTGAGTTCATTTTCTTCACCTTTCCACACCTCTGTCAGTTGAGCCCAACTAAAAATAGAAGTCGCTAACACAATCGTCAAATTAACGACATGAAACCGTCATCTCAGTGCGTTATGGCCCAATACTGTAATCCCCCTACCTTTCAATGGGTTAATAATGCCGTGAATGGCTATCATCTTATATCCTCCCCCCCCGTCCATCTCGATTCTACACGTCGCTTGGCTAACCCATTGGATAGAAAAATAAAAATCGCTGTCATGAAAAATTCGTATTCTCTGTGAAATTTTCATCAGAAAGACAATTATTACGCGGCAAAGCGCGCATCTTCCCCACGCTTGGGGTTAAAATGTTTATCAAATACTCAAAAACAAATAATCACTATGTATAACTTAGCCACCAACCTTGAACGCAACGCCGTATTTCGTGGTGATGACACAGCATTAATTTTCAATGATGAAAGCCTGAACTATCGTACCCTGAATACACACGTCAACCGTATTGCCAATCACCTTCTCGCCTTAGGCATTCAACCTGACGACAAAGTCGCGCTTTCATGCCCAAACACACCTGCGTTTGTCATTGGTTACTATGCTATTCAAAAAATCGGGGCGGTCACGGTACCACTCAATGTGATGCTAAAAGGGCAGGAAGTCGCCTATCACTTGGATGACTCTGATGCTATTGCGCTGATCAGCTTTGAAGGGAACAGCACCCTGCCATCCGGTGAATATTGCTTTGAAGGCTTTACCCAAGCGCCTCAATGCCAGCACTTCATTACCATCGAATCAGGTGCCAACACTCCAATCCCTGAAGGGGCACACCGCTTTAATGCCTGGTTGGAAAGCGATCACGACCAGTTTGATGCGGTATACCGTCATGCCGAAGATACTTGTGTCATTTTGTACACCTCAGGTACCACAGGACGGGCGAAAGGCGCTGAATTGAGCCAAAGCAACATGTTGTGTAATGCACAGGCATGCCAAGCATTAACCAACCAAAAAGGCACCGATGTCAGCATTGCCATCCTGCCGTTGTTCCACACCTTTGGCCAATCATTGATCATGAACACCTCCATGTTGGCAGGCAGTGCATTGGTATTGATCCCACGCTTTGTGCCAAAGAATGTGATGCAGCAGATGCAAAAACACAAGGTCACACACCTTGCTGGCGTGCCAACCATGTTCATCGGCCTGCTGGCTTTTGCTGAGAAACACGGGGCTGAATACATTGACGACATTGCTGCACACTTAAAAGTGGCCATTTCCGGCGGCGCATCGATGCCTGTCGAAATCCTCAAGCAATTTGAAGCCAAGCTCAACGTGCCGGTCATTGAAGGCTATGGCTTGTCTGAATCATCCCCTGTGGCGGCATTCAACCACCTTGAGTACGAGCGTAAACCGGGCAGCATTGGTCAACCGTTACCAGGTGTTACCATGAAAGTGGTGGATGACAAAGGCAACGACGTACCGCGCGGCAAAGAAGGTGAGCTGTTGATCCGCGGCCACAACGTCATGAAAGGCTATTACAAGAAGCCCGAAGAAACGGCAGTAACCGTGGTTGATGGTTGGCTACATACTGGCGATATCGTTCGCATGGATGAACAAGGCTACGTGTTTGTGGTGGATCGCCTGAAAGAAGTGATCATCCGTGGTGGCTTTAATATCTACCCACGTGACATTGAAGAAACGTTCATGACCCACCCTGACGTACACATGGTGGCCGTGATTGGGATCCCACACAAAACCTACGGTGAAGAAGCCAAAGCGTTTGTGATCTTAAAAGAAGGGGCAGAGATCACAGGTAAAGAATTGGTGGCATGGGGTAAAGCCCGCCTAGCCGATTACAAATACCCGCGTCTGATTGATGTGGTCACTGACTTACCGATGACGGCAACCGGTAAAATTCTCAAGCGCATGCTGAAATAACCCAACCAATCCATCAGGCCAGCTTGTGCGTTAACCGGCTGGCCTTTTGGCATAACCCCCCAATCCCTGCTAACTTCATACTGAATGCTCACCGTTATTGTCGAGGTATGGATTTGCAGGTACCGTCTTTTTTCACACTGTCCACATTAGCAACCTTGCTGTGCGCCACCAGCGTGTACGCCAAGCCCGCCCCCGACTTACACCAGTGTACCAAAACCTTTACCTATCAACTGTTTTTCAACAATATCAAAATTGGTCAACTCAGTCGGACATTGCGCTGGCAAGACAATCAAGCGCAAGTCAGTGCTTACAGTAATATTAATGTGCTCGCGACCAAAACCCGCTTTCGGCAACGTAGCCAAATATACTGGTCACCGGAGCAGAAATCCTTTCTCTCTAAGGGCTTCACCCGCCAAGTAGACGGCTTATTAGCCGGCAATACCCAGGCGACATTCAGCGCAGACGGTAAACATTCCACCGTGGATGAAGACGGGAAAACCCGTGAATTTTCCAGCCCCTCACAACCCTTGCTCGACAGCGATGCGGTCGGGAGCCAGATGCGTTTAGCATTGATTCAGGGCAAAACGCATTTCAACTTCAAGTTGCAAGACAGTGATGACGTGAACCATTACTATTTTCAGGTCAAAGGCAAGGAAACCATTAACTCGAACTTCGGCAAAATATCCGCGATTCGTGTTGAACAGGTAAGAAAAAGTGATCGAAAATTGGTGATGTGGTTTTCACCGGATGTGGACTATCAATTGGTACGCGCAACGTATCAGCGCAATATTTTAGATGTGAAAGCCGTGATGCTAAGCAAGCAAATTAGCTGTCCGGTCGCCGTCACGGCGAAAGCTACCGTGAAAGCCAGCGTGAAACCGTGAAACCGTGAAACCAACCGTGAAATCCAGCGCCACAGAAACAACATCAACGCGCCAACGTCCCTAACCGCCCTTATTTCATCGTGACTTTGCCACCAATCATTTTCAGGGCTGGCGCACCACGAATTAAGGTATCACGGGCAAACTGTCCCCCGCACTGCGGGCAGACCCCTTCCTGCTCGGTGAAATCTTTCACAATGCGCTCTTTAAAGCATTTCACCAATGCGCCTTTGCCGCCTTTTCGGTACTTATATAACGGGGCTTTGCACCCCGCACACGCGATATCAACCGTTTTGGTCGGTCCTTTTTTATTGGGTTTTGCCATGTTATTTCTGCTGTCTGACTCGTGCGACTAATCGATCGATATACGCCAAATGATCAGCTTCCACACCGGCATGATTACCGTATTTCGGCTGATGGCGATCATTTTCAAACGGATAATGCCAGCCTTGTGTCGTCTCGACAAACTCTTTGGCAAACTGCTCAGAAATACTCAAACACCCCGCCAGTACCGTATCCACATACGTTTGCATGATCGGCGACAGCGGACACGGCGGCGTTAACTGCGACTGCGTATACACCCATACCGGCAAATCGACATCATGCCCAAAGTGCGTGACCACCTGTGCCGGATCCAACTGCACCCGCTGATAACCGCGTTCACGTTGGTCAAAACACGCCAGTCCTTCATCGTCAACACGCACCAACACACCATTGCATTGGCCATCTCCTAGCGATGCCACTAACGGGGCAATCGGGTAGTTACCATTCACTTTCCCCCAATGACGCTGCAACCCTGACACCGTCGCGGGCAACGCCCCTTCTGTTTGTCCGGTGAGCTGGCGTGAATGGTGGTTAATCAAGCTTCCATAGCCAAATATATACATCGCGTTCCTTCCTCTTCATTTAAAACGGCAACGCAAAAAAGCGTGAAAACTGCTGCCATTCTTCCGTTAATGTTTCAATATCGCCGGGTTCAAAGCGTACCGTCGTGCCAGGACGCGCTTGTGCTAAACGGGGTAAATCCACCCGCGCCACACACCCTAACTTGGGGTAGCCCCCCAGTGTTTGTCTGTCATTAAGCAATACGATTGGCTGGCCATTGGGCGGAATTTGTATTGCCCCTTGCGCAATGCCTTCTGAGATAATCCCTTCCACGTCGCATTGAATTGATTCGCCTTCCAATCGGCAGCCCATGCGATCCGTCTCTTGTGTCACAGTATAGTGGCTCGCATAAAACCGCGCTTTTTCAGCCGGTTGAAAATGTGCCGCTTGATATGACTCCACCACCCGCAGCGTGATGCTTTCTGCGTAGTCAGGTACAAAACGGGACGGAATTTGAGGAAGGCGAATGTGAGGAGAATCGGAATGATCCTGAAGATCGTTCGGGGCCTCCCTGAAAGGCACCTGATCACCGGCGACTAAAGACCGCCCTTGGACCAATCCCCCTAACTGATTGCGTACAACCGTCGCACAACTGCCCAACACTGTCGGCACATCGAATCCCCCTTGTATGGCCAAATAGGCGCGCAGCCCATGGCGGGCAAAGCCTAATTTCAACGTTTGTCCTTGTCGGATAATCCCACTTTGCCAAGGCTCGACCGGTTCACCATCGAGGGTGGCCTGCATATCGGCTCCGGTTAACACAAACACGCAATCCTTAGTGGCGGTAAACTGGGCTTGCCCGAGGGTCACTTCCAAAACAGGCACCTCTGCCCTATTACCCACCAAATAATTGGCCCAACAGGCCGCATGGAGATCCAACGCGCCGCCTTGGCTTATGCCCTGATCGGCCACACCCAAGCGCCCCAAGTCCTGCAGTAAGGTCAACATCCCTGGGTGATCCACTACCAATGCGGCCATATTTCCCCTCCTTGTTGTAAAAACTGCGCACGGCTGATCGGTGTAAATTGCACCGTATCACCGACTGAAAACGGGCTCATCGGCGTTTTATCCGGTGTAAAAAGTGGCACCGGACAGTTACCGATAATTTGCCAGCCGCTCGGAGAAGCATTGGGGTACACCGCGGTCTGTTGATTCGCTATCCCCACACTGCCTGCGGGTACCTGTTTGCGGGGTGTCGATTGACGTGGCATCGCAATCTGCTCATCCACCGCCGCCAAAAAGGCAAAGCCCGGCGCAAAACCAATGGCGCACACGGTGTAAGTTTTCGCACAGTGCCGTGCAATCACATCGGCGACCGATAACCCAGCGTACTCTGCCACTGCCGCCAAATCCGGCCCCACAGCCTCATCATAAAAGACAGGGAGTGTCAGAATACGATCACCTGAGTCGTTATCTTGGCGTGAACGTTGACGATCATGGTGTTGGTGATCAGCACGCGGCTGTTGTGGAAACAAACACGCCCTTTCATACTGTCGTAACGCCGCGACCAATTGCGCGTAGCGAAGGTGATTCGGATGGTATTGCACAAGCACCGAGGTATAAGCGGGGATAACGTCAACGATCCCCGGTAACGGAAAATGTTGTAAAAAGTGGGTCAAACGCCCAATCGCTGGGATTAAATCAAGATCGATCGCTTTACCCAGGTAAATAATCAGGTGCGTTTCCGAAACAGGTTGAATGTCCATCATGCGCGTAAATCCTCAGACAAGGTTTTTACCAACGCAATGGAGGCATCGTTATCCCCATGCACGCACACGGTATCGACCTGCAGTGTCAAGCATTTGCCTGACAGCGTCTTCACCGTCCCTCGCGCTAACAAGGTCACTTGCTGACGGATCTGTGTCGGATCATGGTACACCGCATTAGGCTGAGTTCTGGGTACCAATCGCCCATCATCGTCGTAAGCGCGATCGGCAAAGGCTTCAAACAGCAATGGCACACCCTGTTGATCCGCCCATTGTTGATAGGTTTGATTGTCCACTCGCGCCAATATCATCAAGGCCAACGGTGTCGTTCGGTGCTGATTTAAACCGGCGATCGCGGCTACTATTGCTTGATACACCGTCTCATCGCGCATCATGTCGTTGTACAGTGCCCCGTGCGGTTTCACATAAGTCACCGCCGCGCCTTGCAACTGGCACAACGCGTCCAATGCCCCGACTTGATAGCCCACCAGCGCCGTGATGGCAGGTGTCGAATGCGGGATACTGCGGCGGCCAAAACCGACTTTATCGTCGTAACCGGGATGCGCCCCAATATCCACATGCCGAGACACGGCTAAGGCGATGGTCGCCGCCATATTCTCTGGATCAGAAGCATGAAAGCCACACGCGATGTTCGCCATGTCCACCCATGGCATCACAGCTGCGTCATTGCCCATGACCCAGCAACCGTAACTTTCACCCATATCACAATTGAGTTTCATCTTTCATCCTTGCTGATGTACACGCTGTTTTTACCCTATACCCACAGCATAATGGACGCAATCACTCACCTCTCATGCTGATGTATTCGCAGCGCGAAATTACCGTTTCCTCTTTTATCTCCTTAACCTCCTTCTATATTCCATTGTAAAACGTGAATTTGCGAAACAACCATAATGAACACTTCACTTCGCCGAACAATAGGCAAAAGGGATAACCAATGAGTAAAAAGAATAGCCAGCAACGCTTTCTTTTTTTATTTATTTTTTATCTAAAAATAAATGTGCGCACGATTGCAATTATCATTTTTGCCTGTCCATTATGTTTTTTAATCTTCTCGATTGATGTCACAATAAAAAACGAAAAGGACTTCCCGCAACGCCTTGTTATGGAATGTATATTCCGTATTTACAGCATCACGTGAAGTTAGGTATTTATCTCAGCGACTATTCCTCGCTGTTGTAGAGTGAACAACATGAAATTGTCCGTTGTACAAAGAACTGTCGGTGGCTTTGCATTAATGTTTGTATTAATGGCTTTGCTCAGTGGCGTCAGTTTATTCAATGCCCAATCCCTGCAAAATAAAGTGGAACACATCACCGAGCAAACGACGCCGATGGTGGTCACCTCTGGCCACTTAATGACTCAGCTCATTCAAACAAGCCTATTGATCAATACATTTCATGATGATCCGGCACAAATGCACCGTGTGAATCAAACCTTTTCCGATCAAAAGCAGGCATTTTTCCTGACACTGAAACAAGCACAAAGCGGTACACAAACCGCACGTGAGCGTCAGCAACTGGAGGCGATTGCCCAAGCGTCCACCCGTTACTTTACTCAAGCTGAGGCTCTGATTGCCTTACAGCAACGTTCCAATGCATTGATTGATCAACGCAATACGCTGGACTTACAATTCCTTCGCTTGGAAGACACCTATTTGTGGGCGGCAAACCTACTACTGCAAAAAGCATCCAGTAAGCGCTCGCTACATAACCGCGCAGAGTTGATCACCAGTGGCATTGCCCGTGACTTAAAATCCCTGCGTCGAGCGAACCAAGCCACAGATCTCACCCAGTTACGTACCGTGCTCGCGAAAGATATTGAAATAGCCTTTAAGCGCCTGGCCTTGATTGCCGTCGAAGACGATGTGAAAGCCCGTTATTCCCGCAACCTAAAACAGGTCGAATCCCTGACGTTGGGTGATAACGGCTTACTGGACGTACTGCAACAACAACAGCTGATCAACCGCCAATTACAGTCTGAACGTACCCGCACGCAAGACGAGTCGGCAACCATTCAACGCTTGTTGGAAAACTACGCCCAGCATGCGCAGCAATTAACGCAAACCAGTCGTTTAGATGCAGAAGCTGCCGTAAGCAACGCCTTCCTGTACGTCTTTATCATGATCGCCATTGCTGCCGTGATCAGCCTTTGGGTGGGGATCAGCACCACGCGCAGCATTCAACAGCCCCTCATTTTGATCAATGCCATGCTAGATAAAATGGCGGACGGGGACATGCGTAACCGTGCCAACTATGACGCGGATGACGAGTTCGGTGAGCTCAGTCGCTCCATGGACAAACTGGCCGACATTATGTCGCACACGCTGGGGAAATTTGGCGAAGGGGCAACCCACCTACTGGAAGAAGCCAACAGCTCTGCCGTTGTCAGCGATAATGCGATGTCACGGGTTGAAGATCAAAAAGCCCGTACTGACCAAGTGGCGGCTGCGATTTCAGAAATGGAAGTGAGTGCCAAAGAGATCGCCCGTTCTACCGACATGACCGTGGCTGAAGTGGAAAATACCAACCAAGCCGCCAACGATGGCCGAACACAAGTATCGCGCAGCCGTCAATTGACCGAACAATTGTCAGGTAACATCGAAGAAGCCGTAACCAATACTCAGCAGTTAAACCATTACTCCAACAATATCGGGTCCATTTTGCATGTGATCCAAGATATTGCTGAGCAAACCAACTTACTGGCGCTCAACGCGGCCATTGAAGCAGCGCGAGCTGGCGATCATGGGCGTGGTTTTGCGGTGGTGGCCGATGAAGTGCGTGCACTGGCAACCCGTACTCAGCAATCCACCGAAGAAATTCAGCAAATGATCACCAACCTGCAAGGCAATGCAACCCGCATGGTGGACACCATGGGCGTCAGCCAAAAGCAAATGGAAGACTGCCTGATTCAAACCCGTTTAACGGATGAAATCTTGCAAGATATCGCCACGCGTATGTCATCGATTCAGAAGATGGCCGTTCACGTTGCCCATGCAACCGAAGAGCAAATCAAGGTCTGCCATGATGTGGCTGAGCATATCAATGGTATCGCCCATGTTGCCTTTGAAGCCGAACAAGGCGCGCGCGACTCGGCAGCCAGCAGCGAATCGCTTGCCAGCCTCGCCCAAGAGCAACAAACCTTGATTTCAAATTTCCGAGTGTAAGTATTTCAGTATGAAAAAAGTAACGTTACTCCCAATGATCGCCGCGCTGCTTTCGCTGGCGACTGCCGCGCATGCCCAGCAACGTGTTGTCATCGAGTCTTGGCGCGCAGATAACGCTATTTGGAATGAAAAGATCATCCCTGCGTTTAACAAGCACTACCCCCACATCCAAGTCGACTACGTGTCACCGTCTGATGCAGACATTGCCGAGTGGAATGCCAACCCTATCGGGTACTTGCAACAGCGCATTAATACAGGGCAAGCCGGTGATCTGCTTGCTTGCCGACCGTTTGATGGTGCGTTGCCACTCTTTCAGCAAGGGTTACTCAAAGAAGTGACCGAGATGGAAGGGATTGAAAACTTTCCCAGTTTTGCTTTAGCCCCTTGGCAAACCGACTCTGGCGCACAGACATTCTGTTTGCCAATGGCCTCAGTGATCCACGGGTTCTTTTATAACAAAGACATCTTCAAAGAATTGGGTGTGAATGAACCCGTGACCAATGCCGATTTTTACTGGGTATTGGAAAAAGCCAAACGGGCCGGTTACCTGCCGCTGGCGATGGGACTGAAAGACCGCTGGGAAACCGATGCACTGGCATTCCAAAACATTGGTCCGACGTACTGGAAAGGGGAAGATGGCCGCGGTGCGCTGATTGATGGCACGGCGCGCATCGACAGTAAACCGTACCAACAAACCTTTAGTACGCTGGCGAAATGGGCGAACTACATGGGTGACAATGCTGACCAACGTGGTTACGGCGACTCACGTACCCTGTTTGCAGAAGGCAAAGCCGCCGTTTTCCCTGCTGGTTCATGGGATATTCTAACGTTCCAAGGCAAGCTTAACATGGGCGCTTTCCCGCCGCCTGTCGAGAAAAAAGGTGATGCCTGTTACTTCAGTGATCACACTGATTTAGGCATGGGGATCAACGCCAAAGCGAAAAACCCAGAAGCGGCAGAAATCTTCTTAAAATGGATGACCTCGGCCGAGTTCGCTGAAATCCTGACCAATGAAATATCTGGCTTTTTCTCACTGTCGAACCACTTCTTTGATATTAAAGATCCGGTCGCGCAAGAGATGATGAGTTGGCGTGAACAGTGCGATTCCACTATCCGAAGCTCCAGCCAGATTTTGTCACGCGGCACCCCGAACTTTGAACAAGAGATCTGGAGCACCAGCGTGGCCGTCATGAAAGGGGAAATGACACCGGCACAGGCGACCTCTCGCCTGCAAAGTGGCTTAAACCGCTGGTATGCGCCGCAACAGCAGAGCAAAGCGAGCACCAATGGCGAGAACTGCAACTGTACGCCCGTACTGTAACAGGCTTACCTACCGCTCAAGCACCATATAAACCGGCTTCGGCCGGTTTTTTTATGGCATCGAATGTTAAGTAAAGTGAGGCCGTATAAGGCCTCACAGCTTAATTGCACTAGCTTTACTTTCATAAACTTAATAAAGCTAACGTTCTTATTTAGGAGTCAATTAAAGCGCTGCTACCACACCATACTAATATGCTTGCATACGTAAAAGGGAAAAAGTACTCTCTTCCAGTTTGACCCACAGACGGTAAAACAAATAGTCTTGTTTAAGCTCCATTTTTAGCCTTAATGGCATACTATCCAACCATGCATATATCTGAGTTAACTCACATTCATGACATGTTTGCGCATAGTTCAGCACAAATAAGACTGATGGCTTATCATATTCTTGTATAGCTAAATCCAACTCTGTCGTAACATCTATCGGTATCGCATTGACACTGGTATCTTGTTTAGCAAGAGTGTTCAACCATCCTTCGTCTAGATGATGTCTTACTCTATCCATCCCCTGCTCTATCTTGAATAAATGAGCCAACAAAGCCCAAAATTTCCAATGATACTCACCTTCGAATAACAGTGGTTTGGTAAAAATGGGCAAAAACTCAATACCTCTTTCATACATTGAAGGCCAGTCTAATTCGAACGAATTTATCCCTTTATCGCTTGCGGTAGACAGTGAAATAACAGCGTGCATGATAGCTACACTGACACCACTCGAAATAACCTGAGCAGATACATTTCTTTGACGAGCAAACTCAATGATCTGTTCCCATTTCTCTTCTGCCTCAAGCAACATGAACTTCAACGTATCTTTGTTGCGGCGCTCAATGTCTTCACTGCTCGCAATCAAATCATAATACTCAACCATCGATGCATGATCATTATTTTCGTATGCATCAATGAAGCCTTTCACCAGCATCCCAATTGGTTTTGAGGTCTTACTATTAATCACTGGCGAACTCAGATAGCGAGCAATCAACCTGTTCAACGCCTCTTGACTCTGCTTCATCGCTTCTGGCAAAAACATGCGGTATTTGGCTTGCTCCATACCTACACTCTCACGTCTCCAAACTGTAACCTTGAGAAATCCATGTGGCCAATGCTGAAGTAATACTCCTTCAAAGTCATATTCTGCTATTTTACAAGGGCGTGCAAACTGACAGTAATAGCGGGGTAAAGCGCAATTTAACCAATCTTTGGTATGCTCCATTAACTCTTCACTATCACACAGTATGTAAAAACTTGGTGATGAACCTTGAGGGTAGCCGACCATATATTTGATCGCACTGCCACTTTCCAGTTGAGTCTGTGCATTGTTCACTTTTTCATGCCATTGACTGTTAGGGGTGATCTTATTCTCACCCTTGAAAAAGCCTTGTAATATTTGATTAGAATAACCAGTCATCATATTCCTCCTCATCTACCGTTGTAACAAGGTTGGAGAAGTACAAATCTTCATACGTGTTTTTCTTTTCTGCAATCGCACTCGGGTTAGTGGTGTAGGTAATTCCTTCGAAATTGATACTTGCACCGAAAAAGGTAAAGTTCATCGAACCACGTATCAAACATGAATCCGTGAGCAAACCCTTTTCGTGTAAGTCTTTATGTTCAGCGACCACAAATCGGCTCGGATAGTTCTTTAACGCTTGCTCTAACAAATATATTTTGTCTCTGTTTTCACGAATGGCTAATTTCAGCGTCGCACCTGCTTCAACACAATTTTGCAACAATTCAAAAAAATGAATTTGGCGGTGTCCCCAAGCAGGGTTTATCGAATCAAAATTGCCAGATGTATTATCTAAAACAGGAAAATCAGAAATCCATGGGCTTAATATATAGATCTCTCCAGGGTTTAAAGCCTCGCCCACTAATATAGAGGTGAGAAGATCTTTGACATGGGCTCGACCTATCGCTTCTTTTGTCTCAATAGAGCGCTCTGTTTGAATCATCATTGGAGGATATCCCTCACTTCAACCGTGATATGCATTGCTGATAAACGAGCTTGAACTTTCGTTATTCGTGGATAGAACATCATCTTATTGTATTCAATCATGCTAACATTTAACTCACAGAGCACAGATTTTACTTGTGACCTATCCCCACCGTTAAATACCAAGATACACTTACCTGATAATTTTAACTCAGCTGATAGTTTGTTACGCCAAGTTCCAATAGTATCGAAATCGACTAGAACATCTTTCGCAGTGATAATTTGAGTTAACAGAAGGCGTTCGGTCTTATTTTTATCTGCGCTAAACTGGTTATAAAAACCTAACTCTTGCTCTCGGATCATTGCACCACGCTGCCATAATTGAGACTGGATACGGTTTTTATTGCTATAAATGTCGCTATGCGTACCTCCTAGGTTACGAACTGCAAGATAAGCCACAATATGCAATGGAATCTCGATATCAACACACGCTTCGTAATTACTCCATTCCTCGAGCAAATCTACAAGACGTTGATCCGTAGAAGAATTAGCACCTTTTTTCAGGATGCGAGAATAAAGCACACTATTCCAAGCATGTGAAGGTAAGATACCTAATCGAGAGATCTGCAACTTCAGCGCTTTTGTCGCTTGTGAACGGTCATCTAAACTATTCGCCGAACGAATATTATTTACACCCTGCTGCAACACTTGATTTTGAGATAACTCTAACAAGAAATGCTGTAGATCAAAGTTTACCTGCTCATACTCGCCAGTCTCATACGCATGACTTAGATAACCCAACGTACGAAGTGGATCTTCCCGATATGCCTCTCTGAACTTAGTGATATAACCAATCCCACCGACTTCGTTTTCATTCAACCAGATGTTTAATTTACCCCCTTCCCAACTATGATCGAGATTAAATGACTGCTCCGAGACATCAGATACCAACTTCAAGAACATCGCATTAATACCCCCGCACAAAGTCTGCCCTAGAACCTTTTTGCCCCACTCAAAATAGCGCTCCGATTGCCCGTAACAAGGGTCAAGGTCAAGTGCACACCTAACTGCGCTCATGTTGGAATCACTTTCAAAATAGTCTGATAGACGCTGATGTAAACCTTGCTCTTCATCCCCAACCTCTGTGCTACGGCGTTGGAACATACCATTCACCACCTCAAGCAACAATTGTTTACCAGTAGGTGAACAAAGGACTTCAAAGGCATCATTCAGTGCTAATTTTCTTTCATGACAAATTACAAACAATGCCGATATAACACATTCAAATATCCAGTTCGCCAAGAAGTACTCATGTTCGAACTGGTCTGAATTTAGAAAAGTGTCATGTAAATACTGATAATAAAGACCTTTCTGGTTATCGTTATGCGAGAGCAACTGTTGAATTTTCTCCTCAGAAAACTCAAAACTAAATTTCGCACTATCGACCCACAATTTAGTCCCTATAGCAACTTGCGCATTTTTCTGTTGCCATTGAAAAAATATGTTTGCTGGATCTAGATTTTTTTGAGCAAATGGAATATTTGCTTTTGCTCCTGTACAAAATCGAATCAATTCTACTGACGTGGAGTGGTCATGTGTAAAAAAGTCGATAGACTTCAACACTTCAAACCATTCGCTATTTTTCGGTACCGGTGTCAAATTACTGATCGAAGGCTCACGAATATCAAAGTGCCACTGAAGAACGCTACTGCTTTTATTAGTAAGCGTTTTGTTCATCGCTCGCGTGGTTTTAACGAACCTAGGCTGATAAACTGCTATTTGGTTGCCATCAAACTCGACATAATCTTGCAACACTTGTTTGCTTACATCACCGAAAGCATCTTCAATATCAAACCCTAAAATGTCTTTCTGACCTGGCGTGGGTTCGAAATTTACAGGTACCAACCAGTCCGGTACATTCAACGCCTTAACCGTGTAACGTTTAGACATTCGCCCCGGAGCAAACTCCTTAAGAGTCTGAAAGAAAGCCATGTTTTCTCGTTTATAGCATTCTTCATTCTTAGTCGAGCGATCCAGTACAACCGATAGACCTTGAGTGTTGAGTCCAGAAAACAACTGAGATGCAATGTATTTAGGCATTGGCCCTGAATTACCATCGCCAATTCCCTGCCAATACTGACCTCTTGCTCCCCAACTATATGCGAGATTTTGTTCAAGTTCAGGAAGAAAAGACATCATTATTGAACGAGGTGGAGCCCACATAACCACTTTAACTTGCTCATCGTTCAGCCCCAGCGTATTTTTTATGTGGGTGGTTAATTGCGCTATCTTTGAAGGGTTGTCCAACAATTCACTCACTGCGCGATGTAAATTCTCGAGCCTTTCTGCATTTTTCTGTGGGTCTTTCAATGCGCTCCAAATATTTAACCATTTTAGCTGATGGTCATTTTTAACAAACCACTCCAAGGTAGCAAGAGAGGCGTGCATCTTATGAATATGCGAATTTTCTATCGGCAACTTAGTGGTACTGACTTTAGGGTCAATGAGTTGCTCATACTGCTGAAAGGCAATCCTATCTCGGCCAAAATCAGACAAAATAGTATACATCCACGGTCGCATACCGCGTCGACGCCCAGCTCGTCCCTTACGCTGTAGATAAGATGCTACGTTTCTTGGCGCTTTATGTTGAATTACAGCACCTACTGTAGGATCGTTATAGCCAACTTCTAATGAAGCGGTTGCAACAACCACATTTGCACCTTGGTTAACACCACTATCCTGACTAGATGTGCGTTCAACAATGTTAGCTTGTTCAAGATTGTGACCAATATCCTCAGTAGCAAACCAGTCTTGCCCTAGTTGACGCTTAAGCGCTCGTGAGAAATTCGTATTGTCAGAAGAACGCAAATAAGCTAACGGCTTTTCATTTCTTAAACTCGGCCGTAATTGTCCAAAAAAGTCTTGCTTACCTTCTGCATCCAAATAATCGTTGTAAAGACGGTTAATAACATCAAGATCATCGGTAAACACAAAAGCCTTTTGACCAAATACATCGTGCGATATATTTCTCTGGGCACCAACATGGGTATCCAGCATACGACTTCCAAGCATCGTAGCCTGAATCGTTGCAGAAAGAAGACCTGTTTGAGAGGCAGGATCTCCACGAAGTGCTAATAGATATTCAGCACCTTCTTCCTCAATCTCTCGCTCAAATGACTCAACCAATTCGGTATTTTGGGGCAAGGTGCCAGTAAGATCCGCAAAGAAGTTCTTTGCATCAGCAAGCGTTGCAGATAAACCAACAAAATGGGGCTTAATACTGCTAAATGCCATCCAGCGTTTCAATAGAAATGAGGTTTGCGCTCCGCTACTACCTTCATAAGTATGCACCTCATCAAGCAAAACCAAAGGTATAGCAATGTTACTGTCGTTTACACCAAAAAGCTGATTGAAATTCTTGTCACTAAGACGCTGGTTCAACATTTCTGTTGTTGTAAAAAGGATATCAGGGGGATTTTTTTGAGCACCTTCTCGTGTGGTGATGACTTCCTCGGAAGAAAGAATCGCATGACAACTCGAGCAAACCACCTGCTTTGATTGCTTATTGAGCTTTAGGATGCCACCACAATCATGTTTTGGGCAAACCATTGGCCCAAATACCGCACCATCCTCTGCATAACGCTCAGATAACGTATCACCATAAAACGTGCCAATGGTGATTTTTCGCTTACCTTTGGATGTTAAGAAACCATCCAACTTACGTGCTTCTCGATAGGTTTCCGAAAACTGGTCTTTCAGAAGTTCTTTACGAGGATAAATCGCAAGAATGCGTACTCGCCGATCATCATCATTAATTAAATCGGATGCCAGTTTAGTCATCGCAGGTAGGTAAAAAGAGAGTGTTTTACCGCTACCAGTGCCGGCACAAACAATCGTCGCGCTAGGATGATAAGCCCTTTTACGTCTATGCTGCTCATATTTTGTAAGGATGCGCTCTGTCGAGCGCACCTGAAACCCTGACAACTGAAACCAGTCATCTCCTTTTTTCAATAAACTACTAAGAATGGCTTTCTCATTCGATGACTGAAATAGATTCTTTTTCTCCCATTGAGAAATTAACGCTTGTGCATCGTTATCTCGCTTTGGATATTGGCGCGGTCGCTTTAAAAAACGAAAGTCCGAGATTAGCGGTTTAGCGTCCTCAATTTCTTGTTTAGAGAACCACTGGCGAGACAATACTTGCAAGCGCACCGTCTCTGCCATTCGTGTTCGATAGACACCATTATCAATCGGAAAGATAAAACGACGCTCTATAAGAGCGTCAAAATAATCGTTCACATAATAATCAGAAATCCCGACATCTTTGAGGCTAGACTCAATTTCCGCGCGGCTAGAGAATACTTCTACGTCCCCCCAAGCCAATAACTCAGATTCCTTGTCTTCAATTTTATCCAGTGCTTCAATGAGCTTATATTTATCGATTATGGTCATTATCTTTGTTTTACCATCAATGTATCGAGTTTATTGTTCTTTTCTAACCAGTCCATGACTTCAGGTGTCAGCATAGAGACAAATGCTACCGCTCCCACCATATTTAACGTATCAAACAGTTTCTTTACACCTTCTGGCAGTGCTTCTGTATTCATCTGAGACTTGAACTCGGCACATTGCTTAGCAAAACGTTGAATGCGTAACAATTGCCCCTGATCAAACGTGAAACCATCCATCTGACTATCGAATTCTTTCTTTGCACGCGTATAGTTATTGTACAAATCAATATTACGATGCACGGACTTCTGCTGTTCTAAAATCACTTCGTTTACATTCGCCAAACCTTTTTGTTCATCCGCCCACTCAAGCCATATTGATTGATGGTTTGCAGAGAATAGTTCCGCGACTTTACCCAGCGATTGAGTCAATTCATAAAGCGTATTCGCTTCATCACTTAAGCTTTTGTCTTGCGTTTCATCCCACAACGTTTTCAATGCTTGATAACATTGCTTAGCGTGTGTGAGTGCGAGATCTCCACCATCACAATATAAATCAATATTCTCAATCGTCTTTAAGCATGCCTTTTTTCTGGCCTCAGTCTCAATCGTCGAGGATGGACTTGCAATGCGCCTAGAGATCGTCTCGAGAGCCTCTTTCTGCTCTTGGAGATTGGCGCTATCCTTAAAATATCCAATCTCTTTGTTTAACTCTGCGAGTTGATTCTTAAGACTCATGTTGCACCTCAAGTTGTTCAAGTGATTTCTCAATGGTTGAAAGACGCTGATTAATCACGTCTTTGTAGTTCTCGATTTTATTTGCGCCATTGGTTTGATTGAACTTCTGGATCTCTTTAATCACTTTTGGATAGATCCCTTTCCAATCATTAAGCACTTTGACCCAAAGTTCTAATTCCGCCCCACTGATTTTATTGAGCAACTTCACCGGATCGTCAGAAGTACCATTCAGAGCAAGCACTGATTTCGATGTCCCTGAGGTAACAATGTCAATTAACTTTTTAACCCTGTCGCGTACCGTGTTTAGACTCACCTCATAATCAGGTACCATCTCAGCAGGGATATTTTTGTATCCCTCAAGCATGGACATGAGAAGTTCACGCAGTTCTTCTTTTGTTTCTGTGCCCTCTAGATACTCCCTTAAAAGGACACCACTCGCTTGAACTTCTGTGATGACGGGTTTTAGATCTAATATACTTCTGGTTATTTTATCTCTTTTAGTATATGCACAAGAAAAGTCTATTGGATGCACCGCATTATTTGTACCGACTAACATGGTATTTAACCACTTAGCGCGCAATTCATCCCACTCAACAAGCCATTTATCATAGACCTCTGTATGACGGTGGTTTATGGCTGGAGGCAATTCACTTTTTATCTGGATCGATGTCTTCACCAATTGATTAAGCGCTTTTTCAATACCCGATAAATCAAACCCCATACTGTTCGCTAGAGCAACATGCCGACTTAAAGGATCATGAGCGGTTTGTTTTGCTAATTCAACACATCGTTTGATTGCAAGTGGTACCCATTTTTGGGCGAATTGCATGTAATGTGCGTAATCTTCTAAACCTTGATCGTAGGACCAACCCACGTTAACGTCTTTTTCGTTTTTCTGTGCATGACGTAAAATCGCTAACATCTGCTTTTTCAGGTGTAGGGAATCCAGAGAGTCAGATAACTCTTTATCACCAAATGAATTGATTTGTGTGTTTGATGGATTTGAACGAGAGCCAGGCAGATTAATTAACGTTAGCTTTCCACTGGTCAAAAATGCCTGTACTAAACTCTTCTTTGGACCCCATACATTAGATGTATTTAATGAATAGTCTAATACGCCCTTATGACGTTCAATCATCTGTAACAACGCTTTTCGTAAGCTATTGCTAAGATCTTGGCCAAGCGGAGAACGTCTTGCAAACCAATCGTCAACCAACGTAACTAACTTTTGATCAGGACTCACTTGAGGAGGTTCATCTCTCCTCTCCGGCATAGTTTTATTTTTTCGGTCATTATCCACAGACCTAGCACCATCTTGCGCGGTTTTTACTGTACGCCCACTACCCGACGTTACAATCACTTTGCCAGTCGCCTCAAGTGAGATTTCATTGGGGAACAGGTGTGCATCTAGGCCAAAAATCTCTGCCTGTCTTCTGCTCACTTGCTTAAAGCAAGCGTCACTTGTCACAGCATCAGAGTACAAGGACATGAAACCAATCAGACGTCGGGCCATATCCTCGTTCTGAATCTGGCGGTTAATATGTATTGCCGTCTCATCATTTCGGAACTCACTTAACTGCCCCTCGAACCATGCGCTTGGATACGCATTTTGAGTAAAACGTACCCTGTGATCACGAAGAATCGCCAACACTACTTCTTGAATCACAACACGAGGGTTAAACCGAACATTATTACCATTAAACACATGTTTTTGAGTGAGTTTAGTAATGGCTTGTCGGTTGTACGGGAACAGCGGAATTTCCGTCATTACAGCACTGTCGGATATTGATGGGATTTGAGCATACCCAAAGTCATTTAATACCTTTAATTCTGATTCATCAAGATCCATTCCCCACGCACTCAACGTCGTTTCGGTCTCTTTTACATCGATGAGTTGCTCAACTGCACCTATACCATAACGAGCAGTGTTGATATAACGCGCACAGAAATTAACCACATCATCGGTAGTAAATTTAAGCTCAGGGAAATTAGCCACATCGAGATCTGATGGCAAGCGCCATTCAAAGCGACCTCGCGTCCAAATTGTGCTTCGGTGACTTTGGTAACTTTCTAAACCATCGGTAGCAGCAATAACTGACTTCATCGGGCATAGAACTTGAACACCATCATCCTTATCTTGCTCCAATAGACTCTCAATCAACACGTCGTCAATTGCAGAAATAGCAGCAAGGTCTTCGACTAACACCACCAAAGTCATGCCTTTTTTAAGTAGATGCTTTCGTATCTCCTTAAACAAATCCTGGAAACTGCCGGTACTAAACTGGAACAAACGGTTAAACATCAGTTTACAAGCACGTTCAACAGCTTTGTTGGTCATTTTCGCAGCCATCTGGCGCTTGGAAGCGTCAGACTCTAGCTGAAGCTGGGCATATGCCCTTCTTGCCCTTGCTCCTAACTGATTCGACACCTCATCACCACTTGAAAACTTAAAGTCTTCATCAATGAGTTCGAATTTATCTTCTAAGAGTTCCGCATACGATCGAATCTCAATCAGTCTCGCAACACGATTATTAATCACTGATTCTTTGCCGGAAAATCGAGCTTTGATATGAGGGTCATCAAAAAAATGTTGAAGTTCGTTCGCAAAGGACATTTCAGTCATGAATGATTTGCCAATTTCATTCGTCATCTTCCCTGTGGACTCAAACGCTTGATGTTTCTTGTGTATCTCAGCAGGTACTTCTCTGAACGCTTCTACAATATGGGCAAACAGTAAGCTTGTTGTTGTCTCATGACTGAGTGAATTTGCGACCTTACCAATTTGCTCTCTGGCACTATCGAAGACTTCACCCTCAAGATTGCGAAGCATAATTTCCAGCACTTGGGATAAACTCGCATTCTTGGGTATACGAATAATATGCCATTGCTCTTGCTTGGCTTTAGGATGATTGTTCGCGACCGCATGTAACCATCGCACAAGGTGCGACTTACCACTGCCTGACTCTCCAAGTAAAGGAATGATATGGTTATGTTCTAACAACTGCTCCAACAAGTCTTGTTGTGTCTTAACGATGGTGTCGTTTGAACCATATTGCGTTGCCACCAACTTCATCGGGTGGTGTACAGCTAAAAGCAACTTGTCACTCAGGCGCTCAGCTTCACTTAAAATGCAGTTTTCAATATTTTCAAGGCTTGGCCAATATGCTTGGATTGTCATTTCTGCTTCGCACCAATAAATTTGATATTTGTCACATGCTTAACGGTCGAACCGGGCAACGTAAGTTCAAAGCGCTCACGACTGTCTGATCGCGCCTCTAAATAGAGCATATTCATCGACTCTAAACGGTAAAGAGCGAGACTCATTGACGACGAAAGACGAATATCTCCGTTGAAAGTGATTAACTCAGGTCGTTTAGTATTTAAATACTGTGGTAATTCTTTTTGATATGCTCCTGTATCAAAAATAGGTAACACTTGATTCAATTTATTTAAAAACTCTTGAATGGTTAATTCATTACAACCTTTAAAAATATCTTCAAGATACCATTGGATAAATCGTGTTGGATCAGGAATATAATCGTCATTTCCAACAGGTTCGATAAATCCAAGCATCTGGCCATAATTAATTACGCCCTTTGATTCTTCATTGTTGTATGTTATACGGTTAGCGTCTGGCAAAACACTGCTTAACATAAACTCATATGCGGATTTTTGAGTAAATGGCATATTACTCTTGAATGTATATTCTTCTTGATACAAGAAAAAACACATAGCTAAAATGAATATAGAAAAGTCTTTTGATAACTTGTCATCGTTAAAATAGCGTTCTAACGGAACCAATAACTCTCCATCTTGAACATATTCATTAGAAATAAGGTCTAAAATACGCTTAGACAAGTTCGAGTGATTTGAAAACAAACTGACTGAAGAGTAACCTTTTTCATTAGATAATTCACTGACATCCCACAGTCTATATCCCCCCCAAAATGCTAGAGACTCTTTCATCTTCTTTTTAGCATTAGGGTTCAAATATAACGCTTCTGGCATCGTTGCATTTAAAATCTTTGATGCTGGCGTCACCGCATCATTCTTTTTCGCCTTAGCCGCATTAAGTAATTCATCAATCAGCAGTAGCGTGGGTATGTGACTGCCAGGATTCGCATTGTTAATAATTGCCATTTTTATTAATTCGCTTCAATCGTAATATTTTGAATATTGTTACTCGACTGCCACCATTTTCGATAGATGTTTTGTGGATCTTTTAAGTCTGAGTTGCCAACGTAATAGTTAGAAAATTTTTCCATGAAGGTAAAAGGTACCTTTAAATCTGACTGTAGGGTAATGTCATCCTGTACGATAAACTTACCGTACTCATAAAGCGATTGTTCATTGTTTTCATAAGCACTAAAAGGAATATAAAACCATATTTTATTTGAAAAATTATCAAGATAAGGTTTTGCCCGCTGTAAAAACCGCTCACTACAAACAATAGTTGATACTTCTCCTCTATTTACCGCTTGTTTAAACACACTAACAACAAGCTCAACAGCATCATGGGTTAATTCAAAGTAAAACTGTCGTAACCCATTCGATGTGTCACTCGGTTGCGATACGGTATAAATATCACCAATTAGCATTTTATCGAGCGCTCTGCCATTTTCTATATCACTGCGTCCGCATATTTTTAATGGCATAAAGTTGTCCAGTTTAAAACTCTGTTGCAATATATCGCCCAGAAATTGTCGATCATTTACCCATTCTAAAAGAAGTTCAGAACGTCGCTTAAGCACATGATTCTCTTGCTTTCGATGTGGGTTAACGACTTCTTCCCATGTATCCTTAATGACATGTCTGTCATGGATAACGTCTACCACCACTTTATTGGTAAAGTCAGCCCAGAATGCTTCCCATCCTTCTTCATGATCTGGTACATTTGAAGCATCAGAGTAAGATAAACGGATCAAACCTGCTCGCTGCATCAACAGTAACGTTTTCCAGTTCCATGTCGCGTTGGCATCTGTCTTTCTTGTAATGTGCCATGCTTGAGAACTGACTTTAACCTCAAATAAATTATCCCCAACCTCAGCACGATCTCGCCACATCGCGTTCCATCGTTCGAAACCTAATTCGATACCAATTGTACTACTACGCCCTCGGTAATTCAGTTGTCCCGAGTGGTAGATCATCTCACAGTACGATGCCTTGCCGTCTCGCCCACTTCGTCCAATTTCCTGATAATAACTGTCGATATTCTGACTTAAGCCCGCATGAAGCACGGTTCTCACGTCACCTTTATCCATCCCGACACCAAACGCGCTCGTGGCAACAATAATGTCTAAATGATTGGCATCCCACTTTTCAATCGCTTCTAGGCGCTGGTTATCGACGGTATCACCCGTGAACAATCGAACTCTACGAACACCTTTATCCCTGAGGTGCTGATAAATATCGTTACACTCTTGTTTTGTCGAAGCATACACAATTAGAGGTTTAGGTGAGCTAAGTACCTTTTCGACCACCGTATGAATATAATTCTCTCGTGAAACTTCTTGTTTTATACAAATCGGCTCTGGGCGTAAGAAAGCGCCATTTATCAAAGTAGGCGTCGTTTGGGGATCACCAAACAATGCTTTAATGGTTACTAAGGACTGATCCGTAAATGTCGCAGATAAGAATACCTTTCTAAAACATCCGCCTTTCTTTTTCAGTGCTTGTAAAAGCGCCCCCAACTTTTGAAACTCTGGACGAAAGTCATCACCCCACGTATCGATCAAATGTGCTTCATCAAAAACGATATTCTTGAGAATCTTCGCTTCAGCCGCTTTAAACAGAGTCGGTAAGATTCCACTTACCATAGACTCAGGTGAAACAAATAATACTCTCTGCTTCCCGGATAAAATATCAGCTTTGATTTGCGCTTTAGCATCCTTGCTTAATTCACCACGCCAAGCATACTCTATACAAGGTTGATACCCCATTCTGGTGATGGATTTCCTCATGCGCTTCGCTTGATCTAAAGCAAGGGCTGTCGTGGGTATTACCACGACAGTTAACTCATCTGAACGACTGAAAGCCGTTAGCGTTTCGGTAATGAGTGTCTTACCACAACCGGTTGGCAAGTTCACAATCACGGTCGCATCTGGCTTTGAGACAAGTGTCAATCTTACTGCTTCACGTTGAGCCGGTGTTGTATAAGTATCAAACGGTAGGTTTAACTGTGCCAATATCGGATCATGGGGCGGTTGTTCAGAGTAACGTTTAATGACTTGCTGATATACAGACTTTGCATATACATCTACAGCATTGCTCTGCATAACAATAGCGTTAGACGTAGCATCGAACTTTAAACCGGTCTCAACAGCTAACTGAAATTGTTCTGACGTTGGCTTAAATCCAAGTATCAACTGAGCATTCTCTGGATTTTTTTCCGTCGCCAAAAGATCTTTGACCAAGTACCAAAACTCGGCAAGTGTCAGGTCTGAAGAATCCAGCGCCTGTAACAAGCGACTCTTAAACTGAGAATCATAAAAAACATCAATTTCTTGTTTTAGCTTGCCTAATAAATGGCTAGGGAAAAATTCACAAAACTGCATATCTAAGCTCCAATAAGCAGCACATACTTAACTGTGAGCAATTTCGCTTTAGGAACAACATTACCCAGTTCACTTTGTTGCTGAAATTGTTCAATGGCATTAGCCTTACTACGCTCTAGTACTAATTCAAAAGCGAGTACAAACCGGTTTTTATCGACGAGTTGCTCAACCAACTGCCATACATCTGTATTATTAACATCCGATTGGATGCTGATGTTCGTGTCTTGATAAGGTACAGAACTACTACCAATCTCTACTAGAGATTGTTTCGTGCTGTATCCCGCTTTAACCAAGGTCGCCATATTCTGCGCTGTAGGCTTGCCATTTTCACCAAACACCTCTTGGAAAACAACCGGTGGATATTGGGAATCAACCGCGATTTGTTCAGATGCAGTGTACGCCTCACCTTCGACTAACCATTGCGGAATAAAATACAGCGATGGTTCTTGCTTAATTGGGATCTGACGGATAATGGCGCTGCAGTTCCCTAGCGGTGACAGTAAAGAAGCCTCAGCAATCGCATCAACAAAAGGCTGCCCATATCGTAATGGGTAACTGCCATTCCTCACACTATTCACCCGTGAAAGGGACAATTCTTGAGTCACTGGCGATGAGTAATCTGATGCTTCAATATCAAGACCAACAATACATTTGTCGATTAACGTCGACGATCGCATTTTGGTCAAACCTGACGCATATTTAAAACGATAAAGGTCTTGAGTTTCACCACGAAGCTTTTGGAATAAAATACCTTGTGTGATCCACTCAGTAAGTGCAGAAGACTCTTCAAACTTCTCATCATCTTGGCGCATCTGCGCTAATAGATACTTTGCCTTTTCAGCATCGATATCTACCGTTGCAAGCTTAGCGATAATATCTAAGTGCTCATACGTCTGCTTTGTCTTATCTTTTAGCTTTACTTCAGCATCTTCAAATGCAAGGTAGCCCTCTTCCCAAACCCCTGGCCACACTTCTTGGTTTAGCAATGTATCAATTTCATCTTGAATATTGGCACGATAGTGAGAAAAACAACCAACACCCATCGTCAAAGCCTGAACCCACTTACTATATAGAGACTCTCGCTCCGTCGATAAAATCATGGTATCGATAGGGTTTACGCCAGTCGACAGAGCACTGTATCGATTTAAGCGGCCATTACGCTGTTCAATACGACTGATTGACATTGGAATACTATAATGTATTGCTAAACGACGCTGTCCCTGAAGGTTCAACCCATCTTCACCTTTTTCATCACAGACCAAGACTCTTACCGCGCTATCGGAAACAAAAGCAGGAGTTTTGCCTTGTTGATGACGTTCTACGCCAGTTGAAATATTATCAATAAGGAACTGATACACATTGTCGGCAGTTAAACAATCTCCGCAAAAAATGACCGCCTTACCGTCAGGCATATCCTCTAACCATTTTGTTAGCGCAAATGCCGTTGCTTTGTTTTTGCTTAATTGCTCGCAATCTAATTGCTCTAGCATATACTGCCAATGAGAAAGTTCATCACTGGTACAAGTCACTGTTTTCAGATAGCGATCAACTGCTGATTTGAAAGAAATTGGACTGGTTAGCAATGCTTCAACTAACTGCTTAAACTGTGAGATGTTCAATTGCTTAAACGCGTCATTGCCCACCATTTCAGAGCGATACTGTTCAAAATGCTCATCTAGGTAAGCTTCATTATTTGGTGCATTCCATGTAACCGTTTGAACAGGATTTAGGCCTGGGAACAGGTTTTCAATTTCATTAACGTCATTATCTAATAGACCTGTTGATCTCGAGGTACGAATCATTCGGTAACTAAACAGGCACTTATTATTCAAATAAGACGACAACTCACCGATGAGACGATCACGTAACTCAAGGTCTTTTTCAAGTGCAAACATGTTAACCTGAGGAAGCAACGCTTCTACCATTACTTCTAAGTTAGGGTCTCCAATATCCAGATCCAATAAGTCATTGAGTGAAGTATAAAGAAGAAAGTCTTCATTCTCAGGTACAAAGATACGGATTAACTCACGAATTCGATCTTGAATAGGCAGTAACTCATTGAACAGTTCAATCGTTCTATCGGTCAATGGAAAGTCATTGGCATTCAATAAGTGCAGCAATGCCAAATAAGCTGAATCGTGCCCAGCCATCGGCGTCCCCGTTAGCAACAGAGTTACACATGAATGATTGGCAAGCTTAGAAATAGCAATAAATTGCTCTTTCTCTAACCATTTCCCATTAAATGGATAACTTGAAATTTGATGCGCCTCATCAATAACCACCATCGTTGGGTCGAATGTGTACGTCAGCGCCTGAGCATAGGTCAAAATATGAATATTTGGATCAGCATTATCTTCATCTGTATTGAGTAACGATCCAAGATGGAAACGATCTGATAATTCTCTCACCCATTGATGAGTCAGTGCCTCAGGAACCAATACAAGTACCTTTGATTCTCGTCCTCGCTCTAATACATGCTGACGAATGATAAAACCGGCTTCAATCGTCTTACCTAGACCAACTTCATCACACAGCAAATATTTCTTTTCTGAGTCCTTAAGGACTTCATAGACAGCGGCCAATTGATGCTTTTCTAACTCAACCGAACTCGACAGCAACGCTGAAATTGAACGACAAGAACGTCTCTGAGCAAAATACTCTTTATAGAAATTCGCTAATGCATTACACAAAAAAGGGGATGAAGTGCCTTGCCCTTTCAAAAATTCTTCAACAACAAATTTCTCGCCAGGATAAGCATTAGGAATGAATAAATCACCGAGATCATAAACACCTTTCATCTCTCGAGAAAAGGAGATGAGCGCTTGCTCATTTGGTCTTTCCCCTTGGTAGTGCCCCATTTTCCATGAATGAGAACCAGGGAACTGCACAAACACCTCTGTATTAAGTCCAAGAGAAGTCACCGAACGTAACTCAGTTGCCGGCACATTCATCGTGTTGGCATAGGGCCTTAGTGGAGACGCAAAGAAACCAATTATCGCAGATTGCTCTTGAGCATTAATTGATACAATTTTACCAATACCGCTAAAGGATGCTGGGCTCTTTACTAGCGATCCTACCCTTACCGAACACATAGATACCTCAAAAAATGTATATGCAAGGCTTCAGAACCAAGCATGTCAAATTGACATCGAAATATATAAATCATACAGCACAAACAATCAGTAAAAACGATTTTCAATCACAAAAATACCACATAAACCCTAGAACAACCGTCAATAATAACACTAATCGTTACCATTTTAGCCAGGTAGACTAAATATGTTCCATTTTAGTTCGCCTCTGATAGTAACCGGCAATTATAAATAATTCACAAGACATAACGCCTTACAATCCAGTTATATTAAATATAACCAGATATAAATCCTCCAAATTTAACAAAAAAACAACAACATAAACAACAAGGAAACAACGCGCACAACTGATGAGGAAATCAGTAACAAGTAAAAAATCACAACCAAAATCCGTCTTTAGCTATAGTTATCCGCTCTTCAGTGACTAAATAGGTTTAAATCTATCTCATGATCAGTGTTCTGAATAAAGTAATTTAATACTCCAGGGATATTATTTTAAGTGGTAGAGTTACCGCCTAGTTTTAGAGGTGTTTCATGACAAAACAACGTCGTACTTTTTCTGCTGAATTTAAGCTTGAAGTTGCCAGTCTGGTTCTGGATGAAGGCTACACTTTTTCGGAGGCTTGCCGATCACTAAATGTGAGTGAAAACATCCTTCGCCGATGAGTAACCCAGTTAAAAACAGAACGTGGTAGCCAAACGCCATCAAGAAAAGCGCTAACCCCTGAGCAACAACAAATTCAGGAACCCCAAGCGCGCATTAACCATCTGGAACGGGAAGAATCGATATTAAAAAGGCTACAACTCTTTTGATTGTGGGATGATTACAGAACGTATTCGCTGATAGACCAGTTAAATTGGTCTGCTCCGTTTTCGGTATCTCACGGCTTTGTTGATCAATTCAGATTCTGAGCAGAGAACTCCCATTTTTACGAGCGGTTAATCTGCTCGCCGTGTTTCAGGCATACCTAGCCTTGTGAGCTTATTTAACGCTCTAACACCAGCGTAAGACTCTGCTACTTGTGCATCATAATCTCTCATCGACAACGAGGGATTGATCAGTTTCTTATAACGAGACATACCCGTCTCGGAGATTGAACGAGAATGATAGCCTGATATGGATTTCCAATGTTGATTACAGCCATGAATTCGTTGGTTCGCCACAGCATGATTTCTTGGATGCCCATCCTCCCAATATGCTGCACCTGTTCTTGGCGGTATCAGTGCATTGGCTTTTTTACTCATGATTGCTTGATCGCACCGACGGGAATCATAGGCTCCGTCACCCGATATAGCCTTAATTTTTCGGTGAGTTTGTTAAGTAACTCTGGCAATACTTCACTATCAGCGACATTTGAGAGGGAGAGTTCGGCCACGACAATTTGATGGGTATCAGCATCAACGGCAATGTGTAATTTTCTCCATACTCGTCGTTTGTCCTTACCGTATTTTTTCATATGCCACTCACCTTCACCGAATACTTTGAGGCTCGTTGAATCAATGGCTAGGTGACGAATTTCGCCCCCTGACTGGCATTTTGATACTGATACCGACTGTCTTGGCCCTTTTACTAATACTGCTGTAATTAGGACACTTTGAAGGGACATTCATTAAGGTAAAAACCGAGTCCATAAAACCTTGCAGTGAACGAAGTGATAAGAGAAAGAAACTCTTCACCATCAGTGCCGTTGTTATTGCCGTATCAGAATACTGGAAACCTCGACCTCGCCGACCATGATGAATTGAGCAATTCCAAGCTTTAATCGCCTCTTCATCGATCCAAAAAGTAAGCGAACCTCGGTTGATAAGAGCCTGGTTGTATTCTTTCCAGTTATGCGTTCGGTAAGTGGCTTTGTTCTTCTTCATCTATTTCGTCCAGTACAAGGTGTACCAGATCAGATCGTGATAGTAGAAGATAGTTCAGAGAGATTTAGTCAACAAAGCCATATCTCACCCTCAAGCTATTACGAGTATCGGCAATGCCACCATGCTATAGACGTTGAGCGCATCGGATTACTCAGCGAAATCAAACGACTTTTTACTGAAAGCCGTAGTTCGGCGGGCAGTCGTACACTCATGATGATGCGCGATAACGACTACAGCATTGGATGGTTTAAAGTTCAACGCTTAATGCAAGAAGCGGAGCTAACGTAAGCGCGCAATTAAGCAGTGAGGCCTTATTCGACCTCA
>NZ_JBPOEN010000013.1:0-181238 GCF_059941365.1 Photobacterium sp. 270122K
GGGTCGCGGGTTCGAGTCCCGTCCGCTCCGCCACTTATACTAAGCCCGAGTCGAAAGACTTGGGCTTTTTTACGTCTATAGCTTGTTAAAAATGTCCACAGCTACGTCGGCTATTTTGAAATTAGCCCACTAGTCCCTGCAATTGCCACCTTGCGATGAACATTTTTCCCTGCGCAATATCTTCATTAAATACTACGCTAACCTAATATTTGTTAGGAAAATCAACTAGTCATGTTGCCCCCCCCTTTTTAATGACTCTTTTATGTATTTTATGTGGATGGTCAATACAGGCTTTCAACCCATAATGCTCTCGCAGCAATGCCATTGTCATCTTTAAAACTTAAGTAGGTATGGTTTACTGGCATTTGCCCGATCGTTTTCTACAGCCTGTGGTTTTGCTACTGATGGTCTTTATGGTCGTGGTCAGAACATGGGAGGTTGTAGCTATAGAGGAGAAAAACAGCCTCTAAGCGATGAGAGGCTGTTTTATTGGGTATGTGGGAGTTGCGTGATGAGGTGCGGTGTAAGGGCTTCAGTGCGCTCTACAATGATAATATCAGCGCTTCGATGGGGCATTCGTTGGAGTAAATCGGTGTAAATGCCTGTTGAAGGCCGACATCAATGACCGTAATCACGATGCCCCTCTATCCTTAGAGAATTTGGTTGAGAATGTGATCCGCTTTTATGCGACGAATTCGCTTGATCAGTTTTCTCACTGGTGCCGGATACGCATCAATTTTTTCAATCAGCTTATAACTACCGACTAAATGCGTGTGTTGCAGAATGCAATCTAGCTCTCGCTGTTTCTGCTCGGCCAGCAATTGGTGTTTATCATGCACAAGAATGGCATTTTCTAAGTCCAACTTCCAAGCGCGTGGATTTAAGTTATTTCCCGTGATCAGCATGTAGCTGCGATCAACCCAAATCCCTTTTAGATGGAAGCTGTTGTCATCATGTTTCCATAGGTGAATGGCAAGCTGTCGACGCGCAATGGCTGATTCATTTTGCTTGGCAAAATTACGCAGATTGACCTCATAGAGATACGGTAGGCCGGCAATTGTTTTAAAGGGCTCACTCGGTGGAATATAGAAGTCATTCGCGGTTTTATCACCCACAACAACCGTGACTTTTACACCTCGGCGCAATGCACGTTTCACTTCTCGGCTTACGCTGCGAGGGAAGTTGAAATACGGCGTACAGATCGTCAGTTCTGTTTGTGCGCTCGCAATCAAGGTGCAGATATGCTGGTTGAGCGTGTTCTTACGTTTTCCTAACCCGACCAGTGGCGTGAGGCCGACTTGATTGTCTGCGACTTTTTCTGGTTGGAAGTGGTAGCTGGCTTTTTGTAGCTGCTGGCGCAGTGTACGAATGGCACCTTTGAGTGACTTTGTATCAGGGCGCACTTTCTGACTCAGGCAGTTAACGGCATCGCTGTTAACGAGTGTCCCGACAATAAATCCTGCCATGCTATCGGCAAGATGCGGGTTATGGATCACATGGTAGCGATCGTAACGGTAGCGATTATGCTGAGCGAGATAGACGTCATTTAAGCTTGCTCCACTGTAGATGACTTTATCATCAATCACGAACCCTTTTAAATGCAGTACACCGAAGACTTCTCGGTTACGTACAGGGACGCCAAGAATTTGGATCGGGTGTGTGTATTTTTCCGAAAATTCACGGTATAGGGATGCATTACCGTCAGATTTTGAATCGCCAATGAGCCCTCGCTGTGCGCGGTGCCAGTCGACGAGAACTTTGATATCAAGATCGGGGTTTGCTTGCTTGGCTTCATAAAGCGCGGTCAGAATACCTCTGCCGGCTTCATCATCTTGCAGATAAAGGGCAACCAGGTAGATACGGCGAGTCGCGCTCGTTATTTCTTTATGAAGACGTTCGCGGAATGAACTCGCATCAAAAAGGGTTTCTAGATCTTCTGGTTTGTGTGCAATGCATGGGAGTTGATCGATGCGTTGCTTATTTGCAATAGCTGAATCCATTATCGCCTCGCTTACGCGACCTTATTAAGGATGAATCGGTTAGTGAAGAGGTCGATTATACCAGAAAAAGCGCTGTGTCTATCTATTGCTGAGGCGGCATGTATCACGGATGGATCAATTATCTGTCTTGTTATTGTTATAGCGCATAGGGATCAGCGCTTTACCGCTACCTTGATAACGACTTAAACGGCTACGTAATGGCTCAGGCAGTGCCTCTACCTGTAGCGTTTGAAAGCCTGCGGCTTGATAAAAAGATTCAAGGTAATCAAACGCAAAGCAGTAGCAGGGTATTGCTGCAATTTGTGAATTGGCTGCAGATAGCAACTGTTGTCCTTGGCCTTGACCGCGTTGTTCAGGGTGTACCAGCATGCCGGTGAGGAGTTGATAACCCTCAAAATGCTTAAATCGCACACAGCATTGTATGCCGTTGTTATCGTCTCCGATCCAGATCGTCTCGTCGCGTTTGGCTTTTCCCGCAGGATAATAAGCTTTATAAAATCGGTTGATCAGTGGGAATCGTAACGGTTCTAGGAGATGAAAACTAAGCTTACGCATGGGAAAACACTGCCAAGTGAGGATGAATCAGTTAAAATGCAGCCCCTAGTATAAAAGGTATGGGTCAAAATAGGCATGAAAGTTTTGCAGGATAGGTCACTGGCGCCTTTTCATACATTTGGGCTTGAAGCCTCGGCTGAGCACATTGTTGTCGTTGAAACGATCGATGAGCTACTTTCGGTGTGGCGAGATGAGCCTTTTCAGTCTTTGGCTAAGCTGATTGTCGGGCAGGGCAGTAATCTCCTTTTCTGCGAAAATTTTGCCGGTGTGATTGTGGTTAATAGGCTTAAAGGCATTGCCATCACAGACACAATTGATGCCTTTGAATTGCATGTGGGCGCCGGTGAAGATTGGCACGCATTGGTTACCATGACCGTTGAGCAGAATATGCCGGGGTTGGAAAATCTTGCATTGATCCCTGGCTGTGTTGGCTCGGCACCCATCCAGAACATCGGGGCATACGGTGTAGAACTGAAAGATGTTTGTCAGTATGTAGATGTGGTGGAATTGGCAACCGGCCTTGAATCACGCCTGATGGCAGAGGACTGTCAGTTTGGTTACCGTGAATCCATTTTCAAATCAGCCTTGAAAGAGACCCATGCTATCGTCGCGGTTGGATTACGTTTGGTGAAAGCGTGGACACCACACATTGGCTACGGACCGTTGACGCAGTTTGATCCCTCAACCGTCACAGCAGCGGACATCATGCATACGGTGTGTGCGGTACGTTGTGAGAAATTGCCGGATCCAGCTGTGATGGGCAATGCGGGCAGTTTCTTTAAAAATCCCCTCGTGCCGCAAACACAGGCTGAGGCTTTATTGCAGCATTACCCGACGATGCCTATGTACCCACAGTCTGAAGGTCAATGTAAATTGGCGGCAGGTTGGTTGATTGATCAGTGTGCGCTGAAAGGACACCAGATCGGAGGGGCTCGCGTTCATGATTTGCAAGCTTTGGTTCTGGTGAATGCCGAGAAGGCCACAGCGACGGACGTTGTCGCATTGGCTCAGTATGTTGTTGATGTTGTCCAACAAAAATTTGGGATCCAACTCGAACATGAAGTACGCTTCATGGCTGCGACGGGGGAAACCCACCTGGCAGAGGTGCGGGGATGAAAGAGCACAAAACACGCTTAGCATTGATTGCCTTGCTAGCGGATGGGCATTTTCATTCTGGTGAAGCGCTAGGAGACGCGTTAGGCATGTCGCGTGCCGCGATCTCGAAGCAAGTTAAGGTATTACAATCCTGGGGATTGGATATCTATCGTGTACAGGGAAAAGGTTACCGTTTAGCTGCACCATTAGAACTACTGACACCAGAACAGATCATGGCGCATACCGCCTTTGCCAGTCTGGCCGTGATCCCAGTCATTGATTCAACGAATCAGTATCTATTGGATCGTGTTGGGCAGTTACCATCCGGTGCCGTTTGCGTGGCAGAATATCAGCAAGCGGGCCGTGGACGCCGTGGGCGGCAATGGTTATCCCCGTTTGGTAGCAACCTCTATTTGTCCATGTATTGGCGATTAGATGCGGGTATGGCAGCTGCGATGGGATTGAGTCTTGTCGTGGGTGTAGCGATTGCAGAAGCCCTACAGTCGTTAGGGGCCGATGGTATCCGCGTAAAGTGGCCTAACGATCTCTATTATCACGATAAAAAATTAGCCGGTATCTTGGTCGAAATGACGGGCCAAGCCGGTGATGCTGCGCACCTTGTGATTGGCATGGGGCTGAATATCGCCATGCCGGAACAAGAAGGGATGACCATTGAGCAGGGGTGGACGAACCTCTCTCAAGCGTGTGATTACCTGCCGGGGCGTAATCAGTTGGCGGCAACCTTGATTGCCAAATTGAGCCAAACACTGACAGACTATGAAGAAAAAGGCCTTGATGGTTTCATTGAGCGCTGGAATCTCTTAGATAACTTTTTGAATCGCCCTGTGAAATTATTGATCGGCCAGCGAGTGGTGGAAGGCATCGCTCGAGGGATCAATAATCAGGGGGCATTATTATTAGAAACCGATGAAGGTGTAACGCCTTATATCGGTGGTGAAATCAGCCTTAGAGGTTGTTAATGCAAATTTTAATTGAAGCGGGTAACACCTATGTCAAGGTGGCCCAGTTGTTTGATAATGGCAATATTGAGTTATTGGGTCGTTACCCTAGCCGTAAATTAGAAATGGTGCTAGAGCCACTGATTGAAACGGGTATCGATCGTATTGTGTTTGCCAGTGTTGGACCGGTTGAAGTGGATAACTCTATCCAACGGATCTCCCAGTTGGCCAATATCCCTGTTTTGCAGGTGAAAACGCTACGTAAAGACTTTGGGGTCAAAAATGCATATAGCGAGTACCAATACCTAGGGGTTGACCGCTGGCTAACCTTGGTCGCTGTTCATCAGCAGTTCAAGCGCCCGACCGTGATTGTCGATATTGGCACCGCCCTGACGTTTGATGTCATGACTGAAGAAGGGAAGCATCTTGGTGGCTGGATAGCGCCTGGCTACCAGCTAATGATGAAATCGGTCTTAGAGAATACGTCGAAAGTGTTTTCCGACCGAGATCACGGTGATGCACTGACGTTTGCCGACAATACCGCAGATGGCCTGAAGAACGGTTGCCGCGCAGCCTTGGTTGGATTGATTGAGTTTGGTCTTTCTCAAGCCTCTGATCGCCTGAAGGTTGAGCCGGAAGTGATCTTGTGTGGTGGCGGTGTGCGTCACTTACCCATCAATTGGGGTAAACACTATCATCATCGCTCAGATCTGGTCTTGGAAGGCCTCGCTTTGTATGCAAAATGCCGCTAATGGTTGCTTTTTTGCGCAAGTGGTGTTTTTTGAGAAAAAAAATCAATAAAAGGTATTGCAAGGGCTGGGATAGTTCAATAGAATGCGCAGCACTTACGCCGACTTAGCTCAGTAGGTAGAGCAACTGACTTGTAATCAGTAGGTCACCAGTTCGATTCCGGTAGTCGGCACCACTTTCTCCTAAATGAGTGAAAGTGAGTAAAAAATTTGGAGGGGTTCCCGAGTGGCCAAAGGGATCAGACTGTAAATCTGACGGCTCTGCCTTCGAAGGTTCGAATCCTTCTCCCTCCACCAATTTCGATTGATTGAATAGCTTATCGAGTTACGAGTTTTGCGGGCATCGTATAATGGCTATTACCTCAGCCTTCCAAGCTGATGATGCGGGTTCGATTCCCGCTGCCCGCTCCACACTTCTTGTGTGCTGATATAGCTCAGTTGGTAGAGCGCACCCTTGGTAAGGGTGAGGTCGGCGGTTCGAATCCGCCTATCAGCACCATCCCCCCTCTTTAAGTTACCTCAATACTTTTGATATATACTCTACTAACCCATGTCAGGTTGTGTGGTCGTCATGCCACCAAATTCCGTGCCTAGAGGGACTATCCATGTCTAAAGAAAAATTCGAACGCGTAAAACCGCACGTTAACGTTGGTACTATCGGCCACGTTGACCACGGTAAAACTACCCTAACTGCTGCTATCTGTACTACGCTTGCAAAAGTGTACGGTGGTGTTGCTAAAGACTTCGCATCTATCGATAACGCTCCAGAAGAGCGCGAGCGCGGTATCACAATCAACACTTCTCACGTAGAGTACGATACTCCTACTCGTCACTACGCACACGTTGACTGCCCAGGACACGCCGATTATGTTAAAAACATGATCACTGGTGCTGCGCAGATGGACGGTGGTATCCTAGTTGTTGCTGCAACTGATGGTCCAATGCCTCAGACGCGTGAGCACATCCTACTAGGCCGTCAGGTTGGTATTCCTTACATCATCGTGTTCATGAACAAGTGTGACATGGTTGATGACGAAGAACTACTAGAGCTAGTAGAAATGGAAGTTCGTGAACTTCTTTCTGAGTACGACTTCCCAGGCGACGATTGCCCAGTAATCATGGGTTCTGCTCTAGGTGCACTTAACGGTGAAGAGCAGTGGGAAGCTAAAGTTATCGAGCTTGCTGAAGCACTAGATAGCTACATCCCAGAGCCAGAGCGTGCGATCGATCGTCCGTTCATCCTACCTATCGAAGACGTATTCTCAATCCAAGGCCGTGGTACTGTTGTAACTGGTCGTGTTGAGCAGGGTATCGTTCGCGTAGGTGACGAAGTTGCTATCATCGGTATCAAAGACACTATCACTACTACTTGTACTGGTGTTGAGATGTTCCGTAAGCTTCTTGACGAAGGCCGTGCTGGTGAGAACGTTGGTGTTCTTCTACGTGGTACTAAGCGTGACGAAGTTGAACGTGGTCAAGTTCTTGCTAAGCCTGGTTCAATCACTCCACACACTACTTTCACTTCAGAAATCTATGTGCTTTCTAAAGATGAAGGCGGTCGTCACACTCCTTTCTTCAAAGGCTACCGTCCACAGTTCTACTTCCGTACAACTGACGTAACAGGTACTATCGAACTACCTGAAGGCGTAGAAATGGTAATGCCTGGTGATAACATCTCTATGACTGTTACTCTAATCGCGCCAATCGCGATGGACGAAGGTCTACGTTTTGCTATCCGTGAAGGCGGCCGTACTGTAGGTGCGGGTGTTGTTGCTACAATCGTTGAATAATATTTGACGACTAGGCACGAAAAAGGGCATCATTTGATGCCCTTTTTCTGCGCTCAATCCTGAAGTAGTGTGTTTTTTGCTCAGGTGCGTAGAGAAAAATTTTTATTCATATGAAGTTTTTTCTATGTAATTAAAGCTTTAGGGCTTTCCTTCATTGTAGGCCTCGCAAATGCGGGGTTATTTTCGTCTATATTGAGACTAGTTACAGGTTGGTTGTATGAAAGCGAATGCCGAAAACCAAAGCAATTCTAGCAATATGGATGGCCTTAAGTGGGCTGCCGTATTTGCTTTGCTAGCTGCCGCTGTGGTTGGTAATTACCTGTACAGTGACGTTTCTGTCGTATGGCGTGCTGCTGCTATTATTGTCCTTGTGGCAATGGCGGGTGGTGTCGCTGCGTTGACAGACAAAGGTAAAACCGCGATTGCATTTGCACGCGAATCGCGCATGGAAGTCCGCAAGGTAGTATGGCCTACTCGTCAGGAAGCTACGCAGACAACCTTTATAGTTTTAGCTGTCACTGTCATTATGGCGTTAGCCTTATGGGGTATCGACGGCATCATGGTCCGTTTGGTCCGCCTAGTTACCGGTGTGTGAGGTAAGAGTTCATGAGCGAAGCTCCAAAAAAACGATGGTATGTTGTACAGGCCTTCTCTGGTTTTGAAGGTCGTGTAGCACAATCACTACGTGAGCATATTAAAATGCACGGCATGGAAGAGCACTTTGAAGAAGTGCTTGTTCCAACTGAAGAAGTTGTTGAAGTGCGTGCTGGCCAGCGTCGCAAGAGCGAGCGAAAGTTCTTCCCTGGTTATGTGCTTGTACAGATGGTGATGAACGATGAAACGTGGCATCTGGTACGTAGTATCCCTCGTGTAATGGGGTTCATCGGCGGTACTTCAGACCGTCCGGCTCCTATCTCTGATAAAGAGGCCGATGCTATTCTTAACCGTCTAGAGAAAGCAAGTGAATCTCCGGTTCACAAAACTGTCTTTGAACCGGGCGAAGTTGTCCGCGTTACTGACGGTCCGTTTGCTGACTTTAACGGTGTAGTGGAAGAAGTCGACTACGACAAGAGCCGCGTGAAAGTATCGGTATCCATTTTCGGCCGTGCCACTCCAGTAGAATTGGAATTTGGCCAGGTTGAAAAAAGCTGAGCAATAAATAGTCAGCTTTAGTTGTCAGGGGCGTGGAATTGGACTATAATTTCGCGCCCTTTCGTTAGACGGGGAGTCTGTTTTTTAGAAATAGACGTTTGAACCCAAATTTAGGTAGATAGCAATGGCTAAAAAAGTAGAAGCGTACATCAAGCTGCAGGTTGCAGCTGGTGCAGCAAACCCAAGTCCACCGGTTGGTCCAGCTCTTGGTCAGCACGGTGTGAACATCATGGAATTCTGTAAAGCGTTTAACGCAAAAACTGATTCAATGGAGAAAGGTCTTCCTACTCCAGTTGTAATCACAGTTTACAGTGACCGTTCTTTCACGTTCGTAACTAAGACTCCACCTGCTGCAGTTCTTCTTAAGAAAGCAGCTGGCCTTAAGTCTGGTTCTGGCCGTCCAAACACTGAGAAAGTGGGTACTATCACTGACGCTCAGATCCAAGAGATCGCAGAAACTAAAGCTGCGGACATGACTGGTGCTGACATCGAAGCTATGAAGCGTTCGATTGCCGGTACTGCACGTTCAATGGGTCTAGTGGTAGAGGGTTAATAGAATGGCTAAACTAACTAAGCGCATGCGCGTTATCCGCGACAAAGTAGATTCTTCTCGCGAGTACGACATCAACGAAGCTGTTGCTCTTCTTAAAGAACTAGCTACTGCTAAATTCGTAGAGTCTGTTGACGTTGCTGTTAACCTAGGCATCGATGCACGTAAATCTGACCAGAACGTTCGTGGCGCAACAGTGCTACCACACGGTACTGGCCGTGACATCCGCGTAGCGGTATTCACTCAGGGTGCAAACGCTGAAGCTGCTAAAGAAGCTGGTGCTGACCTAGTAGGTATGGACGATCTTGCTGAGCAAGTGAAGAAAGGCGTAATGGACTTCGACGTAGTTATCGCATCTCCAGATGCAATGCGCGTTGTTGGCCAGCTAGGTACCATCCTTGGTCCTCGCGGTCTAATGCCAAACCCTAAAGTTGGTACTGTAACTCCTAACGTTGCTGAAGCAGTTAAGAACGCTAAAGCTGGTCAGGTTCGTTACCGTAACGACAAAAACGGCATCATCCACACTACTATCGGTAAAGTGGACTTCGATGCTGCACAACTAAAAGAGAACCTAGAGTCTCTTCTAGTTGCACTGAAGAAAGCGAAGCCTTCTTCAGCGAAAGGTACTTTCGTTAAGAAAGTAAGCATCTCTACCACTATGGGTGCAGGTGTAGCGCTAGACCAGAATACTCTGGACGCTAACGCAAACTAATTTGCAGAAACGTCAAATTAGTGTATAATTTGGCGTTTCCGAATTCGTGGCTGAGATGAGTTGGTAACAATTCATCTCCGTCAAAGACCGTAGGCGTCAGGCTTTTCGGGGTTTGACTTAATATCACCTACGTAGACGGTGCCAGAACATGATTGATGTAAGTCTATCTTGGATCTGCGCCGTAAAAGCTCTCCTGTCGTTTTGGCAGTGAGTGGTGTAAATACTGGGGTAACCCAGATAATCCAGGAGCAAATCCAATGGCCTTGAATCTTCAAGACAAAAAAGCAATTGTTGCTGAAGTCAACGAAGCTGCCAATGGTGCCCTGTCTGCAGTTGTTGCTGACTCTCGTGGCGTTGCTGTGGGTGCGATGACTTCTCTACGTAAACAAGCTCGTGAAAACGGCGTTTACCTGAAAGTTGTTCGTAACACTCTAGCACGTCGTGCTGTTGAAGGTACTGCTTTTGAATGTCTTACTGAGACGTTCATCGGTCCTTCACTGATCGGTTTCTCTAATGAGCACCCAGGTGCTGCAGCGCGTCTTTTCAAAGACTTCGCTAAAGAGAATAAAGATTTCGAGATCAAAGCTGCTGCATACGAAGGCGCTGTTGTTAACGCTGAAGTACTAGCAACTCTACCAACTTACGACGAAGCTATCGCACGCCTAATGATGTGCATGAAAGAAGCGTCTGCTGGTAAACTTGTACGTACTATCGCTGCAGTACGTGATCAGAAAGAAGAAGCTGCTGCATAATTGCCGCACTTTATCTGATTACTATTTAAATTATTTGTTGATTTTTAAAGAGAATTGTTATGTCTATCACTAACGAGCAAATCCTAGACGCAGTTGCAGAAATGTCTGTAATGCAGGTTGTTGAACTAATCGAAGCAATGGAAGAAAAATTCGGTGTTACTGCTGCAGCTGCAGTTGTAGCAGGCGGCGCAGCTGCAGACGCAGCTGAAGAGCAAACTGAATTCGACGTAATCCTAACTGCTGCTGGCGCTAACAAAGTACAGGTTATCAAAGCTGTACGTGGCGCAACTGGCCTAGGTCTTAAAGAAGCTAAAGCTGTAGTTGACAACGCTCCTTCTGCACTTAAAGAAGGCGTTGACAAAGCTGAAGCTGAAGCTCTTAAAGCTCAGCTAGAAGAAGCTGGTGCTTCTGTTGAAATTAAGTAATATATACTTAGTTTCTTAGCCTTAATTGGCTAATGGCTGGTGGCTAAATGCCACCGGCCTTTTTGCGCTGTAGGGTACTGGTGTTTTCACATTGTTTTTCAACCACTACCTAAGCAAAAAACAGATCTGTTTCCCAGAACTGTTCCTACCCAAAAAACAGTGTTACTAGTCACTGCTCCTCGTTTTGAGCAGTTTGGATCACTTATCAGCGATCTGAGGAACCTATGGTTTACTCTTATACCGAGAAAAAGCGTATCCGTAAGGATTTTGGTAAGCGTCCACAAGTGTTGGACATACCATACTTGCTGTCGATCCAGCTTGAGTCTTTTAAAAAGTTCATCGAGCAGGATCCAGAAGGGCACTACGGTCTAGAAGCTGCCTTTCGTTCTGTTTTTCCAATTCAGAGCTATAACGGCAATTCCGAGCTGCAATACGTTAGCTATCGTCTCGGTGAGCCGGTCTTCGATGTTAAAGAATGTCAGATTCGTGGCGTAACGTACTCTGCGCCCCTACGCGTGAAGCTTCGTCTTGTCATGTATGATAAAGACGCGCCTGCTGGCACCGTAAAAGACATCAAAGAACAAGAAGTTTACATGGGCGAAATTCCGCTCATGACAGATAACGGTACATTCGTTATTAACGGTACCGAGAGGGTTATCGTATCCCAGCTGCACCGTAGCCCGGGTGTCTTCTTCGACAGCGATAAGGGTAAAACCCACTCCTCAGGTAAAGTGCTATATAACGCACGCGTAATCCCATACCGTGGTTCATGGTTGGATTTCGAATTTGATCCTAAGGATAGCGTCTTTGTACGTATCGACCGTCGTCGTAAGCTTCCAGCTTCTATCATTCTACGTGCGCTAGGTTACACAACCGAGCAGATCCTTGACATGTTCTTCGATAAAGTAAACTTCGAAGTTCAGGGCAAGTCTCTGGTTATGGAACTGGTACCTGATCGTCTTCGTGGCGAAACTGCAAGCTTCGATATCGAAGCGAACGGTAAGGTATACGTAGAACAAGGTCGCCGTATTACAGCTCGCCATATTCGCCAGCTGTCTAAAGACGGTGTTGACCAAATTGAAGTACCTGTTGAATACATCGTAGGTAAGATTTCGGCACGTGATTACGTGAACGAAGAAACCGGCGAATTGATTGCAGCAGCGAACCAAGAATTGAGCCTAGAGACTTTGGCATTGCTTTCTCAAGCAGGCTACAAGTCACTAGAAGTTCTTTTCACCAATGATCTGGATTTTGGTCCGTACATGTCTGATACCTTGCGTGTTGACAGTACGACTGACCGCCTGAGTGCGCTAGTTGAAATCTACCGCATGATGCGCCCTGGCGAGCCGCCAACGCGTGAAGCAGCAGAGCAGCTTTTTGAAAGCTTGTTCTTCTCTGAAGATCGTTACGATCTTTCAGCTGTGGGCCGTATGAAGTTCAACAGCTCACTAGGCCGCGAAGAAACCACAGGTGCGGGTATCCTTGACCATGCTGATATCATCGAAGTGATGCGTCGCTTGATTGATATTCGTAACGGTAAAGGCGAAGTGGACGATATCGACCACCTTGGTAACCGTCGTATCCGTTCTGTTGGTGAAATGGCAGAAAACCAATTCCGTGTTGGTCTTGTGCGTGTTGAGCGTGCTGTTAAAGAGCGTCTAAGCCTAGGCGACCTTGATGCAGTAATGCCTCAGGATCTTATCAACGCCAAGCCAATTTCTGCGGCAGTAAAAGAGTTCTTCGGTTCTTCTCAGCTGTCTCAGTTTATGGACCAGAACAACCCGTTGTCAGAAGTTACTCACAAACGTCGTATTTCGGCGCTTGGTCCAGGTGGTCTGACGCGTGAACGTGCTGGCTTTGAAGTGCGAGATGTACACGCGACCCACTACGGTCGTCTATGTCCTATCGAAACGCCAGAAGGTCCAAACATCGGTCTGATCAACTCACTGTCTGCTTTTGCACAGTGTAACCCTTACGGTTTCTTGGAAACTCCATACCGTAAAGTGATCGATGGCAAGGTAACCGAAGATATCGATTACCTATCTGCTATCGAAGAAGGTCAGTACGTTATCGCTCAGGCTAACGCCGCGCTTAACGACGATGGTTCATTTGCGGATGAATTGATCACTGCTCGTCAGAAAGGTGAATCAGGCCTGCACCCACGTGACCATGTCCAGTACATGGACGTTGCAACCAACCAGGTTGTATCGGTGGCTGCATCGTTGATCCCGTTCCTAGAACACGATGATGCTAACCGTGCCCTTATGGGTGCGAACATGCAACGTCAGGCCGTTCCTACCCTGCGTGCTGATAAGCCGCTAGTAGGTACAGGTATCGAGCGTAACGTAGCGGTTGACTCCGGTGTAACAGCCGTAGCTAAACGTGGCGGTATGGTTCAGTCTGTAGATGCTTCTCGTATCGTTATCAAAGTTAACGAAGACGAGTTGGTACCGGGTGAAGCTGGTATCGATATCTACAACCTGACTAAGTACACCCGTTCTAACCAGAACACATGTATCAACCAGCGTCCAACAGTGATGCCAGGTGAGCCTGTGTCTCGTGGTGATGTTCTTGCTGATGGTCCTTCAACCGACCTTGGTGAGCTAGCACTTGGCCAGAACATGCGTATCGCGTTCATGCCTTGGAACGGTTACAACTTCGAAGACTCCATCTTGGTTTCTGAGCGTGTTGTACAGGAAGATCGCCTGACAACTATCCACATTCAAGAGCTATCTTGTGTGGCGCGTGACACTAAACTAGGCGCAGAAGAGATCACAGCGGATATCCCTAACGTGGGTGAAGCTGCACTTTCTAAGCTTGATGAGTCAGGTATCGTTTACATCGGTGCTGAAGTGAAGGGTGGCGACATCCTTGTTGGTAAAGTGACACCTAAGGGTGAAACGCAGCTGACACCTGAAGAGAAGCTACTACGTGCTATCTTCGGTGAGAAAGCGTCTGACGTTAAAGATTCATCTCTACGTGTACCAAACTCTGTGTCTGGTACGATCATCGACGTTCAAGTCTTTACTCGCGATGGCGTAGAAAAAGACAAGCGTGCGCTTGAAATCGAAGAGATGCAGCTGAAAGAAGCGAAGAAAGACATCACAGAAGAATTCCAGATCCTTGAGGGTGGTCTTCTTGCTCGTGTTCGTACGCTTCTACTGGCTTCTGGCTACAGCGAAGATCGACTAATGTCGATGGACCGTGAAAAGCTATTTGGTCAGACGTTGGATGACGAAGGTCAGCAAAACCTACTTGAGCAACTTGCTGAGCAGTACGACGAACTGAAAGCTGAGTTCGATAAGAAATTTGAAACCAAGCGCCGTAAGATCACTCAGGGTGATGACCTAGCGCCAGGTGTCCTTAAGATTGTTAAGGTTTACCTAGCTGTTAAGCGTCGTATCCAGCCTGGTGATAAGATGGCGGGTCGTCACGGTAACAAGGGTGTAATCTCTAAGATCAACCCTGTTGAAGACATGCCGTACGATGAAAAAGGTCAGACAGTTGATATCGTACTAAACCCATTGGGTGTACCGTCTCGTATGAACATCGGTCAGATCCTGGAGACTCACTTGGGTCTTGCAGCGAAAGGTATCGGTGACAAACTTAACGAGATGCTTAAGCAGCAGCAGGAACTTCATCAGTTCCGTAACTTCCTGCAGAAAGTGTACGATCTAGGCGATACTCGTCAGAACGTAGACATTGCAGAGCTAAGTGATGCTGAAGTACGCACTCTGGTTCAGAACCTGCGTAAGGGTCTACCAATCGCGACACCTGTCTTTGACGGTGCGCCAGAATCTTCTATTAAAGAGCTTCTGAAGTTGGGTGATCTACCAGAATCTGGTCAGCTGACATTGTTTGACGGTCGTACCGGTGACAAGTTTGAGCGTCCTGTAACTGTTGGTTACATGTACATGCTGAAACTGAACCACTTGGTTGATGACAAGATGCATGCCCGTTCTACCGGTTCTTACAGCCTTGTTACTCAGCAGCCGCTGGGTGGTAAAGCGCAGTTCGGTGGTCAGCGTTTCGGTGAGATGGAAGTGTGGGCACTAGAAGCATACGGTGCAGCATACACCCTACAGGAAATGCTAACTGTTAAGTCGGATGACGTTAACGGCCGTACGAAGATGTATAAGAACATCGTCGATGGCGACCATCGTATGGAACCTGGTATGCCGGAATCGTTCAACGTATTGTTGAAAGAAATCCGCTCGTTGGGTATCAACATCGAGCTGGAAGACGAATAAGCCTCGGTTTAATACCAAGATTTATTAGTTACTCCGGTATCAATATGAAGGCGCCAGTAGACTGGCGCCTTTATGGGTCAACTCCTCACAGGAGCCGAATGTGAAAGACTTACTTAAGTTTCTGAAAGCCCAGCACAAGACTGAAGAATTTGATGCAATCAAAATCGGTCTTGCTTCACCTGACATGATCCGTTCATGGTCTTTCGGTGAAGTTAAAAAGCCAGAAACCATTAACTACCGTACCTTTAAGCCTGAGCGTGACGGCCTATTCTGTGCACGTATCTTTGGCCCGGTAAAAGACTACGAGTGTCTTTGTGGCAAATATAAGCGCCTGAAGCACCGTGGTGTTATCTGTGAAAAATGTGGTGTTGAAGTTACTCAGACTAAAGTACGCCGTGAGCGTATGGGTCACATCGAGCTAGCTTCTCCTGTTGCCCACATCTGGTTCCTGAAGTCACTGCCATCCCGTATCGGTTTGTTGATGGACATGCCACTACGTGATATCGAGCGTGTACTTTACTTCGAATCTTACGTTGTTATCGAACCAGGTATGACCAACCTAGAGCGTAGCCAGCTACTGTCAGAAGAGCAGTACTTGGATGCACTTGAGGAGTGGGGCGACGAGTTCGACGCGAAGATGGGTGCAGAAGCTGTTCAAGCATTGCTTGGCAACATGGACCTGAACGCAGAAATCGAACTAATGCGCGAAGAGTTGGAAGAAACTAACTCTGAAACCAAGCGTAAGAAACTGACCAAGCGTCTGAAGCTTGTAGAAGCATTCTTGCAGTCAGGTAACAACCCTGAGTGGATGATCCTGTCTGTACTACCAGTACTTCCGCCGGACCTTCGTCCGTTGGTACCGCTAGACGGCGGCCGTTTCGCGACTTCAGATCTGAATGATCTGTACCGTCGTGTTATCAACCGTAACAACCGTCTGAAGCGTCTACTGGATCTAGCAGCTCCTGATATCATCGTACGTAACGAAAAGCGTATGTTGCAGGAATCTGTTGATGCATTGCTTGATAACGGTCGTCGTGGCCGCGCAATCACAGGTTCTAACAAGCGTCCTCTGAAATCTTTGGCAGACATGATCAAAGGTAAACAGGGTCGTTTCCGTCAGAACTTGCTTGGTAAGCGTGTTGACTACTCAGGTCGTTCTGTTATCACCGTAGGTCCATACCTACGTCTGCACCAGTGTGGTCTTCCTAAGAAGATGGCACTAGAGCTATTTAAGCCATTCATCTACGGCAAGCTTGAAACTCGTGGCCTAGCAACGACGATCAAAGCCGCTAAGAAGATGGTAGAGCGTGAAGAAGCGGTTGTTTGGGATATCCTGGACGAAGTGATTCGCGAACACCCAGTAATGCTTAACCGTGCACCAACACTGCACCGTCTAGGTATTCAGGCATTCGAACCAGTACTGATCGAAGGTAAAGCGATTCAGCTTCACCCACTAGTGTGTGCGGCATACAACGCCGACTTCGATGGTGACCAGATGGCGGTACACGTACCTCTAACGCTGGAAGCACAGCTTGAAGCACGTGCACTGATGATGTCTACCAACAACATCCTATCGCCAGCGTCTGGTGATCCGATCATCGTACCTTCTCAGGACGTTGTATTGGGTCTTTACTACATGACGCGTGACAAGATCAACGCGAAGGGTGAAGGTATGTACCTAGCGGGTCCTGCGGAAGCTGAAAAAGCTTACCAAACAGGTCACGCAGAGCTGCACTCACGTGTGAAAGTGCGTATTACTCAGTTCGTGAAAGACGAGCAGGGTAATTTGGTTGAAGATACTAAGCTGGTTGATACGACTGTTGGTCGTGCAATGCTATGGAAGATCGTACCAAAAGGTCTACCGTACAGCCTAGTTAACACCGAAGCACTGGGTAAGAAGCAAATTTCTAAACTGCTTAACACCTGTTACCGTGAACTGGGCATGAAAGAGACAGTCGTCTTTGCTGACCAGATCATGTACACAGGTTTTGCTTACGCGGCACTATCTGGTGTGTCTGTTGGTATCGATGATATGGTCATCCCAGCGGCTAAGTACACCAAGATCGCAGAAGCTGAAGCAGAAGTTGCTGAAATTCAAGAGCAGTTCCAATCAGGTCTTGTTACCGCTGGCGAACGTTACAACAAAGTTATCGATATCTGGGCGACCGCGAATGAGCAGGTTGCTAAGGCGATGATGGATAACCTGTCTTTCGACACTGTTATCAACCGTGACGGCGAAGAAGAACAGCAGAAATCGTTCAACAGCGTTTACATGATGGCCGACTCAGGTGCGCGTGGTTCTGCCGCTCAGATCCGTCAGCTAGCAGGTATGCGTGGTCTGATGGCTAAGCCGGATGGCTCAATCATCGAAACACCGATCACGGCAAACTTCCGTGAAGGTCTGAACGTACTTCAGTACTTTATCTCAACGCACGGTGCTCGTAAGGGTCTTGCGGATACAGCATTGAAGACAGCGAACTCCGGTTACTTGACACGTCGTCTAGTAGACGTAGCACAGGACGTAGTTATTACTACGGATGACTGTGGTACTTACGCTGGTATGACGATGATGCCACTGGTTGAAGGTGGTGACGTTAAAGAGCCGCTAGGTTCTCGCGTTCTTGGCCGTGTAGTTGCTGAAGATGTCATGAAGCCTGGTACTGAAGAAGTACTTGCGCCTCGTAATACCCTTCTTGATGAGAAGTGGTGTGACATCCTAGAAGCGAACTCGGTTGACCTTGTTAAAGTACGTTCTGTTGTAACGTGTGAAAACGACTTCGGTTGCTGTAAGTTCTGTTACGGTCGTGACCTTGCTCGTGGTCACCTAGTGAACCAAGGTGAAGCGGTTGGTGTTGTTGCAGCACAGTCAATCGGTGAACCAGGTACACAGTTGACGATGCGTACGTTCCACATCGGTGGTGCAGCATCTGCAGCCGCTGCGGAAAACAGCATTCAGGTTAAGAACAACGGTTCTGTGAAACTGCAGAACGCGAAGTTCGTAATCAACAACGACGGCAAGCTAGTTATCACGTCTCGTGCCTCTGAAATGACTATCATTGATGAGTTCGGCCGTATTAAAGAAAACTACAAACTGCCATACGGTTCTCACCTAAGTAAAGGTGAAGGCCAAGACGTTGCAGCTGGCGAAGTTATCGCTAACTGGGATCCGCACACAATGCCAATCATCACTGAAGTGGCAGGTCGTATCCAGTTCGTTGACTTGATTGATGGCGTAACAGTTTCTCGTCAAACTGATGAGCTAACGGGTCTGTCTATGATCACTGTTCTTGACGCTGCAGAGCGTACAAGTGCGGGTAAAGACATGCGTCCAACCGTGAAGCTTGTTGATGAGAATGGTCATGATGTAATGATCGCCGGCACTGAAATGCCAGCTCAGTACTTCTTGCCAGGTAAAGCAATCATCCAGCTTGAAGATGGTGCAATGGTTGGTATCGGTGATACGCTAGCTCGTATCCCACAGGCATCTGGCGGTACGAAAGATATCACCGGTGGTCTACCACGCGTTGCTGACCTATTCGAAGCGCGTAAGCCGAAAGAACCTGCAATCCTTGCTGAAATCACAGGTACTGTGTCATTCGGTAAAGAGACAAAAGGCAAGCGTCGTCTTATCATCACACCTGCTGAAGGCAACGTGTACGAAGAAATGGTTCCTAAGTGGCGCCAGCTAAACATCTTCGAAGGTGATAAGGTCGAAAAAGGTGATGTAATCGCCGATGGTCCAGAGGCTCCACACGATATCTTGCGTCTACGTGGTGTCCACGCTGTCGCAGATTACATCGTGAACGAGGTTCAGGAAGTTTACCGTCTCCAGGGCGTTAAGATTAACGATAAGCACATTGAAACGATCATTCGTCAGATGCTGCGTAAAGTAACAATCACAACGGCTGGTGACTCTGAGTTCCTACCTGGTGAGCAGGTTGAATACTCTCGCGTAACGATTGCAAACCGTAAGCTAGAAGCTGAAGGCAAGCTAATCGCGACTTACGAGCGTGATCTTCTTGGTATCACTAAGGCGTCGCTAGCGACTGAATCGTTCATCTCAGCAGCATCGTTCCAGGAAACGACACGCGTACTAACAGAAGCTGCGGTTTCTGGTAAGCGTGACGAACTGCGCGGTCTGAAAGAGAACGTAATCGTGGGTCGTCTGATCCCTGCTGGTACCGGTTTCGCGTACCACCAGAGCCGTCAGCGTAACCGCGATGCAGAGCTAGAGCCAATGGCACCGCAAGTAGACGCAGAGCAAGCATCACAAGATCTTGCAGCGCTACTTAACGCTGGCCTAAACGACGACTAAGCCTTCGGGTGATGTTATCGGATTGATTGAAAAGGGTACCTTCGGGTACCCTTTTTTATTGCCTGCAGAAAAGCAATAGAAAAGGGTATGCGCAAGAAAAGGGACGATTACAACAGGGTGAAGACAAGATGATGACCAAGCGAGAGCCGATGGCGCACGATGCTTGAGCTGGGGAAAAAATAGCAAGCAAACGCCAGCCCAAGAGGTGGGCTGGAGAATGAGGGACAGGCGAGAAGCGTCGATTAAGCGCCGGGTGGGCAGGCGAGGCTTTCGCTGATCAATTCGATGAGCCCATCTTCAAGGGCAAAACGGATTTCGACTAATTCACCAATGGCGGATAAATCGCTGTCAAATTCAGACCATTCCAGATCATCTTCACTGATCTCAGTATATTTTTCGGTAAAATTGAGAAGGGGATCGGTAGTCTGAGTGATTTGCGCATAAACCTGTGAGATTTCTGCCGTCGGAGAGTAACCTGTTGCGTTCCAACGTGCCATCACCATGTCATAGATTTTGAAATGGCCTTCTGAGATGTAGTCGACCAATTGCTGGCTAAACAGTTGAAGTTGGTCTGTGGTAGGCAGCTGACGTTGTTTGGTTTCAAACGGGGGCAATCCGGCTAATTTGCAATAATCAATTAGCAGTTGCTGTCGCGACATGAGCCAGTGGTCAATCACATCACTGGTGCCACCCCATTGTTTTTGTACTTGCTCAAATTTGCTTAACATGACCATGCCCTCATGATCTACAGTACCGAGGCAGGGGTACTGGAAACGATACCTGTCAATCTCTTAAAAAAGAGAACCTTGTGTTACGGATTCACTTCCGTATAAGTTTAGATTGCCAGTAAAAGGGATACCCTGCAAGGATGGATGTGACGTTGATGTTAAAAAAACAAGAAAATGCCTATTGGTGCGTAGTGAAAGATCGGAGTTTGTATCTTGAAAATCAGACACTTCCGTTCAAGTGTGCGAGCGATCTCAATTTTGATACGACAGAGGCAAGGCTGATTGGCCACTGCCAAGAACACCCGGTTTATTGGCTTGAAGCGCCAGATAACGCCAACATGGCGGATTTTTATAGCCAGAGGGAATTGCTCTGTGCCGAGGCGGATCTCTTTCAATTAGCCGGGCGCGCAACGCAATTATCCCATATGCTGCACACACAGCGTTTCTGTGCGCAATGTGGCTCGGAATGCCAGTATGGTGACGCAGAAGTCGCCATGGTGTGTACCGGCTGCCATACGCCGCATTATCCGCGCGTGTCACCGTGTGTGATTGTGGCGGTGCGTAAAGACGATAAAATCTTGCTGGCACAACACCCTCGGCACAAAACCGGTATGTACACCGTGATTGCGGGCTTTGTCGAAGCCGGTGAAACCTTAGAGCAGTGTGTGGCACGAGAGATCAACGAAGAGACAGGTATTGAGGTGGATAACATCCGTTACTTCGGCAGCCAGCCGTGGGCGTTCCCGTCGAACCTGATGATGGCCTTTCTGGCCGATTATGCGAGTGGTGAATTGCGTCCGGATTATACCGAGCTCACCGATGCCCTTTGGGCCACGGCAGACACCTTGCCTGAGGTTGCCCCTAAAGGGACGATTGCACGATCCTTGATTGATCACACCTTGATCCTGATGGCCGGATCGCAGGCATAAAAAAACCCTCCGTGAGGAGGGGTAAGGTGCAGTTACTTGCTTTCTACGAGCAAAATCATTGTTATTATTGCTAGCGCGCAGTTTTTGTATCATGACTGGACTCCGTGCCGCAAATCTGGTGACTAGATTGTTACCATAAACTTGATCCGGTTAACAAATGGCCTGTTTTGTTGGACGTCGGGAGTGATACAATAGCGCCAGAATAAAACCATGGAGTCCCTAATGAGCGAATTAAAGAATGACCGCTACCTACGCGCTTTGCTAAAGCAGCCGGTAGATTGCACCCCTGTATGGATGATGCGCCAAGCCGGCCGTTACCTACCGGAATACCGTGCAACACGTGGCGTGGCAGGAGACTTCATGTCGCTATGCAAAAATGCTGAGCTAGCCAGTGAGGTGACGCTACAGCCCCTACGCCGCTTCCCGTTGGATGCCGCGATCCTGTTCTCAGATATCCTGACGATCCCGGATGCGATGGGCTTGGGTCTGTACTTTGAAGCGGGTGAAGGGCCGAAGTTCGAGCGTCCGATCACGTGTAAAGCCGATGTTGATAAGATCGGCCTGCCGGATCCAGAAGGTGAACTGCAGTACGTGATGAATGCCGTGCGTCAGATCCGTAAAGATCTGCAGGGCGAAGTCCCGCTGATCGGTTTCTCTGGCAGTCCATGGACGCTAGCGACCTACATGGTTGAAGGTGGTAGCTCAAAAGCATTCACCAAGATCAAAAAGATGATGTACGCCGAGCCACAAACCCTGCACCTGTTGTTGGATAAGTTGGCGGACAGCGTGACAGAATACCTCAATGCCCAGATCAAAGCCGGTGCACAATCGGTGATGATCTTTGATACATGGGGCGGGGTACTGACACCACGTGATTACAACCTCTTCTCGCTGCAGTACATGCACAAGATTGTGGATGGTCTGATCCGTGAAAACGATGGCCGTCGCGTACCTGTGACGCTGTTCACCAAAAACGGTGGCATGTGGCTAGAGCAAATCGCCGCCACCGGTTGTGATGCCGTGGGCCTAGACTGGACCATTAACATCGCTGACGCGAAAGCACGCATTGGTGACAAAGTGGCGCTGCAAGGCAACATGGATCCGTCTATGCTGTACGCCCAGCCAGAGCGTATCCGTGAGGAAGTCGCGACGATTCTTGAAGGCTTCGGTGACGGTGGTACAGGCCACGTGTTTAACCTTGGCCATGGCATCCACTTGGATGTGCCGCCTGAAAATGCTGGTGTGTTCGTGGACGCGGTGCACGAGCTATCTAAGCCATACCATAAGTGACGGTTTTTAGGGGCGAGTACCGAGGTACGAGTATCTCGGAAAAGTAAAAATGAAAACACGCCTTTTTTGGCGTGTTTTTTTTAATCTATGAGGTTATATGGCATCATATTTAATATATGGTGATTCGCTAGTTATTTCGAGGTATGAATAGTAGTCTTCTCTATCAGTGTCTAACCCATTTCCAGTCGTCAATACTTTCTCTACTATAATTTCATTATTGACACGAATTTGTGCTTTAATTTGATCGATCAATTCAAATTCACCTACTGTGAATTCTCCTTGAGAGCACAGTTCTTCAAGGTTAATTATTTCTGATGAGATTAAACTTTCCTTTGATTTAATATCAAGTAATAACTCACCAGTTACATGGTCATCGCATTTAGTTAATAATATATAACTATAATTATATTGATTCCAATAAATATAAATACATATTGAAGAAATAATAAAGAATGATATTGCAAAGTAATGTTTTATTTTCATGACACAACCTCATTAATATAATCAACCGCATCTTTTCTACCTTGGCTTATCAATTCGGCCTCAATAGGTTTCCAATTAATGACATCATTAACTTTGTTCTGAATTCCTACAATTGTTTTATACATGCCATGATAAAGTGCGACTGCAAATTTTAAGGTATCATCTTCAGAACGACCTGACTTAGATGCAGCATTGATACGAATGGAGAGGTAACCAGCAACAATAAAATCTTCCAAAGGCATTTCGTTATAAAAAGTTTCATATATTGATGGGGTGGAAACTTTATACGGTGGAATGGTAATTTGAGATAACTTATTAAGTGGTTTATCTAATTGTTTAGCTATATAGTATTTTGTTGAATAATCATCAAAGTTCTTCTTTAAATATTTTGGTGATGATACATCTTGAAAGGCTGGCTGACCTAATTGCCCTCTACCAATCGTCTTTCCATCAATGCCTAACTTCTCTAGAAAACTAAGGCGCTTAGTTTCTGCAGCATAGATCTTGTTGAGTAGGTTAACCGTTAATCTTCTCTGTATAATACTTGATTGAGGAAATCCTTGTTTGACGCTATCAATAGCGTATTGTTGATTAAAATATTTTAGTGAAAATGATGAATAAGTGGATAATTTTTTTATTGCTGCTTTATCACGAGTAGAGACTATTCTTAGCCCCTTTAATGCTAGTGCCTCGTATAAGCGAAGAATGTTTTCAGCGCTTAGTGATTTTATTTCCTGATTAGATAGTCGGCTTACAATGTTTTGTGCAACATTGTCTATTTGATTTCGTGGTGCATTATGTAATTGGTTCTTAATGTTCATGTATAAGTATCCATAAAATGAATACATGATTTCATATAACAGCTTTGCATCAATGCCATTATTTTAACTTGTGGAAGTACCTCTCAAAAGACCATTTCCGTTTACTTCTGTTTTGCTGTGTCAGTCTGAGCGTCTATCTCAAAGTGAGCTATATCTTCAACTGCTGGTGGACATACTCGCGGATATACGGCACAACGTCGGCTTCAAACCACGGATTTTTCTTCAGCCACAGCGTGTTTCTGGGGGACGGGTGGGGCATCGGAATAAAACGCGGTGCCCATTGTCGCCATTGTCGGACGGTGTCGGTTAAGGTCTTCGGGCGATCGGGCAGGTAGCGTTGCTGAGCATACTGGCCGATCAGCAGTGTCATCCCTACCTGTGGTAACAGAGGCAGGACTTGCGGGTGCCAGTGCGGGGCGCATTCCGGTCGCGGCGGTAAATCACCGGATTTACCTTTGCCGGGATAGCATAAGCCCATCGGCATGATGGCAATTTGGCGTGGGTCGTAAAAGGTTTCCGGATCGATGTCGAGCCAGCGACGCAGGCGGTCACCGCTGGGATCATGCCAAGGGATGCCGCTTTCATGGACCCGCAACCCCGGCGCCTGACCGATGATCAACAGTTTCGCGCTGCTCGCCGCCTGAATCACCGGTCGCGGTCCCAATGGGAGATGATCCGCACAGATCGTGCAGCGTCGCACTTGATCCAATAGGTTATCAAGTTGTTGCGTTGAGGCGGCGGTCAGCTTTTTCTTCATTTCTCCTCCTTATGCGCTGCGGTGTGAAGCTGTCTCAGTCGTCATGTTTTAGTGGCAATGCTTTAGCTGATACGCCTCAATAGCCTCGGCCAAAATCGACTTGATACTGCAGCGGCTCGCCGTGGTGCCAGCGGCGGTAGTTATCGGCAAAAATCGTCATGACTTGTTCCGGAAAGCTTTCTGCGGCGATATGAGGTGTCACACAGATCTGTGGGTGTGCCCAGAATGGGTGCGAGGGTGGTAGGGGCTCTTGCTGGAAGACATCCAAGCACGCGTGGCGAATATGCCCTTTTTCGATGGCTTGCAATAAACCTTGCTCACACACGGCATTGCCCCGTCCGACATTAAATAGCATCACGTTCTGACAATGTGCCAGGCTGTCGGCATTGAGCAAGTGGTATGTCGCAGGGGTGGCGGGCAGCACGGAAACCACCACGTTTGCCTGTGCTAAGGCTTCAGGCAGGGCATCGATGGCATAACACTGGGCAAACGCGGGTTCCGTGGTCGTGCCGCTGCGGTTAACGCCGATGATCTGCATACCGAATGCGTGCGCCACACGGGCTAAATGGCTGCCAATGCTGCCGGTGCCCAGAATGACGATGCGTTGCCCCGCAATGGTGCCATAGGGCTGCGCCTGCCACTGAGCGGTCTGTTGCTGCCGGTGGTAGGTCGTGAAGTGGCGGGTGTTATCGAGCAGTAAGCCAAACACATACTCGGCGATGAGTTGGCCAAAGCACCCTCTGACATTGGTCAGGGTGTAATCCTGCCGCAGATCGTCATGCATCAGGGCATCGACCCCCGCATACGTCGATTGCAACCAGCGAAGGCGAGGAAATTGCCCCAGTTTCGCAATGATCGCCGGGGGATCCGCTAAAATGATGGAAGCGCGCTGGGGATCGCGGGTGAGGGTCAATTCAGGCAGTTGCGCTTGATGGAGCAAATCCTCGTAAAGGGCTTGCTGGCGGGAGACTATCATTACCTCATGCATTCTCTTATATCCCTTTTTCATATGTTGAAGTAGCCGGGGGATCGCAGTAAGATCCGGATCAAATCACTATTGCAGACAATCTAATGCTAAAGAATCCTGTTCAGCTTCGTCTAGAAAAATTAGAACCATGGCAGCACCTTACCTTTATGGTATCGCTTTGTGAAAGAATGTACCCGAATTACGCATTCTTCTGTCAGGAAACTGAGTTTGCTGATGCGCAGAAATACCGCTCTATCCTGGATAGCATCTGGGAGATCCTGACGGTAAAAAATGCCAAGATCAATTTTGAAAACCAGTTGGAGAAGCTGGAAGAATTGGTACCAAGCACTGATGATTTCGATTTGTATGCGGTAAACCCAGCGGTGGATGCGTGTGTGGCGCTGGCAGATTTGCTGCATGCGATGCTGGATCGTGATTTGATGTTGGAAACCCTGGAGAAGCTGAGCTCATTGTCTGCGGAAACCGTGGCCGATCTTGAGTACGCCCAGACTGGCATTGAAATCACCAATGAAAACCAAAAAGAAAATGAAGCGGTGTGTGCTGAGTGGGACATGCAGTGGGCGATTTTCCGTGCATTGAAAGAAGCGGAACGTCGCGATATTGATCTGATCAAAGGCCTTCGCCAAGAGTTGCGTGAAGATCAAATCAGCAACATCGGGATTGAATTGTAATCACACCCCATAGGGTTGATGTTGATGATTAAGAAGAGCCGTTCTCGGCTCTTTTTTTATGCCTGCAATAGGGTAATGGCGAGATGCTGGGAAGGGGAAATGCTTACCGCTCAACGTATCCCTTAAAGGTATGTGAATGCCTTGTTAAGTGCTAAGTTCTGCATTTTTGTTTTAGATTGGCATAAACAACCAGTTTTGCACGGTGTGCCTCGGTCAATACACTTATTTTATTTTGTCACTTGTATTGAAGGGGGCCGGACGTTTATAACAGTAGACGAACGGGGAAGCACAACGCTTTCTTCCATTAACCTGTTAGCGAGGAATGAGCATGCATGATTTGAATCACCCATCAGTCATGATCTCCCACAGTACGTCTGTGGCGACGACTCAGCTCCTCCTGCTCTCTCTGACTCTGATTCAGGGCTGACAGGCCGTACCATTTTTCTGTCAGCTTGGATTGAAGCTGACAGGGCAAAATTCTCTTCCGACATTTTCCTCCTGACTCTTCCTCCAAGCGACGGCTAGCGAGGATAACTATGTTAAGCACACGCAATATCGCCGCCTTAGGCTTCATGACTTTTGCCATGTACCTTGGAGCCGGTAATCTGATCTTTCCCCCCTTCTTGGGCTATCAAGCCGGTGAGCATTTTGCTGCGGGTATGACCGGCTTTTTGCTGACGGGTGTGGGATTACCCGCGTTAGCGTTGGTGATGGTCGCGTTGGTGCGAGGCTCTGATAACCTGACCGCGGCGCTGCCTCGTCCGATCGCGACCAGTTTCTGGGTCATGGTGTTCATTGTGATTGGGCCGGCCTTTGTGATCCCTCGCGCCATCACTGTGGCGTATCAATTCAGTGTGGCACCGTTTTGGGGTGACAGTGGGTTAGCTGTGTTTACCGCCTTGTTCTGTGCGTTGGCGATCGTATTTTCGCTGTACCCAGGCAAGTTGGTGGATACCCTTGGAAAATGGCTGACACCGATGCTGTTGGCGATTCTGGCAGCAATGGCACTGGTTGCATTTCTGTTTCCGGGCGAGGCCGTCCAGCAGGCAACCGGGCCGTACCAAAACGGGGCATTTGCGGAAGGCTTGACTCAAGGCTACATGACCATGGATGCACTGGGCTCTATCGGTTTTGGCTGGGTGATTTTCCGTGCCATTCAGAGCATGGGGATCTGCTGCCCGAAAGCGACTGCGAAATATACCCTGATGGCTGCCGTGATGTATGCCGTGGCCATGGCATTGGTGTACTTGGCGTTGGCCTATATCGGGGCGACCAGCGCCGGATTGGGTGAGGGCTTTACCAATGGCGGCGATATTCTTACCGCGTTCACCATTGCCCATTTTGGCACGTTTGGTGTGTTGCTATTGGGCGCAGTGATGATTTTGGCGTGTTTGACGACCGCGATTGGCGTCACGACCGCAGGCAGTGAGTTCTACAGCCGTACGTTCACGGTAGTGACGTACCGTCGCAGTGTATGGGCGACCATGCTGGTGGCGGGGTTGGTCGCGAATGTGGGCTTGGATCAGCTATTGGCGATTACGTTGCCTGCTGTGGTGGCATTGCACCCGATTGCGATCAGTCTGCTGTTGATTGCCCCGTTGCGTAAGCAGCTAAACCGCACGGCGATGTTGGCGGTATTGGCGACAGCCTTGGTGTTTGGTGGGATCGACGCGCTGCATATTCTGGCGGCCATGCCGGCGGGGATTGAACCGTGGTTCAGTCAGTACTTACCGCTGTATGCCTATTACGCCGGTTGGGTGGTACCCACGCTGGTGGTCTTAGGCCTTGGCTGGGCAGGCTGTGTATGGCGTCAAACGCCTGCCGCAGAGGCCAATGCTGCTATGCAAGAATAACGCAAAAAACATAAACGACAGACAAACAAAAAGGGGCCGATGGGCCCCTTTTTTATTACGGTAACAAACAGATACTGAGTCGTTATTGTTTAGTCGTTATTGTTTAGTCGTTATTGCTCTGTCGCCGAGTACTTAGTCGTCTTTGCTTTCAATCACACCGTGGGTTTTCTTCCACTTTTCCCAGCGTTGGTAAGCCAGCTGCTGCATGTCGGTGTTTTTATCCGCTTCATCGACGATCTCTTCACCCACCAAGTGTTCAAAGATATCTTCCATGGTCACGAGGCCTTGTACCGTGCCGTATTCATCCACGACCAATACCAGCTGTGAACGTTCTTTCATCAGCTGTTCAAACGCTTTAGGGACGCTTGATGTGTTCATGATCACAGGCAGTGGGCGCATAAGGGAGCCCAACTCACGTTGGCCACGGCCTGCTTGGCTTTCTGCAAACAGCTCTAGGCGGTGGACGAAGCCAATGATGTTGTCTTTCTGATCGGAGTAGATCAACGGACGAGAGAACGGGCTGTCTTTGTGTTGTGACAGGAATTCATTGATTGGCTGTTCAGCATCGATACGGAACAGCACCGGACGTGGGGTCATGATCTTCGTGACGTTCACATCGCGGAATTGCAGCAGGTTTGCCAGGATCTTCGACTCACCTTCTGCCAGCTCGCCGGATTCGTGTGCCAGCATCGCCATTGCGGATAGCTCATCACGCAGCTTAGGGGCTTCGTGACCACGGGAAAGGCGACGGGTAATTTGTTCTGAGACCCAAACAAATGGGGTCAATAGCAATACCATCCAACGCAGTAGCGTCGCGCTAAGCGGCGCAAGCTGGCGCCAGTATGTGGCACCGATGGTTTTTGGAATGATCTCGGACAGCAGCAAAATGCCGACGGTAAGAACGCCCGAGAAGACCCCTAGCCACTCACTACCAAATACAACGGCAGCTTGAGCACCTGCGGTAGCCGCACCCACAGTGTGAGCAACAGTGTTTAGCGTGAGGATGGAGGCAAGAGGGCGGTCAATATTTTCTTTCAAAGCAGCCAGACGTGGCGCAGCAGGGTGACCTTGATGGCGTAGGGTGCCAATGTAGCTTGGCGAAATACTGAGGAGTACGGCCTCAAGTACCGAGCAAATAAACGAAACACCAATCGCGACAGCGATGTAAATCGTAAGGAGTATCATGGTTACCTTGGTTAATTACTAACGGAGATGCCTATATTAATCGGTGCAGGAGTGAATAAATACAACTATTTCATCTTTCACCTTCGTAACATTTTGTGAACTTGCGCTCACTTTATGGTTAAAGACTCCCCACCTAACCACAGGATAGCTGACAAACCTTTGCCACACGGGCTTCTTTTGAATTAGAGTTGATGCGTCTTAAGAAAAAACCTTAGAAGGGAAACCTAATGAACAAGACCCAACTGATTGACCTGATCGCTGAAAAAGCAGATCTTTCTAAAGCTCAAGCAAAAGTTGCCCTAGAGTCAACTCTAGACGGCATCACAGCTGCGCTGAAGGAAGGTGACCAGGTTCAACTAATTGGCTTTGGTACTTTTAAAGTGAACCACCGCGCTGCACGTACTGGCCGTAACCCACAAACGGGTCAGGAAATTCAGATTGCGGCGGCGAACGTTCCTGCATTCGTTGCTGGTAAAGCACTGAAAGACTCAGTGAAATAATCTATACTCCGCCAGGTCTCTTATCTGGCGGAGTTTTTCGATGAAACCTCTCTTTCTTTTTCTCTCCCTCTCGCTTCTAGCGGGATGTGCCTCCAGCCCGACGGTTACCGTTCCTGAAAATAGTCTGACACCTGTTTTGACCCACACTGGGGGTGATTCAGTCGGTGATCAAACGGCCGTGTATTGGTATACCTCACAGCAGAACCGTCCGGTTCGCCTTGCCGAATATGTCACAACAGGCGATCAGGGCCACTATCAATCGGATTACCGTTGGCGTGCTGGCGAGCTCCGTGAGTTGCAACGCGAAGGCGAACAACTTGACGAGCAGCAATTGAAACCGTTTTCCTTAACGGTGCGTTATGACACCCAGGGCCGTGCTGTTTTTCAACGTTACACCCTTGGTGATGAGCTTATCCCATTGACCAATACCCAGCTGTATGAGCTGACCCAAGATGCCCAACAGGGCGTGGATGTGGTGAAGCACCAGCGCCGTCAAGGCCAGAGTGTGATTCAAGGCCATTGGCAGCAAGGGCATTTCTACCCGTGTGGCAAAGACGCCGCTTTATCCGTGACCTTTACGCCGGCCTTGCCGGATCATGTGCGCCAGCAGTTTGAGCCGATACAACAATCGGGTTATATGGCCGTGGTGGGGAACGTGAAGCGTGATGCGCTGAAGGCGCAACAGTTGTTGATCTTTAACGATACGGCATCGCAGTGCCTGACTGCGCCGGCTTTACTGGACGGTTAATACCGTGTCTGTTCGAGACATAAAAAATGCGCCTAACGGCGCATTTTTTTGTGTTGAGGACGCGCGTTTTTTTATCGCGCTTGTTTCATCTGCGAGTGATTAGCTGTTTTGTTCACGTGCAATGGCACGGTAGCCGATGTCATTGCGGTGGAACATGCCATCCCAGCTGATCTGTGTTGCCAGCGCGTAGGCACGCTGCTGCGCTTCAGAAACCGTATTCCCCAGTGCTGTCGCACACAGAACGCGGCCACCATTGGTGACCACATCGCCACTCTGGTTTGCGGTACCGGCATGGAAGACTTTCTCGCCGTCCACTTCTTGCTGCGGCAAGCCACTGATCACATCGCCCTTGTTGTACGCGGCAGGGTAGCCACCGGCTGCCAGCACGATACCGATCGATGCACGCGGATCCCACTTAGACTCCACGCTGTCCAGCTTGCCGTCAATCGCCGCCAGACACAACTCAACCAAGTCCGACTCCATACGCATCATGATAGGTTGCGTTTCGGGATCGCCAAAGCGGCAGTTGTACTCAATCACTTTCGGCGTGCCGTCAGCGTCAATCATCAAACCAGCGTAAAGGAAACCGGTGTACGGATTGCCTTCTGCCGCCATGCCGCGCACAGTCGGGTAGATCACCTCTTCCATGATGCGGTTGTGGATGTCCGGTGTGACGACAGGTGCAGGCGAATATGCGCCCATGCCACCGGTATTTGGACCGGTGTCTTTGTCGCCCACACGTTTGTGATCCTGGCTGGTGGCCATTGGCAAGACGTTTTTGCCATCGACCATGACGATGAAGCTGGCTTCTTCGCCATCAAGGAACTCTTCAATCACTACGCGACTGCCGGCATCGCCAAACACGTTGTCAGCCAGCATGTCTTTGATTGCCGATTCAGCTTCTTCCAGCGTCATCGCCACAATCACGCCTTTACCGGCGGCTAAGCCATCGGCTTTCACCACAATCGGTGCACCTTGCTCACGCACGTAGGCGAGCGCAGGTTCGATCTCGGTGAAGTTTGCGTAGGCCCCGGTTGGGATCTGGTGGCGCGCCAAGAAATCTTTGGTGAAGGCTTTGGATCCTTCCAGTTGTGCTGCGGCTTGAGTCGGGCCGAAAATCGGTAAGCCAGCTTCACGGAATGCATCGACCACACCAATAACCAGTGGGGCTTCAGGGCCGACAATGGTCAGCTCAATCTGCTTCTCTTGAGCAAAGGCCACCAACGCAGCAATGTCTTCCACGTCGATGTTGACGTTTTCCAGCTTGGGTTCCAGCGCGGTACCGGCGTTGCCCGGTGCGATGAAGATAGTGTCTACGTTGGGATTCTGTGCGGCTTTCCAACCCAGTGCATGTTCACGACCGCCGGCGCCAATGATTAGTACATTCATTTTGTAATCCTTTATAGCGGCGTCAGTGGCACGATTTCCACGTCAAAAGTGCTCATTGATGGGCATCAACTGCGCGCTTTTTCCTTGAACTCAAGCCACTGACTTGCTCTAACGCATTTCAAATACACGTGTATTTAAAATAAAAATTCTTCGCAATTACTCGAAATAGTTGGTGCTGTGGCTAGGCAACCAATGAGCCCATCCCCGGGAGCATAGCTCGCTATGTGACTGGGGTGGACGAGAGCAGTTAACAACGCCACAGTGCCAAATATGAAGAGTAAGATTAGTGGCGGAAATGACGCATGCCCGTAAAGATCATCGCCATGCCGTGTTCATCGGCCGCAGCAATCACTTCGTCGTCACGCATTGAACCACCCGGTTGGATCACACACTTAATACCGGCTTCCGCGGCGGCGTCGATGCCGTCACGGAACGGGAAGAAGGCATCCGAGGCCATTACGCAGCCTTCCACTTGCAAGCCTTCGTCTGCCGCTTTAATACCGGCAATTTTCGCTGAGTACACGCGGCTCATTTGGCCCGCGCCTACACCGATGGTCATGTCGCCTTTTGAGTAAACGATCGCGTTAGATTTCACGTACTTCGCCACTTTCCAGCAGAACAAGGCATCTTTCAGCTCTTCGGCGGTTGGTTGACGCTGAGAAACCACTTTTAGGTCGTCCGCCGAGACCATACCTTGGTCACGGTCTTGCACCAGCAGGCCGCCGTTGACGCGCTTCACATCAAAACCGGTGGTCTTGCTTGACCATTCGCCACACTCTAGCAGGCGTACGTTTTTCTTCGCCGCAATCACGTCGATCGCTTCAGCAGAGACTTTCGGTGCGATGATCACTTCCACGAACTGGCGCTCAACAATGGCGGTCGCCGTTGCTGCGTCGAGCTCACGGTTGAACGCAATGATGCCACCAAACGCAGACGTTGGATCGGTCTGGTAGGCACGGTTGTAGGCTTCAAGGATATCTTTACCCAGCGCCACGCCACACGGGTTAGCGTGTTTCACGATGACACAGGTTGGCTCGTCGAATTCTTTCACGCATTCAAGGGCGGCATCGGTATCGGCGATGTTATTGTAAGACAGGGCTTTACCTTGGATTTGACGCGCGGTAGAGACAGACGCTTCTTCCGGGTTCGCTTCCACATAAAAAGCGGCGGCCTGATGGCTGTTCTCGCCATAACGCATGTCTTGTTTTTTCTCGAACTGCTGATTGAAGGTGCGAGGGAATTTTGATGCCTCGTCGCCTTCTTTGTTGTCGCCGTAAGACGGAACCATGGTGCCGAAGTAGTTCGCGATCATGCCATCGTAAGCGGCCGTGTGTTCAAACGCGGCAATGGCCAAATCAAAGCGGGTGGCGTGGGTCAGAGAGCCGTCATGGGCGGCCATTTCGGTCAGGACGCGATCGTAGTCATGCGCGTTAACCACAATGGTGACGTCTTTGTGGTTTTTCGCCGCAGAGCGCACCATCGTCGGGCCACCGATGTCGATGTTTTCTACCGCATCTTCCAGTGTACAGTTCGGGTTGGCAACGGTGGCCGCGAACGGGTACAGGTTCACCACCACCATGTCGATAGGCGCAATACCGTGCTCGGCCATAACGGCATCGTCAGTACCGCGGCGGCCTAGCACGCCCCCGTGGATCATTGGGTGCAGGGTTTTTACGCGACCATCCATCATCTCAGGGAAGCCTGTGTGATCGGACACTTCGGTGACCGCAATACCTTGTTCGGCGAGCAGTTTGGCTGTACCGCCCGTCGAGAGGATATCGACACCACGTTCAGCAAGTGCTTGAGCAAATTCAACAATACCGGTTTTGTCTGACACGCTAATGAGCGCACGGCGGATAGAACGAGCGTTTTCCATTGCTACCATCTCTTATATACACGGGGAATATTTGCCAAAAGCGATGCTGAGGGGCGCTGGCTTTTGGTAAATACCCTCGGTTAAACTCAACGATATAGGGCATGCCTTTGTTAGATGGATCCTTGTGATCAACTTGGCATATTTTACATTAATTCTCGCGTTGCGCAAACGTTTGCTTTTTGGCTTTGTGTCATCCGTAATAGAAAGGGCTTACGATGTATTTGATTGGGCAGCTGGCCAAGCGCTGTGAGGTCAGCAGTGACACCTTACGCTTTTATGAGAAGAACGGTCTATTAGTGCCGTCAGGACGCAGTGACAGTGGCTACCGCTTATACAGCGAGGACGATTTATCCCGTATCCGATTTATCTTGCGGGCGAAGGCGGTGGGCCTGAGCTTGGAAGAGATCCGTGAACTGTTGGATATCCAGTTAGAAGCCTGCCAGCACAGCTGTGCCGAGGTCAAAGCCATCACACAGGCCAAGCTGGATGAGGTCGACAGTAAAATCGCAGAGCTGAAACGGATCCGCCGTGCACTGAAAAAAATCAATGATGCCTGTTGTGGCCATGCTGATGATAATGCCAGTCATTGTTCGATTCTCGGCGCGCTGGGGGAAGAGGACAATGGTGAGGCAGAACGCCCGGTATCCGGTTGTTGCCAAGGGCATTCCCACTCGTGAGCACGGCGTGCGTGAGGCGCTGTTTTGCCATAAATTCTATTGGGCGCACGGACGAGTTGTGATAGCTTCAACCTATTAGATTGTTATTGATAGGGAAAGTCATGTTAAAAGTGAACGAATACTTCGATGGTCAGGTGAAATCACTGGGCTTTGAAACCTCCGGTGATCGTGCCAGTGTCGGTGTAATGGCGCCAGGTGAATACACCTTTGGTACGGCCGCTCCGGAACGCATGACGGTAGTGAAAGGGGCGCTGACAGTGAAACTGCCAGGCCACATTGAGTGGGAAACCTACTACGCGGGTGATGACTTTGAAGTCCCAGGCGATTCGTCGTTTGATTTGAAAGTCGCAGAGCCGACAGCGTACCTGTGTGATTACTTGTAATCACACCATGCATGTACACAGCACATGCTGACGTTGAACATAAAAAAAGCTTCGCACTGGCGAAGCTTTTTTTATACCTGCACGTCGTGATGACGCGGTGTTGTCATACCGCTATTTCGCTGCTTTGTCGGCATCCGCCTCTTTTTGAGGTGGGATCAATACCGTATCAATCACATGGATAATACCGTTGCTGGCGGGAATATCTGCAGTGATCACGCTCGCGTCGTTGATCATCACTTTATCATCGGTTTCAGTGATGGTGACCGGATCGCCTTGCACGGTAGCGGGCAGCTTCAGTTTGGTGACTTCCTCAGAGGAAATCGCCCCTGGCAGTACGTGGTAGGTCAAGATGGCTTGTAGTTTCTCTTTGTTCTCTGGCTTTAGCAGGGCAGCCAAGGTGCCGTCAGGGAGCTTGGCAAAGGCCTCATCAGTCGGAGCCAGTACCGTGAAAGGCCCTTTCCCTTCCAGTATCTCTGCCAAGTCTGCGGCTTTAATCGCCATCACCAATGTTTGGAAATCATCGTTATTGGCCGCGACCTGAACGAGATTTTTTTCTGCTTGTGCGGCTTTACTACTTTTGCTTTCGCCATGGTGGTCAGCCCAAGCCAATGGGGTAGCGGCGAACAGGAGAGCGGTGAGAGAGACTGAAATAGCACGTAACATCCGATTCATCAGGGATTACCTCTTCTGTGTGTATAGGGGGTTAGTCTGCTAACCCAAAGAGAATACGTTCAGAAAGGCAGTATGGTTCACCTGTGATGAGGGGGCGTCTTGAGATTGAGACAAACAAAAAGGCCTGCACAAAATGCAGGCCTTTTTGTTGTCGACTGGGCTAAGCAAGGCTTAGTTCATGCCGTATTTCTTTAGCTTCTTGCGAAGTGTACCACGGTTGATACCCATCATGGTTGCAGCGCGTGTTTGGTTACCGCGTGTGTACTGCATGATGGTGTCCAGTAGTGGCTGTTCAACTTCAGCTAGCACTAGCTCGTACAGATCATCGACTTCCTGACCGTTTAACTGAGCCAGGTAGTTTTTTAGCGACGCCTTTACAGAGTCACGAAGTGGCTTCTGTGTAATTTGGTCTTGTGAAGTGACAGTGGTTACTGTTAATGCTTCGGAAGTCAGATTTTGTTCGAACATATTCTGTTAGCTCTTCTCGTATTTATGCAACGTTTTCGAAGTAGCCTTGCAGCGCATCGAGTTGCTGTTGGGCATTCTCGATAGCGTTGAAGGTTTGGCGGAACTCACCTGCTGGGGCATGCTCTTTCAAGTACCAAGACACATGCTTGCGTGCGATACGCAAACCGAGGAACTCACCATAGAAACGATGAAGCTCCTGAACATGGCCCAGCATAATGCCTCCCACTTCCGTCATAGACGGCGCAGGGAGGTGTTCGCCTGTTGTTAAATAATGGTGGATTTCCTGAAAAATCCACGGACGACCTTGCGCAGGTCGGCCAATCATCAAGGCATCGGCACCGGTGTAATCCAGTACAAAGCGGGCCTTTTCTGGTGAGTCGATATCACCGTTCGCAATCACCGGAATCGAGATCGCTTCTTTCACTGTCTTGATGTAATCGTATTCTGCCTCACCTTTGTACATACACGCTTTCGTTCTGCCGTGCAGAGCGAGCGCCTGAATGCCACATTGTTCGGCTAACTTGGCAATATCAACGCAGTTTCGGTTATCCAGATCCCAACCGGTACGCGTTTTCAGCGTCACAGGTACATCAACGGCATCCACCACGGTACGAAGGATCTCTTCGACCAAATGCGGATGCTGCAACAGAGCAGAGCCTGCTAAGCGTTTGTTGACCTTTTTCGCAGGGCAACCCATGTTGATATCGATGATTTGCGCACCGTTTTCAACGCTGAATTGTGCCGCTTTGGCCATCAGTTTAGGATCTGCGCCGGCAATTTGTACCGAGCGGATCCCAGACTCGCCTTCATGCACCATACGGTTCTGGGACTTGGCAGTTTTCCACAGGTCTGGATTGGACGACATCATCTCGCTCACAGCCATGCCCGCGCCGAAGCGAAGACACAGTTCACGAAATGGCCGATCGGTCACACCTGCCATGGGCGCGACTATCAGCTGGTTTTTAAGTTGATAAGGACCGATCTTCAAACGTCTGTTCCTGACTATGCCAGTAAGGGCGCGCATTTTACGCATTTTTTCGCATTCTGAAAAGGCCAATAATTGAGCATTTCGATTTTGAATTACGAAACTGTCTTTTTTTCAATCGATTGGCCACTATTCCAGCAGAAAAATAATGCGTCAGGCCACCGGCTTACGCCTTGTGTCCAGAGATGCGACACCAGTCTTCACGTACGGCAGTCGGGTCTAGCGTCAGTTCGTCGCTGTAGTACGTCGCCACGTCTTCGGCTTGGGTTTCCAGCACGCCAGAAATCGCCAGTAGGCCACCGTCTCTGACTAGGCTCTTGATCACAGGAGAAAGCTCACGCAATGGGCCAGCAAGGATGTTGGCAACCACCACATCCGCTTGGATGTCTTGCGGCTGATCTTGTGGCAGGAATAGCTCAAGTTGGTCAGCCACGCCGTTACGCTCTGCGTTATCGCGAGACGCCAAAATCGCTTGTGGATCGATATCAATACCGATCACTTTTGCTGCGCCCAATTTGATCGCGGCAATCGCTAAAATGCCTGAGCCGCAACCGAAGTCGATCACGGTTTTACCGGTCAAGTCTTGGCCGTCAAGCCACTCTAGGCACAGTGAGGTGGTTGGGTGGGTACCCGTACCAAACGCCAGACCTGGGTCTAGCATCACGTTTACCGCATCCGGCTCTGGCACTTCACGCCAGCTTGGGCAAATCCACAGGCGACGACCAAAACGCATTGGGTGGAAGTTGTCCATCCACTCACGCTCCCAGTCTTTGTCTTCGATTTGCTCAATTTTGTAAGCGAAATCGTCAGCGATCAGCGGGCTGTTTTTCAGCATGCTTAACACGAAGTCCATGTCCGTTTCTGCGTCGTACAAGCCGACCACATCAGTGTCACCCCAAAGGCGGGTTTCACCCGGAAGAGGTTCAAAAACAGGCGTATCTTGTGCGTCAAGGAAAGTGGCTGAGACAGCGCCGGTCTCTTCCATCAGCATGTCGCCAATAGCTTCAGCATTGGTTGCTGTTGCGTTAAGTTTAATTTGAATCCAAGGCATGGTTATTTCGCTTTTTTGGTTAGCTACGGTTCAAGGGTGCGGAGTCTAGCATGAATTTTAGGCAGTATAAAAAAAGATAGCACCGAAAGGTGCTATCTGAAGGGGGATTGGCGCGGTTTACGCTTGTTGTGGCGTCTGGACGGGCACGGGCTTGGCCAGACTGCCGACGACAAAGGCGACCAAGCCCACCAAGAGGGTCGGGATGATGGCGTGCAGGCCACCCATGTCCGGCTTGATGACTGACAGACCGATGTAACAGGTTAAGCCGCACAGCATTGAAGCGAAGGCACCCGTGGCGGATGCCTTCTTCCAGTACAGGCCCAAGACCAGTGGCCACAGGAAGACGGCTTGCAGGCCACCAAAGGCCAAGAGGTTGAGCCAAATGATCATATCCGGTGGATTGGTGGCCGCAACGAAGACCAGTAACGAGAAAATGCCGGTCACCCACAGTGACAGCTTCGGTAGACGGCTTTCTGCCTCTGGGCCTTCTGCTGCGCGTGGATTGATGTAGTTGATATACAAATCCTTAATCAGCGTGGCGGAGGCCTGAATCAACTGGGAATCGATCGTCGACATAATCGCCGCCATCGGACCCGCGAGAAAGACACCCGCCACCATCGGTGGCAGAACGGTCATCATCAGGGTCGGCATGATCTGATCCGGACTGGCGATATCAGGCACTAACGCACGCCCTAGCGCGCCCGCCAAGTGCATTCCCAGCATTAACAAGGCCACCATCGCGGTACTGATCACCATGCCTTTGTGCAGCGAGCCACTGGACTTGTACGACATACAACGCACAGCGGCGTGTGGTAGGCCGATGACCCCAAAGCAGACCAAGACCCAGAAGCTGAGCATGAACGGCTGACTGAGGAACTGCTCGGGACCGTACGGGGAGATCAGCGCCGGATCGATGGTATGCAGCGTTGTGATCATTTCCCCGAAACTGCCACCGGCATGCACGATACCGATCAACAGCGCGATCGTGCCGATGATCATCATGATCCCTTGCACGGTATCGGTCATTACCACGGCGCGGAAGCCACCGATGGTGGTGTACAGGCCGACGGTGACCGCAAATAGCATCAAACCGTGTTGATAAGACAAGCCGGTCACGGTTTGCAACAAACGTGCTCCGCCGACAAACTGCACCACCATGGTACCGAAGAAGGCCAACAGTAACGCCAGCGAGGCGAAGATCACCACGCCGCGGTTTTTATACCGCGCATACAGAATGTCATTGAGGGTGAGGGCATTATGGCGACGGGCTTCGATGGCAAATTTCTTGCCCAGCACGCCCAGTGTCAGCCACGCAGCCGGTAACTGGATCATCGCCAGCAGTACCCAGCCTAACCCCATTTTGTAGGCCGCGCCCGGGCCACCAATGAACGAACTGGCACTGGCGTAGGTGGATGCCAGCGTCATGGCGAGCACAAAGCCGCCCATACTGCGGTTGCCCACCAAGTATTCGGCGAGGAAGCCATTGCCGGTGTCACGTTTACGGTTGGCATACAGGGCCACCGCAAAAACAGCCATTAAATAGAGAACAAGGGGAATAAGGAGTTGGCTATTCATCGGTAGACTCCGGTTCGATTTCCAGTGACATGTCCTGATAGAGGTATTTCACCATCAGACCACACAGCACAGTGAACAGAATAGGCCCGATGACACAGGCGAGCAGAAACCACAGAGGGAAGCCTCCGTAGAGTGTTGGCAGGGTTTCCTCTGCCCCTGACGGTGCAAAGGCATAGGCCGAAATGTACCACCAGGCAAAATAGGCCAAGGCCAGCCCGATAGCCCATTGGGCTTCTTTATGGGCCTGCTGATAGCGCGCAGATAGCGTTTTCATGGCGTTGTTTCCATTGGGTGAGTGAATATACCGTGAGGGATTCGCTCAATCTTCACACAAATTAAGGGCGGGTATTGTGGCAAAAGTTAGGAGGGAGTGCTAGATGAAGGGCAATATTGACAACGATGACAATAAAAAAGGCTGCCGAAGCAGCCTTTTGTACGCGCTAATAGCGTGTCACCTTTAGTGGTGAATACCGAGTTTCTTCTCAAGATAGTGGATGTTCGCTCCACCGTGTTGGAAGTTTTCGTCAGCCATGATGTCTTGTTGAAGCGGCACGTTGGTCTTGATGCCGTCAATGATCATTTCGCTCAGGGCGTTGCGCATACGTGCAATCGCGACGTCACGGTTCTCACCGTACGTGATCAGTTTGCCGATCATGGAATCGTAGTGCGGCGGGACGGTGTAGCCGGCATAGATGTGCGACTCCCAACGTACGCCCATGCCACCCGGTGGGTGGAAACGGTCGATTTTACCCGGACAAGGCAAGAAGCGAACCGGATCTTCGGCGTTAATACGGCACTCGACTGCGTGGCCTTTGATCTTGATGTCATCTTGGGTGAACGACAGTGGCTGACCGGCAGCAATACGCAGCTGCTCTTTGATCAGATCCACGCCGGTGACCATTTCAGTCACAGGGTGTTCAACCTGAATACGGGTGTTCATTTCAATGAAGTAGAACTCACCGTTTTCGTACAAGAATTCAAACGTACCGGCACCGCGGTAGCCGATTTCGATACAAGCACGGGTACAACGCTCACCGATGTACTTGCGCATCTCTTCGGTAATACCTGGCGCAGGGGCTTCTTCGACCACTTTCTGGTGGCGACGCTGCATAGAACAGTCACGCTCACCTAAGTGGATCGCGCCGCCTTGGCCGTCAGCCAAGACCTGTACTTCAATGTGACGTGGGTTTTCAAGGAATTTCTCCATGTACACCATGTCATTGTTGAAGGCGGCTTTTGCTTCGGCGCGGGTCATCGCAATCGCTTCGATCAAATCGGCTTCATTGCGTACTACACGCATACCACGACCACCACCGCCACCAGAGGCTTTGATGATCACTGGGTAACCAATACGTTTTGCGAACGCTTTGTTACGCGCTTCGTCATCGTCCAGTGGGCCATCAGAGCCCGGTACGCACGGTACGCCGGCTTTTTTCATTGCCGTGATCGCGGCCACTTTGTCACCCATGATGCGGATAGTTTCCGCTTTTGGGCCAACAAAAATGAAGCCAGAACGTTCTACTTGTTCAGCAAAATCGGCATTTTCAGACAAGAAACCGTAACCCGGGTGGATAGCCACCGCGCCTGTGATTTCTGCTGCACTGATGATGCGAGGAATGTTCAGGTAGCTTTCGGTACTTTTTGCCGGACCGATACAGATCGATTCATCGGCCAGCAGTACGTGTTTCAAATCGCGATCGGCAGTGGAGTGTACCGCGACCGTCTTGATCCCGAGCTCTTTGCAGGCACGCAGAATGCGCAGCGCAATTTCGCCTCGGTTCGCAATGACAATTTTATCTAACATAACTCGTCCTGGTTATTCGATGATGACTAGCGGCTGGTCGAATTCAACGGCATCGCCGTCTTCGGCAAGGATAGCAACGACTTTACCGGATTTGTCCGCTTCGATTTGGTTCATCATCTTCATCGCTTCAACGATACACAGGGTATCGCCCGCGTTTACCGATTGGCCGATTTCAACAAAGGCTTTTGCTTCTGGGCTTGGTGCACGGTAGAAGCTGCCGACCATTGGTGACAGTACCTGGTGACCAGCCGGTTGTGCTGGAGCGGCGGGTGTTTCTGCAACAGGTGCTGGAGCCGTTGCTGGCGCCGTCACTTGTGCTGCTACCGGTGCAGGTGCTGCATACATTTGTGGAGCAACAGGAGCTGCAACAGGCGCACGGCTGATGCGTACGGATTCTTCACCTTCTGAAATTTCCAGCTCAGCAATACCAGATTCTTCTACTAGCTCAATCAGTTTTTTGATTTTACGAATATCCATTTACTTTTCTCTTATTCTGTTCAGTTGGCGTCTGCATGCAGGCGGTTAACCGCTGCTTGCAGGGCGAATTCATAACCATCGGGTCCCAGTCCACAAATCACTCCCACCGCTTTATCGGACAGGTAAGAATGGTGACGGAAGGGCTCACGGGCATGAACGTTAGAGAGGTGCACTTCAATAAACGGGATGTTTACGCCCAGTAAGGCATCGCGGATCGCGACGCTGGTATGGGTAAAAGCGGCTGGATTGATGATAATAAAATCCACCTTGCTGTGGGCATGGTGGATAGCATCGATCAGCACGTGTTCCGCGTTGGATTGAATGTGATCTAACGTCACACCGAGTTCGGTTGCTTTGGCAGTTAAATGCGTCACGATTTGGTCTAGCGTTTGCTGACCATAGTGTCCTGGCTCGCGTAAGCCTAATAAATTCAGGTTCGGGCCATTGATCAATAAAATTCGTTGAACGGTCGACATCTTGACGTTATATCACTCGTTTTAGAGGTTTTACTTTAACAACGTGCAGAAACCTGCAACGTTGCTTCCCTGTGTTCCGTTTTTATCTGCCAAAACATGCTTGAAGTGCAATTATAGAGAATTCAGCGCAAATCGCAGCAAAATACTGGTCTAATCAGCCCTTTTTAATCTGAACAGCTGTACGCCGTAAGATTTTGGCAGTGAATGTCCGCGCAGGTAGAGATGCGCGTTAATCGCCCACTGTGCGTGGCCTTACGGGGTGAGACAATCCCTTGGCGGGATGATTCCGTGGGTTTGTGTGCGGGATCAAAAAAGCCGCCCGGAGGCGGCTTATTGATTGCAAAAAAGTGTAATAAAGCGGGAAATCGAGACCGTTATAACACTTTTTGTTTTTCTGCGATGAGCTTGTCGACCACGCTTGGATCCGCCAGCGTTGAGGTATCCCCCAGTGTCGCGGTGTCGCCGGTGGCGATCTTGCGCAGAATACGGCGCATGATTTTGCCAGAGCGGGTTTTTGGCAGCGCATCCGTCCAGTGCAGGAAGTCAGGCGTGGCAATCGGGCCGATTTCTTTGCGCACCCAATCTTTCACTTCTTTATGCAGTTCAGCACTGGGGATTTCCCCATCGTTCAGGGTGATGTAGGCGTAAATCGCCTGTCCTTTGATGTCGTGCGGGACACCGACAATCGCGGCTTCGGCAATTTTATCAAAGGCCACCAAGGCCGATTCAATTTCCGCTGTCCCCATACGGTGACCGGAAATGTTCAGTACGTCATCGACACGGCCGGTGATCCAGTAGTAACCGTCTTCATCGCGGCGGGCACCGTCACCGGTAAAGTACATGCCTTGGAAGGTCGAGAAATACGTTTGCTCAAAGCGCTCGTGATCGCCCCATAAGGTACGCATCTGCCCCGGCCATGAATCAATCATGACCAAGTTCCCTTCTGTCGCCCCGTCTAAAATGTTGCCCATATTGTCGACGATGGCCGGTTGCACCCCAAAGAACGGACGGGTCGCGGAACCCGGTTTCAAGGCGGTAGCGCCAGGGAGGGGAGTAATGAGGATCCCACCGGTTTCGGTCTGCCACCAGGTATCGACAATCGGACAGCGGCTGTCACCGATGGTGCGGTGGTACCATTCCCACGCTTCTGGGTTGATTGGCTCGCCGACCGATCCCATTACACGCAGTGAGCTGCGGTTCGTGCCTGCAACGGCTTCATCGCCTTTGGCCATCAGGGCACGGATCGCCGTTGGTGCAGTATAGAGGATGTTCACTTGGTGCTTGTCGACCACTTCGCTCATGCGGCTGGTGGTCGGGTAGTTGGGCACCCCTTCAAACAACAGGGTGGTGGCGCCATTGGCCAGCGGGCCATACACCAAGTAGCTGTGGCCAGTGATCCAACCCACATCGGCGGTACACCAGTACACCTCGCCTTCTTGGTAATCGAATACGTACTTGAACGTCATGGTGGCGTACACCAAATAGCCGCCCGTGGTGTGCAATACGCCTTTTGGTTTGCCGGTTGAGCCTGAGGTATACAGGATGAACAGCGGATCTTCGGCGTTCATGGCTTCCGGCTCACAGTGTGAAGAAGCCACGGCGGTGGCTTCGTGCCACCAGACATCACGCGCGCTGTGCCATTCGATATCACCGCCGGTACGCTTGAGTACCACGACTTTCTCGACACTGGTGACCGCATCGTTGGCCAATGCATCATCCACATTCTTTTTCAGTGGTACCGCGCGGCCAGCACGTACGCCTTCATCGGCGGTCACGACCACTTTGGCATTGGAATCAATAATACGTCCCGCCAGGGCTTCCGGTGAGAAACCGCCAAACACGATGGTGTGGACCGCGCCGATACGGGTACACGCCAGCATGGCGACAGCTGCTTCGGCAACCATCGGCATGTACAGGCACACCACGTCGCCTTTGCGCACGCCTTGGCTCTTTAGGGCATTGGCGAACTGACACACTTGCTCGTGCAGTTCGTTGTACGTCAGGGTGGCGTCATCATTGGGATCATCCCCTTCCCAGATAATGGCCGGTTGATCGCCACGGGTGGCCAGATGACGGTCTAAGCAGTTGGCCGATACGTTGAGTGTGCCATCGGAAAACCAGGCAATGTTGACGTGTCCGGTATCAAACGAGGTCTGCTTCACTTGGCTAAACGGTTTGATCCAGTCAACGATTTGGCCGTGTTCACGCCAGAAGCCTTCAGGGTTGATCACTGACTGCTGGTACATCTCGCGATATTGTTCGTCGGTCACATGGGCGCTGGCAGCAATGTCCTGATTAACTGGGTACAGATGAACGTCACTCATTTTCATTCTCCTTGTGTTCCGTCATTGTCCGTAGTGGACCGGAATGTCTCGTCTCGTGGGCCGAAATACGTTGTGTGTGGTATTAACTTCCGCTAGTTCGCGATGAGTCTCAATTAGACTTTAGGATGAGAGACGGGCATGCGCGGGGGATTTACCGCTGTTGCACGGCGGTTGCAGCCAAAAATTTGCACTTTATCGTTGGAGTAGTGCATTGTTTTGGCTGGAGATAACGGTTCTGTGTCTATGTCGCCTGCCTGCGTATCGCGTAGTCACGCGGTTAGCCGCGCAATAACGACAGCGCGGGGCGGTCACCGTGTGTGAGGCGCACATAGATCATCGCCGCCGTGATGGTGTCTTGCAGCGCGTCATGGCGTGGCGGCACCGGTAAGTCAAGGTGGCGGCTGATCGCTTCTAAACTCAGATCAAAGTAGGCATTGGGCAACTGGCGTTCCAGTTGTTCATGGTAGAGGTGGCTGATCTCCACCAGCTTATTGGGGAGCGGAAAGTCGAAGTGGTGGCGAAAGTAACGGTCGAGGATCGTTTTGTCATAGCGGATATGGTAGCCCACCAGCGGGCGATTGCCGATAAAGTCCAGCAGCGTGCGCAGGGCGTGTTGGGTGTCGAGGCCTTGCTGCAGATCTTGGTGGCGGATCCCATGAATGGCGACCGACTCCCCGTTCAGGCTGGCTGGCGCGCGCAACGTTAAATGGATCGACTGGCTGGTCAAAATACGGTTGGCACGAATACGGGTCGCGGCAATGGTCACCAGCTCTGCCCGTTGCGGATCCAAGCTGGTGGTTTCGCAGTCGAGCGAGACCAATTCTTCTCCGCGATAACGTTCAAACAGTGAAGCATAGTCTGTGCCACGGTAGCGGCGTTGGTACCACCAGCGTTGTAAGATATTCATCGTTTATGCTCCCTCTAATCCCTGATCTGATAGTGATACCCCAACCAGGCTTTGAATTTCTTCACCACGTGCAGGCTGTGACGTAACAAGTCGCGCTCGGCCCGGCTTAATTGGGTGAGATCGAGGTGGTGCTGCAGGCCATCGGCCGAGGCCGCCAATTGCTGACGCAGGCGTAATTTAATAAACAGTTTTAAGGCTTCGCTGAGGTTGGACGCCGTGGCGGGTTCAAGCACCTCTCGCTTGGCCAGTTGCTCAATGCGCGCAAAGGTATTGTTGTCATGAATGTCATACTCTAATGCCAGCGCACGGCACCCGTGTACGATAGGGAAAATGCCCCCTTGCTTGATGTCTAGTCCGGTTTTACTGGCCTTCAGGTGGCCGAACAGGGTGAGCGGCACACTGAAGTGCAGCGCTGGGCGAGTGAAGGCACTCAGACGTTGGGTGTGGGCAGCCATCTGTTGGTGCAGTTGCTGCTTGAGGGGCGTGAGTAAGTCGGCATTGCCAGCCACGGCATGGCTGTCTGCCAATATTGCTAATTCCATCAGTGGTTGGGCTTGGCCACTGTGTGTCCAATGCGACACGGTGTGTAACCACTCACTTTGCGTTTTCACCCAGTGTGGGTTGTTGACCATGACATTGCCCGGGCAGAGCGGGTAACCCAGTTGGTGCAGGGTGTCAGTCAAGGTGGCCAGCGTGGTGGCTTGTTCTGGCCAGTCCGTGCCATCGGCTAGGATCAAGGCATTGTCTTGGTCGGTTTTCAGAATTTGCTCGCCCCGTCCTTCCGATCCCATCACCAATAAACAACAAGCCGACTGGTACGCCTGTGGCACCACCAAGCGAAAGGCTTTCTCGATGATTTGCTCGTTGACGGTGGCGATCAGCTCCATCACAAAACGGGTATGAATGCCGTTGTTAAACAGGGTCTCCACCAAGCGGTGCTGACCGTGTGCGGCAGAAGCCAACTCGTCTACCGTATTAGCGCGGGCAATTTGCAACGTCAGCACATGCGAGTGGGTGGAGAACAGGCTCAGCACTTGGGTCAGGTTGAGCATGCCGACAACCTGATCATCGTGTTCGGATACCTGATGCACCGCGACCCGTTTGACCTTGTGACGGGTCATCGCCAGCATGGCATTAAACAGGTAATCCCCTTGGTTAACGCGGATCACCGGGGCGGTCGCCACGGCGCCCACGGCACTGTCGTGGGCACGGTGTTCCAGCATCACCGCATGCAGTAAGTTGGTGCGGGTGATGATACCGTAGGGTTGACCGTCACCGGCTTCGACCAAGGCGGCATCCAAGCGTTTTTGTTGTAATTGCGCGGTGGCAGAGTGCAAGGTGCAATCACGGGGAAGTATCAAACACGGTTGAATGTTGCTGCTGTCAATTTTGGTCAGAATGAATTCGGCCAAGTTTTGTTGCTGTTGGACGGTGTCGATCCCTTGTTGGCGGCGAGCCAAGTCACTGTCAAAGTAGGCGGCAAACGGGCTGTTGTCGGTATAGAACGACAGAAACAATGCCTTGGGTAGCAGGTAGCACAAGGTGTCTTCCTGTGCGGTATAGCGGTGGCGGCAAGGGGGCGAGAGTAAGGCCTGCACATCAAACAGATCGTCGCGGGTGTAATGGGCCAGCACTTCGTGGCCATCGGCGGTGCGTTCTTCAACGCTGCCTTTAATGATGATCAGCAGGTGCTCACAGTGGGCGTCTGCCTCAATCAATGTCTCCCCGTGGCGGAAGTACACTACATCCAAGGCCTCACACAGTTGGTGCTGTTGCGTGGGCGTCAGGCAATCAAATGGGGGCAAGGACGTATCCAAAGAGTCAGACATCACAGTCATCTCCGCAGTTAGAGGGGGCATGTTGCGCGCACTCTTGCCGAACAGCAGGGGGGCAGAGAGAAGCGTGTATGCAGTGCCCAGTGTCAGCGGATTGGCGGGGTTATGCCAGACGACTTTAGTCTACGTTGCTGGGAAATACGGCGCATAACCCAGTAGAGGGACGGGCTAAATGCGGCGGATCAGGCGGTAAAATGGCGGAAAAAGAGGAAATAATCATAACGGATTATTTCATTGGGGCGCTCTATTGTTGCAGGCATAATACGCGCTTTCCGATACTTATCTCCCACAAACTAGGACATGGCATGTTTAGAAGTAGCCCCTATGGATGGACCTCGCAGTACCTGCTCGGTTTTTTCTTCAATTATGGTGTATATCTCCCGTTTTGGGCCTTATGGCTCGCGCATTTAGGGGTGAGCGCCTCGCACATCGGTTTGCTGTTAGGGTTGGGCTTTGGGGTACGTTGTTTGGCCAACTTGCTGATCACCCCGCGTATTCATAAGGTCGAGCATTTGATCCCCGCGCTGCGTATTTTCGGTGTCGCGGCATTAGTGAGTTGTATTGCCTATATTTTCTGTGGCAGCAATGTGTGGGTACTGGCCGCGATCACCGTGCTTTACAACATGATGATGGGGCCGATTGTGCCGCTGTCGGACTCGCTGACTAACTATTACGCTAAAGAAGGCCACCTCGACTATGGTCGTACGCGCCTGTGGGGCTCGATTGCCTTTATTGCCGGCTCGACCGTGGTGGGGTTGCTCGCCGCGAAATTTAACCCGAGTGTGATCCCGTGGGTGGCGGTCGTCGGTTTGGTGGCGATGCTGCTCTTTACCTTGCGTGCCCCGACCGTGACACCGGTGTCTGAGCCTGACAGCCATGCACAGGGCCGTCCGGCGTTATTGCAGATGTTACGTACCCCTGCGGTGTTGCGCTTTCTGACCATCATTGCATTGTTGCAGGGCAGTCATGCCGCTTATTACAGTTTCAGTGCGATTTACTGGAAAGGGGCCGGCTACAGTGAGGATGTGATTGGTTACCTGTGGAGTTTCAGCGTGGTGGCGGAAGTGGCGGTGTTCGCACTCAGCCAGCGTTTGTTTGCCGGTTGGAGTGTGATGGCGATGTTCCGCTTGGCAGCGGTGGGGGTGATGATCCGTTGGGGGGTGACCGCCAGCATGACCGAATTACCGGTATTGTTTGCTGCACAGGCCCTGCACGGGGTGACATTTGCCGCGGCACACTTGGCGACAATTCGCTATATCCAACAAGCACAAAGCAACCAGATGGTGGCGTTACAAGCCTTGTATAACGCCTTGCCGATGGGCGCTTTCATGGCGCTAATGACCGCATTGAGCGGTTGGTTGTACGGCATGTGGGGTGGCGATGTGTTTTGGTTGATGGCAGTCATGGGTGTGCCAGCATTGTTCATGAAAATTGAATCGACGGCATCTGCTCAGAAGGCGCCATCACCGCAAGGCTAACCGGCAAGTCAGCCAACAAGAAAAACTGTGATCCCTCAGATTGGTGCGTGCCAGTGGTTTGGTTACACTGGTGCGCACAATCTGTTAACAATTATTAGGGATGACGCATGGCACAGGGATGGATGGTCGTGCTGGTAACATTGGCCTACCTCGGGCTACTGTTCTGGATCGCGTGGTATGGCGACCGCAAAACACACTGGATGGCCCGTTGGCGGCCATGGATTTACAGCTTGTCGATCGCCGTGTACTGCACCTCGTGGACGTTCTACGGCACCGTGGGGCAAGCCAGTCGGGATCTCTGGTCCTTCCTGCCTATCTATGTCGCTCCTATTCTCGTCTTTACCTTGGGTTGGCGCCTGCTGGCCCGTCTTATCTTGATCGCCAAGCGCGAACACATCACCTCGATTGCGGATTTTATTGCTGCCCGTTATGGCAAATCACAAGGGTTGGCTGTGACGGTCACCTTGATTGCGGTGATCGGCATCCTGCCCTATATCGCGTTGCAACTGCGTGGGATCACCATGGGGTTGACACAAATCGCGCCTTCTCTGGGAGAAAGCATTGGCGGGGAAAGTCTCGGACTGTTTGGTGCCGGACAGGCTGATCTCGCTTGGCTGGTGACGGGGGCGCTGGCGGTGTTCACCGTGTTGTTCGGCACCCGCCATATCGACACCACCGAGCACCACCGCGGCATGATGATGGCGGTGGCGTTTGAGTCGCTGGTGAAACTGGCTGCGTTCATGGTGGTGGGGGTGTTTGCGTTGTACCTGTTGTGGGATCACGCCGTGATTAGCAGCGTGCCGTTCAGCCAATGGCAACCGACCTCGCCCAATGTGGGCAGTTTGCTGATCCACACCTTGTTCACCATGGCGGCGATCATTTGTTTGCCGCGTCAGTTCCACACCACGATTGTGGAAAATGAGCAGGCGCAAGATCTACACCGTGCACGCTGGGTGTTCCCCGGTTATTTGGTGCTGATGGGGATCTTCGTGTTGCCGTTGGCGTTGGCGGGGCAATTTTTACTACCACAGGTCGCCGCCGATACTTATGTCATCAACTTGCCGTTACAGCAAGGGGCGGAAGGGATCGCATTGCTGGCGTATTTGGGCGGCACCTCGGCGGCCAGTGGGATGGTGATTGTCTCGACCATTGCGTTGGCCATCATGGTGTCGAATGACTTGGTGTTGCCGTTATTACTGCGCCGTATGCGCATGTCAGGGCGCAAGTTCAGTGCCTTTTCCGGTTTATTGCTCACGGTACGCCGCGGCCTGATTTTGCTGCTGCTGTTGGCGGCATGGGGCTTTTATCACGTCTTGGGGGAGATCCCGTCCCTGTCGGCGATTGGCTTATTGTCGTTTGCGGCTATCGCGCAGTTTTCCCCGGCGTTGATTGGCGGCATTTACTGGCGAGAAGGGAACCGCAAAGGGGTCTACGCGGGACTTGCGGGCGGGATTTCCATTTGGGCCATCACCATGATGGGGCAAACCCAGATGCTGGCCGGCACCAGTGAGACCAATGTGTTGCTGTGGTTACTGACGCCGCCATCGTGGCCGCTGTTGGGCACCTTATCGAGCGTTGACTGGGGCATGCTGCTGAGTTTGCTGGTGAACACCGGATTGTATATCGGCGTGTCGTTGCTGACGCGTTCCTCGCTGACCGAACGATTACAAGCGGCGTCGTTTGTGGGGGCGCCGTTGCCAGAAAGCGGCGATGGCGATGCCAGCTTATACCAGACCCGCGTGACCGTGGCCGAGTTGGAAATGCTGGCCGCCCGTTTTGTTGGTCGTCAACGGGTACGCCAAGCCTTTCGGTTGTACAGCGAACAGTACGGGGATCAGAATACTAAACCGTATCAAGGTATATCGCCCGATCAGCAAGCCCCGTCCAGTTTGATCCGCCACACCGAACGGGTACTGGCGGGGGTGTTCGGGGCCTCGTCAGCGCGCTTGGTGCTGACCTCTGCGCTGCAAGGGCGCAAGATGCAACTGGAAGAAGTGGCGACCATTGTCGATGAAGCCTCAGAGCTGTTTGATTTCAGTCGCGGCCTATTACAAGGGGCGATTGAGCATATCAGTCAGGGCATTGCGGTGGTCGACAAACAGCTGCGGCTGGTGGCGTGGAACCAGCGGTATTTGGAACTGTTTACCTTCCCGCCCGGGCTGATCCAAGTGGGGCGGCCCATTGCCGAGGTGATCCGCCATAACGCCGAATTGGGGTTGTGTGGCCCCGGCGATCCGGAGGCGCATGTGGCCAAGCGGGTCGAACATCTCAAAATCGGCACCGCCCATACCTCGTCGCGGATTCGTCAGGACGGACAGGTCATAGAGGTGCAAGGTAACCCCATGCCCGGTGGCGGGTTTGTGATGAGTTTTACCGATATCACCCAATTTCGCCATGCTGAGCAGGCGCTCAAAGAAGCCAATGAGACCTTGGAAGAGCGGGTGCGCAAGCGGACCTGTGAGTTAGAAGCCCTGAACCGAAAATTGGTGGTGGCGACCCAGCATGCAGAGCAGCAAGCGCATTCTAAAAGCCGCTTTTTGGCCGCGGTCAGCCATGACTTGATGCAGCCGCTCAATGCCGCGCGTTTGTTCTCGTCAACACTGTCGGAAGTGACCAAAGATGCCGAGAGTGCGCAACTCGCCCGCCACATTGAAAGTGCGCTGGGAGCGGCGGAAGATTTGATTGGTGACTTGTTGGATGTCTCACGCTTAGAAGCCGGTAAGTTGCAGGTCAATGTGCATGCCTTTCCGATCAGCGAGGTGCTGGAGACCCTGAGTGCTGAGTTTGGTGCGATTGCACGTCAGCAAGGGATCACCTTTGACGTGGTGCACAGTGATGCGGTGATCCACTCTGATCCCAAATTACTTCGTCGGGCGTTGCAGAACTTTTTGACCAATGCGTTTCGTTATAACCCGCAGGGGAAAGTGGTGTTGGGGGTACGCCGTCGTGGCGATCAGGTACAGATTGAAGTGTGGGATAACGGCCCCGGTATACCGGCATCGCAACAGGCGCATATTTTTGATGAGTTTACCCGTATTGAGAACAGCGGCAGTGAGCACGGTTTAGGGCTGGGCTTGGCGATAGCGCGGGGGATCAGCCGTGTGTTGGATCACCCGTTGTCGTTACGGTCATGGCCGGGTGAAGGCACGGTATTTGCGCTCGCTGTCCGGCGCGGGGTGAGGGTGGCGGTGCAGCCCGCACCTGTTGCGGACATGCGCGCGGCGCCGTTAGCGGGTGTGCGGGTGTTGTGTGTGGATAACGAGCCCGACATTTTGTTGGGAATGGCAACGTTGCTGGGGCGCTGGGGATGTGATGTTCGGTTAGCGGAAACCGTGGTCGCGGCGATGCAGCAACTTAACGATGACTGGCAGCCCGATTTTGTTTTGAGTGATTACCACTTAACGAACGGGCAAACCGGCCTGCAAGTATTGCAGCAGTGCAGTTTACGATTAGGACAAACCTTCCGCGGCGCAGTGATCAGTGCCGATCGCACGGAAGCCACCCGAAAAACCATCGAAGGGCACGGCTTTACCTTTGTCAGCAAGCCGGTGAAACCGCTGAAACTGCGTACTTTGTTGACGCAGCGTCAGCATCAACAGGCCGGAGTGTCGTGATGTTTACCTCACGCTGGTTGTGTTATCCATTAGGCTGATAATCACTTTTCGTAAGAAACAAACAAGGCTCGACATTGCTGTCGGGCCTTGTTTGTTTCTATGCATGATAAAGCGCGTGATAGAACGCGCTATAAAGCGTTCGATTACCGATGATCAGCCGAGGTGGCCCACCACTGACACACTGCGGTTATCCGGGATTTCGTTGAAAGACAACACTTGCAGGCCGCGTGAACAGATGCGGGCATAGCGGGCCAGTAACGGACGCAGCTGTGGCATCACCAATAGGATCGGCGGGTGACCATTCAGTCGCATGTTATCCAGTGCTTCCGGCAGGCTGCGTTGTAGCTTTTCAATCACTGTCGGTTCAAGGGTAAAACCGTCAAGTTGCACATGGCCACCGGCTTGCGCCTGACTCAGCGCCCCGAGCAAAATATTCTCTAACTCGTTCGATAAGGTCAGGGCCGGCACGTCAGAGCGCGAGCCGATCAAGCTGGCTAAGATCACGCGGCGCAGTACACAACGGACATCGGCGGCCAGCAAAATAGGATCTTTGGTCAGCTCGGCGGATTCGACCAACGAGTTAGCAATCGTGACCATATCCGACAGCGGCACCCCATCCACGGTCAATTGGCGGAACACACGCAGCAGCTGTTGGTGGGTGAGTTTTTGTTGCAAATCATCTGCCAGCTTACTGTTAATGTTGCCCAGACGCTCAAGGATGCCGGTGACTTCAACCGGGCCCAGAATGTCTTCAATGTGGTCGTTGATCACTTTGCTGACATGGGTTGAGATAATGGTGGCGTGGTCTACCACGGTGTAGCCGAGGTTAACGGCTTTGTCTTTGTCATTGGCAGTGATCCAGACAGCTTCCATGCCGTAGGCCGGATCTTTGGTCAGGATGCCATCGACACTGCCGTAGACCTGCCCTGGGTTAATCGCGAGCAGTTTATCCACCTCCACTTCCGCACTGACGGCGACCGCCCCGCGTACGGTGATTTGGTATTGGCTGGCATCCAAAGCCAGATCATCGCGGATATGAATATGCGGGATCACAAAGCCCCGTTGTTCTGTCAGTGTTTTGCGGATCCCCAGTAAACGGTTGAGCAGTTCAGCCCCTTGCTGACGGTCAATCAGGCTGACCAAGCGGTAGCCCACATTCAGGTTCATGGCATGGATATGTGGAATATCCCCCGTGACCAGTTCTTTACTTTCCGGCGAGGTATTTTGCTCGACAATTTCTTCCGCACGCTGCAGATCTGCATCATCAATGACGGGAGCCGCCTCGAAGCTGCGCATCCGCCAGCCGGCAAATCCCACGATGGCACTGAAGCACAGGAAGGCCATGTGCGGCATGCCCGGGATCAGGCCAAGGATCAGCATGATACCTGCCACCACAAACAGGGCGGTTGGCGAGGCCAGTACTTGCTTGGTGATTTGATCGGACAGGTTATTGTTGTCTGCGACGCGGGTAACAATGATCGCGGCAGAGGTCGCCAGTAACAGGGACGGGATCTGAGCCACCAGACCATCACCGATGGTCAGCAGGGCATAAGTCTGGAAAGCGTCAGAAAAGCTCAGGCCAAACTGGAACACACCAATGCTGACACCACCAATAATGTTGATGAACAGGATCAGCATACCGGCCACTGCATCACCACGGACGAACTTGGACGCACCGTCCATCGACCCGTAGAAATCGGCTTCTTGCGCGACTTCCTCACGGCGTTTTTTCGCGCCCTGATTATCCAGAATACCGGCATTCAGATCGGCATCAATCGCCATCTGTTTACCCGGCATCGCATCCAAGGTAAAGCGGGCACTGACTTCGGAAATACGTTCGCCACCTTTGGTAACCACCACAAAGTTGATGATCATCAGGATCACGAAGACCACGATACCGACCACATAGTTGCCGCCGATCACGACGTCACCGAAGGCCTGAATAACCTTACCAGCGGCATCGCCGCCGAGGTGACCTTCCAGTAATACAATGCGGGTTGAGGCAACGTTTAGCGCCAGTCGTAGCAGCGTGGCCACCAGCAAAATGCTGGGGAACACGGAAAAGTCCAACGGTTTGCGGCTGTACACACTGATCAGCATCACCAGTAGCGCCAATACGATGTTGAAGGTGAACAGCATATCCAGCACGACAGCCGGGATAGGCAGGATCACCATCGCCAGCATGGTCATCAGCAGCAGCGGTACACCGAGCTGACCTTTCGCTAAGGCCCGAAGGAGCGGGGAGAGTTTTTGTTTCATAGCGTCATTACACTTCCGTTAACGGCGTAGTTCTCGGGGAATCGAGACCCGAGGGAATGGAGGTTTGCTTGGTTGTCGGCCCTGTCGGTATTGCTCCATCTGGAACACAAACGTCAGGATATGGGCAACGGCGACATATAACGGGGCGGGAATTTCCTGCCACTCGTTGGTGGAGTAATACACGGCACGGGTAAGAGGCGGCACCTCGACCACGGGGATGTCATGTTGTTTCGCGATGGCCTGCATCTGGAGCGCAGACTGATCCAACGCTTTGGCGACGACGTATGGAGCACGGGCCTTGTTGAGGTCATACTTCAGCGCCACGGCATAATGGGTTGGGTTCGTGATCACGACATCGGCCTGCGGCACCGTATTCATCATGCGACGCTGGGTCATCTGACGCTGCAACTGACGGATACGGCCTTTGATTTCTGGGTTACCGTCGGTGTTCTTATGTTCTTCCTTGGCCTCTTGCTTGGTCATTTTGAGCTGTTTGGTGTAATCCCAGCTGGAATAAGGCAGATCCAAGAGGGCGATCAGCAGTAGTGCCAAAGCAAAGCTCAGCAATCCCAACATCAGAAAGTCGATACTCTGGCTGATAGCACTGTTCAGCGGCATTCGCTGGATAGCGATAATGTCTTTAATATTGGTGGTGATGAGGTAGTAGAGCGTTACGGAAATCAGCGATACCTTCAACACGCTTTTTACCAGCTCAACCAATGATTTGGCCGAGAAGATTTTTTTGATCCCGCTGATGGGGTTGAGCTTGGAAAATTTAGGCTGTGCCGCTTTGCCGGAGAGGTTCCAGCCGCCACGGATCAGGTTCGCCAGCACCGAGATCGCCATCATCAGTCCCAGTAACGGAGCAATCACACGCAGCATCACCACCACGCTGTCGACCAGCAAGGTGATCATCAGGTTCGGGTCAAACGCTTGTGCCTTTGTCAGGCTAAAGCTCAACTGGCTGATGGTCGTGGCCATGTGCACCAGCTCGCGGGAAAACGCGGCGAACAACAGGGCAGCACCCAGCGTCAACAGCGCCGTGACCAGTTCGCGGGAGCGCGGAAGGTTACCTTCCTCTCTGGCCTTGCGCAGTTTCTGTTGACTGGGTTCTTCGGTTTTATCCTGACTGCTGCTCTCACTCATGGCGCACCTCCTTCCAGCAGTCGCATCATGTCGAGCGTCTCACTGCTGAGACGCACGAAGTTTTCAGGCAGCCCAGTATTGGAAATTAACAGACAGACTAGGCCCAATAACATCGTCATTGGAAAGCCCAGCGCGAAGACGTTTAGCTGAGGTGCCGCTCTATTCATCATGCCAAACGCACCATTTACCAGCAGCATCGCGGTGACGGCTGGCAGGGCCAACAGTAAGGCGGCCGCCATCATCCAGCCGAACCGGAGAATGATCAGGTATAACGCCTGTTGGCTGAAGAATTCACCGACCGGCCAAATGTCAAAACTGCGGACAAAAATCTCCAGCGCGACAAGGTGCCCGTCCAATGAGAGAAACAGCATGAAGGTATACATTTGGTAGTATTTTCCCATTGCTGGGACACTGACACCGTTCACCGGATCATTCATCATCGCCATCCCCAGACCCATCTGCATGGACAGGATCTGCCCCATGGTGGTGAAAATGGCGAATAGAAACTCCAGCAACAGCGCGAGAAAGGCGCCGATCAGTACCTGCTGTGCCGCATAAAGCAAAGCGTGTAACGACAGCGGATCAACGGATGGCATCGCTGGCATCAAGGGGGCAGAGAGGACGGCAATCATCAATGCCAGCATGACCCGTACCTGAGGGGGAATGCTGCTGCCACCGATGATGGGCATGGCCATCAACGCACTGCCGAGGCGAACAAACGGCCACCAAATCTGACCAAACCAGGCATTGAGCTCGGCAGCGGTAAATTCGTACATGGGTCAGCCAATCAAATGAGGAATATCAAGGAACAGGCGGGTGAACAAGTCACTCATGGTGCGCAGTAGCCACGGGCCGGCAAAGCCCAGCATGCCGAGTGTGACCAACAACCTTGGCAGAAAGCTCAGCGTTTGTTCATTGATTTGCGTGGCCGCCTGAAACACGCTCACGACCAGTCCTACAAGCAGGCTAGGGACAATCAGAACGGCCACCATGCTGATGATGATCATCAAGGCATCGCCAAAGAAGGTGGCGACAAATTCAGAACCCATACATTTATTCTCTCATCGGCATGGCTGCAACAGGCAGCGTGCTAGGGGTTTCCCCGTGTTGATAGTGTGGTCAGCTTGACGGGGTTAGCCAAAGCTGGCGCTGAGTGTCCCGACGGTCATTGACCAGCCGTCAACCATGACAAAAATCATCAGCTTGAAAGGCAGTGAGATGATCAGCGGAGAAAGCATCATCATCCCCATCGCCATCAGCACACTGGCCACCACAATGTCGATGATTAAAAAGGGGATAAACAGCATGAAGCCAATTTGAAACGCGGTCTTGAGTTCGCTCAGGACAAACGCCGGTGTCAACAGCAAGAAGTCTAATTGTTCGTAACTGTCGGGCATCGGTTCATTGGCAATACGCAGTATCTGCTCCAGATCGGTTTCTCGGGTCTGCTGCAACATAAAGTCTTTAAGCGGTGGGGCGGCGGTCTCCATGGCCTGCTGCATAGTCAATGTCCCAGCCTGATAAGGGACAAGCGCATCATCATAAATCGTGGTCAGAACCGGTCGCATGATAAACAAGGTTAATGTCATGGCGATCCCAATCAACACCTTATTCGGTGGACTTTGCTGCAAGCCAAGGGCTTGGCGCAAAATGCCGAGTACAATAATGATACGGGTAAAACTGGTGACCATCAGGAGCATGGCAGGTAAGAAGGACAGGGCGGTCATTAGCAGGAACACCTGCATTTTTACACTGTACTCTTCTTGTCCGCTGGGGCCGGTAATACTCAATAATGGGATATCTTGCGCCAGTACGGGCTGGCAGAGCATGAGCAGCCCTAGCGCAGCAATACGGAGGCAAGGTCTCACTTTGCCAAGCCTTTCAGCATGTCATTTTCATCCATCACATCAATCAAGCGAAGGCCGTACTTATTGTTCACAATCACCACTTCTGCGTGACCCAGCAGCGTGCCATTGACCTTGACATCCATCGGCTCACCGCTGAGCTTGTCCAGCTCAATCACGGTGCCAAGACCCACATTCATAAGATCACCGACCATTAGCTCGGTACTGGCGACTTCCAGCGTCAAATTGACCGGGATATTGCGGATAAAACTCATGTCTTGCGCGCTGTGGCCAGCGGCACCCGCATGGGATTGCTGATCCAGCGCACCTAGATCAAGATCATTAAGATCGATATTTAAATCAGTAAGTTGCTCTGACATGATTACACCTGAGAGGGATTAAGAATCTGTTGGATATGCAATACTAAGCTAGCGTTATGTTCCGCCACCTTGGCTTCAAATAAAGGGGTGCTGCCCGCCCTGACGATCACGTTCTCTGGCAGTTCGATAGGAATGACATCACCAGGTTTCAGATCCATGATTTGGCCCAGCATAAGGCGACGTTCGGCCAGTGTGCTGTGCAGACGAATGGGCGCTTGGCAGATTTTCTGTTGAATTTTAGCCTGCAGTTCAGGGTCGGTATCGACGTTGGTTGGTTGGCACTGCTGATCACGCAGGAAATCCAGCCCCGCAAAAGGCAGCGCAATTTCAAGCCACCCGGTTTTCTGACCGGCGATGTCTATGGTGAAACGGCACACCTGATACAGTTGATTGTTCTGTAATGGGCTGAAAAGATTCAGGGTATTTTTGGCCTGCAGCTGACTTTGCCAGTCGGTAATGCTGTGCCAGCTGGTGGAGAATTGCTGCAAAATCGTCGTGAAGAAACGCTCAACGAGGCGGAGTTCTGTATCGCTTAATTCGTTGTGCTTCGTGGTTGACATCCCATTGCCACCAAAGAAGAGATCCACCATGAAGAACAGTAGGTCGCCGTCGATGGCAATCGTCCCGTGCAGATCATGGGGAGAGACCATGAACTCTCGATAGAGAGAGGGTTTCTTCATTTGCTGCAGGTACTCTTGCAGCTTGAGGGTATCTTGTTGCACCAATTTGATGTCTGTGGACTGACGAAGCATGTGATGGAAAGCGTGTCTTGCTAAACGCTCAAACTGCTTGCCGATATTATCGATAATCGATTGCAGTGCACCAATACGGTGTTCCGGACTCGCTAAATCGAAGTCTCGAATATCAACCTGCTCTGTGCTGGCAATGACTTTACTCTTTTTCATTAGCTTCATTATCAAATATATTAAACAAGTGGATTAAGCGTATGCCTTATTTCACATAAATAAACAAACAGTGCATAGGGCTACGGTGCAGATCGGTCGATTATAAATAATGCGTCATTATTTACTAATGTATGTTTGAAAAAAGTATGATCTTTTTTCCAACTTTTATAAATTTGTCAATATTATCGTCTTATTGATTGAAAAATACCCTGCGTAATGTATGGCTTTGATTTATTATTGATTAAATTACAATGCAATACCGTCACGTTCTGTTCATAAACGTGTACATGATTCATTTGACGTGCATTGTCAAAAAAATGACTTTTCTGCATGATATATTCTTTTAATGCTTGATACTGTACGAGTAATGCCTTCTTGTATTACTCTACGCCCCTCCAAAGTATCGTACAGCAGTATTAAAAAACATGAACACCACGTTGATCTTGTGTGAGTGTCATTGTGCTGAATGTTAACTTTTTCTCATCGAAAAATCGTTTTATTACAAGATGAAAAAATATGGATGTATTTATTGATATAAATATCTGCAAGCAGTTTTATATCAAATTTAAATTGGATTAATCATTTTATTGACGGTGCTGAAATGTATACCCGGACCTCTCTGGCGTCTTTTCTATTATTTTTCTCTGTTGTGTCAAATTCGTCTCAAAATAAATGGATGAATGACATGGACGAAAGTTCTTGGTTATTTAGTAGCACGGCTCAACAGTGCAGAATCAGTCAGGATATTGACGGCTTCGGTGACGTCTCATTAATTCTTGATGCCGGTGAGCCGCTGGTTTTTCAGATCAAAAGTAATGATATCGATACCCGCATTGAATTTGTGGGGGTCAAAGGTATCCCAGCGAGCTGGGATACCTTTGACCCTTATCCGTTGAATGAACACGGCGCGGTGACCGTTTCCACCTTGACTGGCGAAATCATCATTGATGAAGCCGATGCCATCTTGGCTGCGCTGTACCGAGGGGACTGGGTTTCACTGGCCTTGTCGTTAGCGGAGCAACCCGTGACGGTTGAAGTGTCGAATGTCCGTTTTCCGACGGCAGCGATGGCGTTCTTAAACTGTAAAAATCAGCTGTTGCCGATGAGCTACCGTGAAGTCCGTGATAGCACGTTCTATTTGTCTCCATTTTCGACGGAATTAACCCGTGAAGAGTGGCACCGTGTAGAAGGTATCGCGCAATACCTGCAGTCACAACAGAACATCAAAGCGGTGTTGGTTGACGGGTACATGAACAGTCAAGCGCGTAGTAGTGTGAAGTTGCGTCAGTCCAAGGAAATGGCCGATGAGGTGGCTTCATTGTTTGTGGAGAAAGGCATTACGCCTTCTTTAATTGAAGTTCGAGCACATGGTGGCCGGTATCCTCAGGAAGAGGGTCAGCCTGCGGGTAAAGGCCGAGTTCGAGTTCGGATCGTTCAACTGTAAAGAGGCACGACATGTTGCAAAAAAATCATATCCTGCTTTTCCATCCTCATCATGAAGTGCTGGAAAATGTATTGTCGGCATCAGCTACGCCAGAGATTGAGATCGTTTGGGTCCGTGAACTCGCGCCCTTTTTGGCGGCGGTCGGCGAACGGCGGTGGGATATGTTGTTGATCCCCGCCATGTTGGACGATGGCCAAGAAGCGGCAGAGCTGATGCCTCAGTTGTCGTGGCAAGGCAATCGTGCCGCCGTGGTGATCCTGTCGGATGTGCATCAGGCAGGCCAAGTGACGCGTGCGCTAAAGAAAGGGGCGATGGATTACCTGTTGCTGCCGTTTGAGACGCGTCATTTGTCACAGTTACTGCAACGCATGGCCGTGATGCAAGACCCGTCAGCGCAAGTTGTCGCGGAATCAGAGCAAAGCCGTCAGTTGTTTCAACTGGCTCAACGGGTGGCTCAGACGGATGCCTCCGTATTGATCAATGGTGAAAGTGGCACGGGCAAAGAAGTGCTGGCGCAATTTATTCACCGTTCATCGTCACGTGCGCAAGGCCCCTTTGTCGCGATTAACTGTGCGGCCATCCCTGAAACCATGATTGAATCTATCATGTTTGGTCACAGCAAAGGGGCGTTTACTGGCGCCGCCTCTGCACAGGCGGGAAAGTTGGAAGTGGCGAACAATGGCACCTTGTTTTTGGATGAGGTGGGGGAACTGCCGCTGGCGCTGCAAACCAAATTATTGCGTGTCCTGCAAGAGCGAGAAGTCGAACGCTTAGGCAGCCACCAGAAGATAAAATTGAATATCCGCATCTTGGCGGCCACCAATCAAAACCTTGAACAGCAAGTGGCTCAGGGCCTTTTCCGTACCGATTTGTACTACCGTCTGAACGTTTTCCCTTTGACGTGTTCTGCGCTCCGTGAGCGACCGGACGACATTGTACCGCTGGCGAATCACCTGCTGAAATGCCATGAGCCTAACGGGGCGACGATGTTCACGGAGTCAGCCAAATTGCGCCTGCGTGAATACCATTGGCCGGGCAATGTGCGTGAGCTTGATAACGTTGTGCAGCGAGCATTAGTCATGAGTCGAGGGTGTTTTATCCGCGAAGAAGAATTGATGCTGCCTGTGACCGCGATGGCGACAGCGACAGCATTACTGTCCTCGCCGGACGGGCTCAATGATTATGCCGCCCCAGTCGCGCAGCCTGAGGTCAAGGCATTGACCTGGGCGGTTAAACCCAATTTACAGGAAAGCCGCAAACAAGCGGAATTCGACACGATTATCGCCACCTTACGTCGCTTCAATGGTCACCGTAATAAAACGGCCCAAGAGCTGGGTGTGACGACACGGGCGTTGCGCTACAAAATTCAGACCATGCGCGAGCAGGGTTTCGATATCAATCAATTGTTGGCTGGCGCGGAGAGTGCCGCCGAGCAAGCAATGATCAATTAAGCCTCAAACCGATAACTGAGATCCGATAGATGCAAGACAAAATCATGAACATGCAATTGCCGTTAAGCCAGATGCATGAAATTCAAGCCCAGCTACAAACGGGTGAGCCATTGCAGATTGCGGCCAACCCGCGTTTTTCTGGTCAGGGTGAGCGTGTCGATTTCTCCAATATCATCGCCAACATGGTGAAAGAGGTGGATCAAAGCGGGCGTGCCGCCTCGGCCAAGATGGAAGCGGTCGACTTGGGGCAGAGTGATGATTTGGTTGGCGCGATGGTTGCCAGTCAGAAAGCCAGCTTGTCATTTGCTGCCATGGTGCAGGTACGTAATAAGCTGCTGACCGCGTATGACGATGTTATGCGTATGCCGGTGTAAAGGAGCGTCTGAGTGACTGAAGTGATAAAACAGCAATGGCAGCGTCTGACGAGCCGTGGTGTATCGACAGCGCGTCCCGCCCCATGGCGTGGGGTCGTTTTGCTGGTGTTGGTGGCCAGTTTGGTCACCACGGGTGTGGTGTTTGCGCTCTGGCAAGGAAACAGTCAGTACCGTCCGTTGTATGGCGAGCATGAGCAGTTTGACAGTGCGCAGGTGATTGCGGTGCTCGAAGAGCAAGGCATGGACTTTTACATTGAGCCCCAGCAAGGCAGTGTCATGGTGGAGCGCAGCGTCATCGGACAGGCGCGCATGGCATTGGCTGCCGCAGGCGTGAAAGCACAAGTGCCGACGGGATTAGAGATCTTGTCGCAGGATGCGAGTCTCGGTACCAGTCAATTTATGGAAAGTGCCCGTTATCGCCATGGCCTTGAAGGTGAACTCGCACAAAGCATTATGACGCTGGATGCCGTCGGCAATGTGCGCGTGCATCTAGCCATTCCGAAACAAACGTTGTTTGTCCGTCGTGATAAAGAATTGGCATCCGCTTCGGTTGTTGTGTCGTTGTTGCCGGGAAAAACGCTGTCATCGGCACAAGTCACCGCGATTGTGAATTTGGTGTCAGGTAGTGTGACGGACTTACCGGCAGATCGTATTAATGTGATAGATCAGCACGGTAACCTGCTGTCGGCGCATGAAGGGCAGCAGCATGCCGGTCAAGCCAACGGGGCTTACTTGGATTACTTGGCACGCCTTGAGGAAAGCTATATCGAGCGTGCTACCAAGATGCTTCAGCCGATGTTGGGCATGGGCAACTTTCAGATAGAAGTCGCGGCCAATATTAACTTTGATCGTACGGAAGCCACGGAAGAGCGCTATGCACCTGAAGGTGTACTGCGTTCTGAATTCTCGTCCTATGACCGTCGTACCGCCGCAGAAGCGAAAGGGGTACCCGGGGCGCTGAGTAACCGCCCACCGGAAGAGGACGAGGATGCCGACCCGAATAACGCCAATGAACGTGGTGAGGCGTCGCGCGAGTACCTGATTGATAAAACCTTAAAACACATCAAGTTTCAGCAAGGCACCTTAGAGCGCTTGAGCGTTTCGGTGCTGTTAAACGGTCAACCTGATAGCTTCACGGCCGCGCAGCTTGCGGATATGCAAACCATGCTGACCAATGCCATGGGCATCAGTGCGGCACGGGGCGATACCATTAGCGTGAATGTCTTCCCGTTCACGGTCGCTGAAACCAGCAATATTCAGAGTGAGCCTGAGTGGTGGATGCAGCCGATTTGGTTGGAATATTTACGCTATCTGCTGCCTGCGATTGTGATGCTGGTGATTTTGTTGGTGGTGGTACGTCCGCTTATGCGTTTGTTGACGGGTGAAGCGCGTACCCGAGCGCCGGCAGACGCGTTACCGGTTGCTGCGGCAACGAGTACGGCGATCGCCACCACGCCATCAGTGTCAGGGGCGGCGCCTGTGGCCGTTGACGCGCCAGTGAAAAATGTGTCGCCAGACAGTGACACAACCGTACCGGCCACCGTTGCCAATGGTACGCGTGCGGTGATGGCGCATGATGCCATGTTGGCCGATCTCCCGAGCCCGGAAACGGGACTGGAAGCACAGTCATCGTATTTGCAGATGCTGTCAGAGAAAGAGCCTGAGCGTGTTGCGCATGTTGTTAAACAATGGATAACCCCGAAAGATGCAGACAACTGAAAGTAAACCCGATATTGAACAAGCTGCGATTTTGCTGCTGAGTATGGGTGAAGAAGCGGCCGCCAATGTGCTTAAGCAACTTGAGCGTGAGCAGGTGCGTCAGCTTTCTATCGCCATGGCGGGGATCCCGGCCGTGAAGAAAGATCAAGTGGAAGCGGTCTTCAGCCGCTTCTTCAATGATTTCAAAACCGAATCGGGGATTTCCGGGGCCTCGCGTCATTACCTTGAGCGCACCTTGAATAAAGCGCTGGGGCAGTCCTTGTCTCAGCCACTACTGGATTCCATTTACGGGGATTCGCTCAAGCACAACCTGCAACGTCTGCAATGGCTTGAACCGAACAAGTTGGTGGAATTGATTGCCGGTGAACACCCGCAGATGCAAGCGGTCTTCTTGGCGTACTTGGATCCAGAAGTGGCAACCAAGTTATTGGCGTTGCTGCCACAAGACGGGCTTGATGACTTGTTGTACCGCTTGGCAAACCTGAGCGAAATTCACCCTGACATGATCTATGAAGTGCAGGTGTTGCTGGAGAAATTCCTGTCTCAGGTGGGTCAGCAAAACAGTACCTTGATTGATGGGGCGCAGAAAGCCAGTGAGATCATTAACCGTCTCGATGGCACCCGCAGTGAAGGGGTGATGGCGGGGCTACGTAAGCTGGATCCTGTGCTGGTGAATCAACTTGAAAACAAGATGTACAACTTCAGCGTGCTGATGCGTCAGAGCGACGAAACCCTCGAGCGTTTGGTGGAAGAAGCCGATCAAGACATGTTGGCGACCGCACTGAAAGGGGCGGACGTGGATCTGATGGATCGCCTGTATGGCACCATGCCAAAACGTGCGGCGCAGTACTTGCGTGAAGCGATTGAAGGCAAAGGCCGCGTGCGTTTGAGTGCGGTTGAAGAGGCGCGTAATCAGCTGGTTCAGCTATTGCGTTCGCTGGCCGAACGTGGGGACGTGGAATTGCAGATGTTCAGTGAGCCGGTGGTCGAATGATGAAAAAAGAACGGCCGATTTCCGTCTTGGCCCCAAGGCTGGGGGAGTTCAGGAATTACCGTTACCCCCCATTGGTAACGGTGCCTGATGATGACTTGTTCGGTGACGAAGGCGGAAGCAGTTACCAAGATGAATTCAACAATGGCTTTCAAGATGGCCAGCAAAAAGGCCACGAGCAAGGCTATCAAGACGGCGTCAATCAAGGGCTCCAAGTCGGCCAAATGGACGGGCTGGAGCAAGGCCGTCAGCAAGGGTTACAAGAAGGGCGTCAACACGCCCAACAGCACGTTGCCAGTGTGATGCAGGCAACGGGACACCTGAAAGAGCAGATCCAACAGGCTTTTCATCAGCACGTGCATCAACAGAGTGAGATGTTGTGTGATTTGGTGATGAAGGTGGCGCGACAGGTGATCCGTGCCGAGTTGACCCTACAGCCGGGCCAAATGGTAAACCTTATTGAAGAAACGCTGGGGCAATTGCCTGAGCATCAACCGGATTTGAGCGTGTTCTTGAGTCCACAGGACTGCCAGCGTCTGCAAGAGTTGGTGCCGGATCAGGTCGCACAATGGAACCTCAAAGCCGATGAGACGTTGCAGATCGGCAGTTGCCGCGTCGTCACCGCTGATTCCGAAGCCTTGGTTGACAGTGAAGAGCGACTGGCGGCCTGCATGGATGTGGTGAAGGATACCTTACTGGCCGATGCGTAATTTATCTGAAGAGTTGGCCGCAAAGCTCAGCATGGCGATGGATCGGGTACCGGATGTGCCTGTGGCTCGCACTTATGGCCGTCTGGTCCGCATGGCGGGATTGACCATGGAAGCGGTCGGATGCCGACTATCGACCGGGCAGCGTTGTATGGTGGAAAACGATCAGGGCGATCTGATTGAGGCTGAAGTGGTGGGGTTTGATCGTCAAGCCTCGGTACTGATGCCTATCCGCCATGCGACCGGATTACGCCCGGGCAGCCGGGTCTTGCCCCTGCACGGTGACAGTAAAATCAATGTGGGTTATGGCATGTTGGGCCGAGTCTTTAACGGCTTGGGTGAGCCGTTGGATGACAAAGGCGCGGTTGTACAAGAACACCGGATCAGCTTACAAGGCGAGAGCATTAACCCGTTAAAACGCTTGCCGATCTCCCAACAGTTAGATGTGGGGGTCAAAGCGATTAATGGCATGCTCAGTGTCGGTAAAGGGCAACGTATGGGGCTGTTTGCTGGCAGTGGCGTGGGGAAAAGCGTCTTGCTTGGCATGATGACCCGTAACACCACCGCTGAAATTACCGTGGTGGGCTTGATCGGTGAACGAGGTCGAGAAGTGCGTGAGTTTATCGAGCACTCGCTGGGCGAAGAAGGGATGAAACATGCGGTGGTGATTGCCTCACCCGCGGATGATTCCCCGTTAATGCGCTTACGGGCCTCGGTGTTATGCCACCGTATTGCGGAGTATTTTCGTGATCAGGGGCATGACGTGTTGCTGTTGATGGATTCACTCACCCGTTACGCCCAAGCGCAGCGAGAAATCGCCTTGGCGGTCGGTGAGCCACCCGCGACCAAAGGGTATCCGCCGTCCGTGTTCAGCTTGCTCCCGCAGTTGGTTGAGCGTGCCGGAAACGGGGCGACGGAGCGGGGGTCCATCACCGCGTTTTATACCGTGTTGTCTGAAGGGGACGATCAGCAAGATCCAATCGCCGATGCCGCCCGTGCCATTTTGGACGGACATATCGTGCTTAACCGTGAACTGGCTGAGCAAGGGCATTATCCGGCGATTGATATTGAACAGTCGATCAGCCGTGCCATGCCACAAGTGGTGAGCCCGGATCAATTAGCGCAAGCCCAGCGGATCAAGCAATTGTATGCGCGCTACCGTCAGGTGCAGGATTTGATCTCGTTGGGGGGCTATCAGCCGGGGCAGGATCCACAACTGGACTTAGCGGTACGCAGTTATCCGGCCATTTGCCAGTTTTTGCAGCAGCGGATGGATGAAAAGGTCACGCTGCAAGATAGTCAGATGCACCTACTGCAACTGTCTGGAGGGATGTTCTGATGCGTCGCTTAGCGGTATTGAAAACATGGCAGCAACAGCAACAGGGCAAGTTTGATGATCTCAAACAGAGCCAGGGTCACATGCAGCAGCAGTATCAAGCGCACCAGCAGCGTCTTGCGTTATTGGAAGAGCTTCCAGGGCATTACACCGTGGCCAGTGGCGGTCAGACGTCCGCCATTATGCTAAAGGGCATTGGCCGTTTTCGGCATCAGGTGGATAACCTTACCCGCTTACAGCGTCAGGAAATCGCGCTAACGGAAGTGGAAATGCGTAGCCTTAACCAGCGACTGGTGGCGCAGCACCGTCAAGTCAAAATGGGCGAGACGGTGGTGGCCAAACGGGAAGCTGTGATGCAACAACAACGGGATAAGCAAGAACAAAAGATGTTGGATGAATTGGCGATGCAGCGCTTTATGCGCCGTTAACGAGCAGGCCCATAGCAGTATTGCTGTTCGGGTTTAAGCAGTTTATCCATCAATTGTTTTTGGTGCGCCAGTTGGCGGCCATTGTGGTTATTCAGGTTCTGGCACTCTAAGGTCAGCTTATGCAGTTGCTGCCACAATTGACGACCTTGCTGGCCGAGGGGATCCGGTAAGGCGCTGAATAAGCGCTGCATGCCGTTATCGTCAGGGCTCAATCCCATCGCTGTCATACTGGTCACACGTTGTTTTGCATGCGCACTCAGCGTGCCCATCAGGCGGTCAAGATCGTGATTCAGGGTCACTAAAGCCGTGCTGTCACGGTTTGTCAGCAGCAGGTGTTGCTGTTTGAGTTGCAACGCAAGCTGCTGATAGCCTTTGACATCCTGCGCCAAGTCATTCAGCAATTGTTTGATCAGTGGGCCGTGGCTTGCCATTACGCATCATCCTGATAAAAATCAATCATTTTGCTGGCAAGGCTGTCGATATTGACGCCCGTGTCACGGCTGCGCAGCAAGGCTTTCGCGGCAGCGACTTTATCCATATCCACATCACTTTGCTGGGCAGACGCTTGGCGCGCTTGCTGCAACGGCGAGAGTGTTGTGTCATTGAGGGTGGCCTTATTGGCCACTTTGGCTTCTGGCTGGGACTGAGACAGCGAAGCCGGTTGTGTGTTATAGGTGATTTTTCCAATCATGCTGATAGCCTGAATATCTGTAGATGCAACAAGGTTCCAATAGTCATAAGCGACCGAAATTCTATCCGCTTAACCCTTATTTTTGAAATTACCGTCAAAAAAAGGATCCCGCTTTTCTGACTAAAATTGCGTCGTCACTGTGTGTGAAGACGCGATACTCGCCATGATCTTCTTGCCCGAGGAGAGATTGCGCACCCAAATCTTTTCCCCTAAATGCCCATTCTCGAGTGCAATCCCTTTCATGGTGGCCTGAAACCCCTGTCGTTTGGCGATGATGGTGATCACATCATCGCGGGCGATCAACTCTGCGGGTTCGATCATACGCGGTGTCAGCACCGTGCCCGGTTGGATTTTACGTCGGCTGTGCTGGCCAATGACCTGACTGGGTTGGGTGAAATAGCCCTGACGTAGATGACGTAAGCTGGTGCGGGTCCGCGTCAGGGCGTTCGCCGTCACGGGATCCCCCCGCCCGAGCTGGCGTGTGGTCGTGACCAGGGATAAGTAAATATCCACATCCGCATACGCGCGGGCCTTCCAATATTGCGGGCGCTGGCATTCCAGTAACACGCTCACGCGTCCGATCGGTTGCTCAGGATTATTAAGGCGTAGGGTGACGGGATGATCACAATCAGCCTCACCGGGCAGGGATCGTAGCTGGATCGTGATGTCTCGACTGCCGAGTGTTTTTGCATAGCGGCCAACCGTTTGTTGCAGATAGTGCTTAACCTGCTGCGAGAGCGAATCCGCCTGCGCGGGCAAGGCGGTACCGAGCAATGAGCACAGGACGATGGCCCGGCCGGTGTCCGAGCGGAAGCAGGGTTTCCGCACCGGGTGTTCATTCAGAATGGTCACTTATTAAGTCTTTGATTTTCAATTGAAATAAAGTTGGCATGAATAGTGTATAGAGTCACCCATTATGGTTCGGAATAGCAGACTCTGATGGCAATCAATTTTGAACAAGCATTGGGGGTACACCCTAATACATTGGCCTTTAGAACACAACGCGCCAAGGTCTTGGCGAGTAATCTTGCCAACGTCGATACCCCCCATTACAAAGCGCGGGATATCAGTTTTGATGAGGCCATGAAGCAGGCGGCCAGCACGTCGCGCCAGCAGCATATGGCGCGTCGCCAGCGACCGGATGAACACGCGTTGATGTACCGGGTTTCACAGCAACCTTCGCAAGATGGGAACACGGTGGAACTGGGGGTTGAGCAAGCGGAATTTGCAGGTAATGCCATGGCATTTGAAACCAGCATGAGCTTTCTCAATATGAAAATCAGCGGCCTGAAACAGGCCATTAATGGGCAGTAAGCATGTCTTTTTCCAGTATTTATGAAATTGCGGGTTCCGCAATGTCAGCACAAACCATCCGTCTGAATACCGTGGCGAGCAACATGGCGAATGCGGACGTGGTTTCTGGCTCAGAGCTTGACGGTTACCGTGCCAAGCGCCCGGTTTTTTCTACCGTGATGTTTGATTTAAATGGTGCCGTACCCGGGGCGAAAGTGCAGGTTGATGATGTGATTGAAAGCGATGAACCTTTGCGTCGTCGTTACGAACCACACCATCCGCAAGCCAATAAAGACGGTTACGTGTTCCATTCCACGGTGAACGTGGTGGAAGAAATGGCAGACATGATGGCCGCTTCGCGAAATTTTGAAACCAATGTGGATGTGATGAGTCGGGCGCGCAGTATGCAGCAAAGTATCTTGCGCCTTGGCCAGACAGGCTAGGAGTAGAGCATGAGCTTAGCGCAAATTAGAACCACGGCCCAATACAGCCAAGAGCAAGTTCGCACCGAGAACGAGCCGACCGTTAACGGCAATGGCACCGTTCCGAGCAGTAACGATTTTCTGACCATGATGGTCGCGCAAATCCAAAACCAAAACCCGCTTAACCCGACCGACGGTACCCAGTACCTGACCCAGCTCGGCATGATGTCTGCGGTGGAAAGTCTGGAAGGGGTCAAGATGGGCATGATGAACATGAACATCGGCATCACCAATCTAGAGATGCTGCAAGCGACGAATTTGGTCGGCAAAAAAGTGCTGATGGATGTCAAAGGCGAGCTGGATGTCAGCGAAGGCCAGACGCTAGAAGGCCGCGTGAAGTTTGATCAGGCTGTCGATAAAGCGACAGTGATGGTGTATGACGACAGCGGCGAGTTAGTCGACAAAATTGAGTTAGGGCCGCAGGGCGCGGGTATGGCGGAATTCACCATTGATGGTGATGAGCTGGGCACTGGCGAATACAGCTTTGAAGTGATGGCCGAAACCGGCGGTGAGGCGTGGTCACAGAAGATCATGATCGCGGCAGACGTTGAGTCGGTCAACATCCCGGCCGATGGCGGCGCCATCATGCTGAGTCTGAAAGGCGTAGGCGTTATGTCGATGTACGACATGCGTGAAATCACCGCTTAAATAATCACAAGAATAAGGAAGCATCATGTCAATTAATGTGGGTTTGAGCGGTTTGCGCGCCACCTCTGAACAAATGAACACCATCAGCCATAACATCGCCAACGTGGGCACCATTGGCTACAAATCATCACGTACCGAGTTTCAGGACATTTACGCCCCTGAATTTGGTGGCGGCCAGATGAACGGTGTGGAAGTGGCAGCCGTACGTCAAAGCTTTATGACGGGCACCACTACCCCGACGGGCCGTAACGGTGATCTCGCGATCAACGGTGAAGGCTTCTTCATGATCAACAGCAACGGTCAGGATTTGTTTACCCGTAATGGTGTATTCACGATGGATGCTGACGGTTACATCGTCAGCGGTGATGGCAGTCGTTTGCAAGGGTATGGCGTAACCGCAACGGGCACGCTGCAAACCGGCACCTTGTCTGATCTGCGTGTTGAAACCGGTGACATGCCATCCAAACAAACCGATAAAGCGGAATTGGGCATTAACTTGGATGCGAACGCTGCCATCACGGATGTGAAAGCCAGCCCGTTTGATCCGGAAGACCCCTCTACTTTTACTTCTAGCGCCACCACCACAGTGTTTGATTCGCTGGGGGGCGAGCATGAAGTGACGCAATACTTTGTGAAAACCGCCGATAACGAATGGCAAGTGCATGCTGTGGTGGACGGGGATGTTGACCAAAAAACGACGACCAGTCTGGCGTTTGATAGCGAAGGGCAATTAACCGCGCCGGATCCCGGTAGCCTGAGCGTCGCGTATACCCCAACTAACGGTGCAGGCGAGTTAGACATTGCATTCGACATTGGCGAAATGACCCAGTTCGGCAGTGATTTTTCTATCAATAAAAACACCCAAAATGGCCATGCGCCGGGTCAGGTTGCCGGTTGGTATTTTGACTCTGATGGCTCTGTTTACTCACGTTATTCTAACGGCGAAGTGAAGCAGCAAGGGCAAGTGGCACTGGCTCGCTTCCCGAATCAGGAAGGCTTGCAGCAGGCGGGCGGCACCGCATGGACACATACGTTTGCGTCGGGTTCTCCGTTGGTGGGCGCGCCGGGTACCGGTCAACTAGGCGCACTGCGTACCGGTATGTATGAAAACTCGAACGTGGATCTGACCAGTGAAATGGTGGGCTTGATGTCTGCACAGAGTAACTATCAGGCCAATGCCAAGACCATTCAGGTCGCACAGGAAATGACACAAATCCTGTTCCAGAACCTATAAGGCCGAGGCGTAATTAGATGGATAAGTTGCTGTTTACGGCCATGTCGGGCGCCAGCCGTACCATGCTGGCGCAACAAGTACACGCCAACAATCTGGCGAACGTGAACACCGCCGGTTTTCGTGCCGACATCGAACAGGCCGAAACGATCGACATCGAGGGCGACGGCTTACCGACCCGCTCGTTAGTTGCCGCACGCATGGGCGGAACCGATTTTTCCTCGGGCACTCTGCAGCATACCGATAACCCGTTTGATGTCGCGATCCGCGGCGAGGGGTTCTTTGCGGTGCAGGCATCGGAGTTTGATGAAGCCTATACCCGCAGTGGCAATTTCCACCTGACGGCGGATCGTGAATTGATGCTGGGGGATCGCCCGGTGATGGGCGTGGGCGGGCCGATTGTACTGCCGGAATATGAGCATGTGGATATCGGTAACGACGGTACGATTTCCGTTGTGCCGCTCGGCGGTGGCTTGGTGCAGGAAGTCGGGCGCCTGAAGTTGGTGAACCCAGAGAAACAAGCGTTGTTCAAGGCCGAAGATGGCCTGTTTCGCGTGATTGGCGCCAATGATGCTGACGCCGATGAGGCGGTGACTGTGGCCTCGGGGTATCAGGAAAGCAGCAACGTCAATGCGATTGATGCGCTCGTCACCAACATCTCGTTGTCTCGAAACTTTGAGTTTCAGATCAAGATGATGAAAACCGCCGGCGATTTAGCGTCAACCGGTAATCGAATTATCCGCACCTAACGCGGTTGTCACGTGATTTTCAGCAGCCGGTGTTTGCCTGCTGCTGTTTTTATTAAGGAGAAAGGGATTATGCATCCAGCGTTGTGGGTCAGTAAAACGGGTCTGGCAGCACAAGACACCCAGATGCAGGTTATTTCTAACAACCTGGCCAACGTCAACACCGTCGGTTTTAAGCAAGACCGTGCCGTGTTTGAAGATCTGTTTTATCAGATGAAGAAGCAGCCGGGCGCCATGGCGGATCAGCAAAATGAAGTGCCGGGCGGTTTGCAGTTAGGCAACGGTGTCAAAGTGATTGGCACCCAAAAGATGATGAAAACCGGCGCTTACCAAAATACGCAAGAAGCGATGGATTTGGCGATCATGGGTCAGGGTTTCTTTCAGGTTGAACTGCCTGATGGCAATACCGGTTATACCCGTAATGGCCAATTCCACCGCAATTCGGAAGGCGTATTGGTGACGGCGCAGGGCTTGCCGATGATCCCGAACATTGAAGTGCCAGAAAATGCCAAAACGTTTTCCGTGGGTACTGACGGCATGGTGACCATTACCACGCAAGACGACAGCATGCCGCAGGAATTGGGGCAGATTTCGTTGGTGAACTTTGCCAACCCATCAGGCTTGGAAGCGCTGGGCGGTAATATGTTCCGCGAAACGGGCTCTTCCGGTGCGGCCATTGAAGGGATTGGCGGTGAAGACGGCTTGGGTGCGATCAGCCAGCATACGCTGGAAGGCTCTAACGTCAGCGTAGTGGAAGAAATGGTGAACATGATCACCACCCAACGCGCGTATGAAATGAATGCCAAAGTGGTGTCCAGTGCCGATCAGATGCTGCAGTTTGTCAGCCAGTCAATGTAAGGAGTAGGGCATGCATAAACCGACGTGGCTACTGACGACAACCTTGTTGTTGTCTGGCTGTGTGGCCCCGGTTTCGGAGTTCATTGATAACCAACCGGAAGAAGAGGACATGGTCATGGCCTTCCCGAGTTATCACGTGGATCCGGATGGCAGCCTGTTCAGTGCCAACTACGGGATGGCGTTGTTTCAGGACCGCCGTGCATTTCGCATTGGTGACATTCTCACGGTGCAACTGGACGAGCAGACGCGCTCCAGCAAAAAAGCAGGCACCAGTTTTGGCAAGTCGAGCAGCATCAGCATGCCCGCTCCGACGCTGGGTGGCAAAGTCTATAACGACGCGTCCATCGGGGTGGATGCAGAGCGTGACTTTGCCGGTTCTGCCTCCAGCTCGCAGCAAAACTCGCTGTCGGGCAACATTACTGTGATGGTCACGGAAGTGCTGCCGAACGGTGTGCTGCGCGTGCGCGGCGAAAAATGGCTCAAGCTCAACCAAGGGAACGAATTCATTCGATTATCCGGCCTTGTGCGGGTGGATGATATCGATGGCGGTAACCGTGTGCCGTCGCAGCGTTTGGGGGATGCTCGGATCACTTACTCTGGCCGTGGTGCGCTGGCCAGTGCCAACGAAGCCGGCTGGCTATCGCGTTTCTTCAATACCTCATGGTTCCCAATCTAATGTTCAAAAAACTCTTTCTTGCCGCAGCGTTGACGTTGCTCCCTGCGGTTTCCACGGCACAGCCGCTGTTGAGCCTGGTGGATATTCAAGGGGTGCGCGAAAACCAGCTGGTGGGCTACGGTCTGGTAGTGGGCTTGAGTGGCACCGGGGATAAAAGCCAGACGAAATTCACCTCCCAATCGGTGAAAAACATGCTGAGCCAGTTCGGCGTTCAACTGGGTGCCCAAGATGATCCCAAGCTGAAAAACGTCGCCGCTGTGGCCGTCCATGCCACGTTGCCACCGTTAGCCAGTAAAGGGCAGGATCTGGATGTCACCGTCTCGTCGATTGGTGATGCCAAGAGCCTGCGCGGTGGCACCTTGCTGATGACACCGCTCAAAGGGGTGGATGGGCAAATTTATGCGATGGCGCAGGGCAACCTTGTGGTGGGCGGCGTGATGGCGGAAGGCAGCAGCGGCAGCGGGGTCACCATCAATATCCCGACCGCGGGTATCGTCCCGAATGGCGCCATCATTGAACGTGAGATCGTCTCCTCGTTTCAGTCCTCACCGGAATTGGTGTTGAACCTTAAAGAGCCGGGCTTTAATACCGCGCGTAATATTGAGCGGGCGATCAATGACTTGTTTGGTCCTGAGGTGGCGATGGCAGAAAGCCACGCGCGTATTCGCGTGCGTGCCCCGCATGACGCCAACCAACGCGTGACGTTTTTGGCGATGCTGGAAAACGTCGATGTTCAGGCGCAAAAGGCGCATAACCGCGTGGTGTTCAACTCCCGCACCGGCACCATTGTGGTGGGGCAGGATGTCAAAGTCCATACCGCCGCGGTCAGCCACGGTAACCTGACGGTCAGCGTGATGGAAAGCTACAACGTGAGCCAGCCAAATCCGTTTGGTCGTGGCAATACGACAGTAACACCAGAGTCCGATGTCAGCATCGATGAAGAGCGCGGCAAAGTGTTTATCTGGCCACAAAGTGAAGGCACCACGTCCTTGCAGACCATTGTGGATGCGGTGAACAGCCTGGGGGCGTCCCCGACCGATTTGATGTCGATATTGATTGCGCTGGACGAGGCTGGTTCCCTCGAAGGCGAGCTGATTGTGCTTTAAGGCAACGCATAGGTCACACCGATGAAAATAACAGAAAACGACACGCACACGGCCCTGTATAACGACATGGGCAGTCTGCACGCCATTAAAGCGAATCCGGATTCAGATCAGGCGTTGGCACAGGCGGCCGAACAGTTTGAAGCGGTCTTTTTGCAGACCGTGCTCAAACATATGCGTCAAGCCAGTGAAGCCTTGCAGGCTGACGAAGAAGACAACCCGTTTAACAGCCGCCAGCAGCAGTTCTACCGCTCGATGCACGACAGTCAGCTGGCGATGGAAATGAGCCGACAGAAGAGTGTGGGGATTGCCGACATGCTGGTGAAGCAATTAGGTCAGCACGAAGCATTTAAGCCCCAGTCCCAACTGGTCGCTATGACACAACAAGGCCCCGCGACGCTCGCCGCCAATAGCCCGACATTTACCCCCGTAAGCCGCCACGCTTATAGCCCAGCCCATTCGATGGATGCCGGGTTTGATTGGCAGGCGCCGGGGAGTACGTTGACTGAGCATCTCAACAACCTAGGTGATCCAGAAGAACTATGAGCTTAATTAATATTGGTTTATCCGGCATGAGTGCCGCCAATGCCGGGCTGTCGGTGACGGCCCATAACGTGACAAACGTCCTGACACCGGGTTACAGCCGCCAACGGGTAGGGTTTGGCGCTGAGGTCAGCGGCACGATGGGGGCCGGTGTGGGGGTCAGCAGCGTGGAGCGCATGGCGGATAACTACCTCAACCAGCAAATTTACAAGCAGCAGGGCTCATGGGGCTTCAATGCGATCAGCTCGCAGTACATGCAGAAAACCGAAACCCTGCTCAACAACGACAGCACCAGTATCAGCAAAGGGCTCGACCGCTTTTATGCCGCCCTGAGCGAAGCGTCAACCGCCCCACAAGACATCGCCCACCGCCAGACCATTCTGAGCCAGAGCAAGTCGATGGTGCAGCGCTTTAATAACCTGAGCAGCCAGTTAGACACACAGGCCAAGCAGGTTGATGGCCAGCTGACCGCTTCGATTTCTGAAGCCAATACCCTGATGGCCAGCATCGCCAGCATGAATGAGAGCATTCGTTCTGCCGGGGCGAACGGCCAGAACATGACCAGCTTGCTGGATTCGCGCGATGAAGCCGTGCGTCAGCTGTCGGGCATGATGGACGTGAACACCACCTACAACGATGACGGCACCGTGAGCCTGACGCTCGACAAAGGCCAGCCGTTAGTGACCGGTGACAGCGCCAGTCAGTTGAAAAAAGCCCAAGACGGCACTCTGACCGTCGTGCGTGGCAACAGCGAACTGGCGTTGGATGACAACCTGGGTGGCAGCATCGGCGGCCTGATGGCGTACCGTGATGGCGAGCTGAACGATCTGCAACATGAATTGGATGTGATGGCGTACAGCTTTGCCACCCAGTTCAATGACACCCACGCCAAAGGCTTTGATCTGAATGACAACCCGGGCGCAGCCATGTTTGGCGGTGTTGATTCGGTGGAAGGGGCGGCGAAAAATCTGACCCTGCTGATTGATGACCCGAAAGCCTTGGCCTTCTCTTCAGCGGCCGGTGAACCGGGTAACAGCGGGAACTTAGAAGCGCTGAACGATCTGCGTAACAGTGCCGTGAGTATTGATACCACCGGCATGGATCCCGATGTACTGGCGCAGTACCAGAACGCCATTGACCGCTTGGATGGCAAGTCCATTTACGACGGCTATACCGGCCTGAGCGGTGATTGGTCGATCAAAACCGCCCAGCTAGAAACCGATGCCAGCGCGAGTGAAGCATTGGTGAAACAGGCGCAAGGTGAGCGCGACAGCATTGCCGGTGTGCTGCTGGATGAAGAAGCGGCCAGCATCATGACTTATACCCAGATGTATCAGGCCAATGCGCAGGTGATTTCCACCGCGCAGCAGTTGTTTGATGTCACCTTGTCGATGTTCCGCTAACAGGAAAGCACTATGCGTTTAAGCACGTCACAACTGAATGATGTCATGCTGACCAGCATGCAAACCTCGACCACCGGGGTGAACAAAGCCTTTATCCAGCTCAACAGCGGCGAGAAAATGCTCAAGCCGTCTGATGATCCGTTGGGTTCGGTGCAGCTCATGATGCTCGATCGTGAACAAGCCACGATTGATCAGTTCCAGAAGAACATTTCCAACCTTACCGGGGAATTGGGCCAGCTGGAATCGCATTTGGATGGCAGCAATAACACGGTATTGCGCATTCAGGAGCTGGCGACCAGCGTGTTGAATGCCAGCAACTCGACCCAAGCCGGGCGCGAAGCGATTGCGACCGAACTGGATAACTTGTTGGATCAGTTGGTCGATACGGCCAACAGCAAATCTGCCAGCGGCGATTATTTGTTTGCTGGCACCATGACGGACACCCAGCCGGTCAGCCGCGATCCCGAGACCGGCAAATTTGTCTATCAGGGCAACAGCGAGCAGCGTGAGGTGCGCGTGGCCGAATCCATGACGATTCCGGCTAACCAGACGGCCGATACCTTGTTCTTCCAAGGTGGAGCTGGCGCCGAGGGAAGTGATATATTCAACACCTTGGATGAACTGGTCACCACCCTGCGTGATCCGTCGGTCTCTGGCGAGGCATTAACCGCCCAAGTGACGACGGCACAAGGCCATATTGATGACACGCTGACGGCGGTGAATCAGGTATGGACCGCAGTGGGTGGCGACATGAGTTCACTGGAGAGTGTAGGCGGTTCGCACGACGACAACAGCCTGCTCAATCAGAACCTGATCAGCGAAGTCAAAGATCTGGATTACAGTGAAGCGATTTTATCACTGAACACCCAGATGGCGGCGCTACAGGCATCGCAGATGACATACAGCAAGATCCAGAATCTGTCGTTATTCAACATGATGTAATCGTCAGATCGTCAACCATCGACGCGAGGCATTTTTGGTCAATCACATCGTATCCAGTACCAGTACACTGCGCAGTGGCGACAGTACCCAGCCCAACCGGATTGCGACCCAGCAACCGGTCGCGGCGGTGGCACGCGTCACCGAGAAGAAAGAGTCCGATGCCTCTTCCCGCAAATCCGCCCAGGGCCACTTGGCCTCGGGCAGTTTATTGGTACAAACCGCACGGGCCCACAGTCAGGTGGCACAAGCCGAGAGCGCGCAACAGGCGCTCAAGGAAGCCAGTAACCTGCTGGGGCAGTTGCGCACACTGGCGCGCCGTTCACTCAGCGCGCAAGAAAACAAAAAAGATCAACTGCAGCAATCACTGCATCAGCTGAAAGGCAAACTTACCCGTTTGACCCGCGAGGCCAAATACGACGGCCAACCGGTGCTGCACCACGATTTAACCCCCCGGTTAGACGGCGAGCAGCACAGCGAGCACTTCGGCATTAAAGGCATGCGCTTTAATACCTTGCGCCAGCAAGATGAAATTTTGCGCTTCCAGTTTGAAGACGGTCAACCGTCATCAGTGCGGGCCAAAGTGGAATCTCACATGTCGTTGGACGAAGTGGCGGACACCCTCAGCACCGCGTTTGCCCCCCGTGACATTCAGGTCAAGGCGGACAAATACGGTGACTTGGCATTTTCGGCCCCGAAAGCCGAATGGCCGTCGATCCGACGTGGGGTGTGGATGTCAGGCAGCGGGCAAATTTTACCGTCAGGCAATCCGGTGAAAGCCAAGCTGGAAAACCACGACAAAACGCAGGTTGAGCCTCAGCAGTTAGAATTTGGCAAACCGCAGTCCACCCGTAAGGCTTTGGCCGATATCGAGCGGATGTTGCAGAAAGTGTCGCAGTCACTGACGCACATCGACCAGCAACAGCAGGCCGTGGTCGATCAGCTGGCCGCCGTCACCCGCAGCCTGTCGATCAAAAGCGGCGTCATCAACAATGACGGCAGCATTGAAGCCAGCTGGCTGAAAGCGCCGGAAGACGTGTCATTGCAACTGATCGACAACGCCGTCCCGACCTTGCTAGCGCAAGCCAACGCCACCCGCCACAACGTGGTCGCGTTACTCGAACCAGCGTTGTAAGCGCGAAGGCAGGGGCGAGTCTGAAGGGACGAGGTTCGAGTAAGAGCAGAAAGGGGAAACCGTTTCTGCTCTTTGCGTTTTTCTCGTTCCTTTAGACTCGGCACTCGTCCCTGTTCTTCGTTTTTTCTCGCCACTTCAAACTCGCCACGCGTCACTGCTTTCCCGCCCCTGCTCCTCCGCTCTTCCTCGTCCCTCTAGACTCGAACCTCGCCCCTTTTTCCTGTGATCCCCCTCCCTTTTGCGAGTGACATTAAAAAAACTGCAAAAAAAGAGTTAAGTAACTCGCAAAGGTGGTCGTTGGTTGTGGATAGAACCTTTTTAAGCCCCGGCGACTATTGCCCGGCGCTATTATCCCGAATAGAGGAATGCCCCTATGTCTATGACTATCAACACCAACTTTGCATCAATGAATGCACAGCGTAACTTAACCGGTACACAAGGCTCTCTGAACACGTCACTACAGCGTCTGTCGACGGGTCTACGTATCAACAGCGCAAAAGACGACTCTGCGGGCCTGCAGATCGCGAACCGTATGGACTCTCAGGTTAACGGCCTGAAAGTGGCGCAGCGTAACGCCAACGACGGTATCTCTATGTCGCAAACGGCAGAAGGTGCACTGCAGGAATTCACTAACATTCTTCAGCGCCAGCGTGACCTGTCTGTACAGGCGAAAAACGGTACCAACTCAGATTCAGACCGTGCTGCTCTAGACAAAGAATTTAAAGCGCTGACCAAAGAGCTAGACCGCATTGTGGACACCACGACATACGGTAAGGGCGAGAAGTTGTTTGATAAGTTGGGTACCGGTGTCGATTTCCAAGTGGGTGCAGACACAAATGTTAAAACATTTGCAGCTGCTGATGTAGGTGCAGGTAAGCTTTCTGCTGATGATGTTAAGAATGCCGTTGAATCTGGCTTGAGTGAGCTAGGTCTGGATACCTCAGAAGCAAGCCTTAAGAAACTGGATTCTTTGAATAAAACACTGGTGGAGCTTGATAAGTTGGCTGGTACAACTGAAGGGGCTGAAGTTGATATCACTGCTCTAGGTGCGACAGATAAAGCAGGAGTTGAAGCTCTAATTAATGACCTCGGTATTAACGCCACAGTAGCTGATGGCGCTGCAGGTAAAGTGAAGCTGAAGCTTGATGCTGCTGGTGATGCGGGTGAAGTTGATAAAGTAAAAGCGCTAGCTGATGCCGTAACAGCCAATGTTGATACAACAACAGGCAAACTAAAAGATATTACTCAGGGCGAAGACTTGACAGCTCTGCATACTGCAATGACTGGTCTTGGTAAAGAGCTAAAAAGCCTAGATCCAAACGTAATCAGCGTGAAGCTGGATAGCACTTCATTAAGCACTGATTCATTGTCTGCTGGCATCACTGATGCAGCTAAAGCCGGTGATGCAATGAACAACATCGACAAAATGATCGATGCCGTTGGCGCTGTACGTGCTGATCTGGGTGCAACGCAGAACCGCTTCCAGTCTACCATCAACAACCTGGGCAACATCGCAGAAAACATGTCTGTGGCGAAAGGTCGTATTATGGATGCAGACATCGCGGCAGAATCTGCCAACATGACCAAGCAGAACACCATGATGCAAGCGGGTATCACGGTACTGTCTCAAGCAAACCAGATGCCAAGCATGGTGTCTCAGCTTCTACGTTAATCGACGCGCTATACACATAGCATGATTCGATGATGCATACCGAGCGGAAGTATTACTTCCGCTCGTTTTGTATCTGACCCTCTTAAATACCCTTTAATCCGCTGAAAACCATCCATCTACGTCTCAAAATCATAAAAATAGATTGGTATGTTTTTTGCTTATTACCCCTATTACCCCAAGGTCCATGGGCGCTTGCAGCACATTATTCGCTTGCTCGGCCGAGGTATAACAGGAGACACCATATGTTTATGACAGGTATTGGTTCGGGCATTGATTTCAACTCAATGATCGAAGTGATTGTTGCCTCCGAGCGGGCACCGAAAGACAACCAACTCAACCGCCAGGAAGGCATGAATACGGCTGAAATGGACGCGCTGAAAGAAATTCAGAACACCATTAACAGCTTCCGTGACACGGTCGAAGATCTGAACTCCGTGAACGAGTTGAACAAACTCAAAGCGGAGCTGAGTAACAGTGAGACGCTCGGTGTGGCGGTCGGTGCGGGCGCGGTTGCTGGTGAATATAACTTTGAAGTGATCGATCTTGCGCAAGCACAGCGTGATCAGCTGATTTCACTGGGCAAAGACAGCTACCTCAAGAGTGGCAAGGTCGGCTTTACCGCTGGCGGAAAAACGGTCGAGGTCGATATCGCGGCCTTAGCCACCAAGCTGGAAGGCGAGCAGGCCACCAAGAAGGCGGAACATGAAACCCGCACGCTGGATAACATTGCCAAAGAATTCGATATTGATAAGAGCGAAGCGGGTTGGGAAGACAAAGCCAAAGATATTCTGACGAACAAAGACAACAAAGATTTTGACCAGAAGCGTCTGGATACCTTCAACGAAGGCCAGAAAAGCTATGACGATAAAATCGCTCGCTTGAAAAATGACGGCGTCTCGCTGGAAGAAGTGCAGGTGGCCATCAATAACCATCCGGACAACGAGGGCGTGAAAGCCACCTTGGTACGCAGTGGCGACAATGTCAGCTTGGTGCTCAATGCCAATGAGACCGGCGCCGCGAACGGCTTTACCGTCACCAGCGTGCCTGCGGCGGGGGATGTGAATGCGACAGGCACCCTTGCGGGCGGGCATGAAACGCTGCAAGCAGGTCAAGATGCCAAAGTGATGTTCGGCACCATGGAGCTGACGTCGAGCTCCAACAAAATGGAAAACGTGATTGACGGTATTACGTTGACCCTGAAAGAGCCGGGCACCGTGAACGTCAATATCGCGCGCGATGAAGCGGGCGTGAAAGACACGGTGAAGAAGTTCATCGACAGTTACAACAAGGTGATGGAAACCGTTAACACCTACACCAAATCGAGTGAAGACGGCGCTGCCGCTTTGTCGGGCGATGCCGGTGTACGTTCGATGGTGACGCGCTTGCGCGAAGTGATTTCGGCGGAGTACAGCGCCTCCACGCTGGAAACCTTGTCGCAGCTGGGGATCACCACCACGGTGAGCGGCACGCTGGAAATCGACGCCGATAAAATGGACAAGGCGCTGGAAGAGAACTTCGACGAAATCGCCAACCTGTTCATGGGCAATCCACTGGATGACACCCAACCGGGCATGATGGACAAGATGCTGACGGTATTGGATGACTACCACAAGAACGGTGGTTTGTTCGATATCCGCCAAGACCGCTTGGAACTCGACAATGAGCGCATTGGTGATGAGCGTGCTCAGCTGGATGAACGCATGGAAGCCAAATCGATTTCCCTGCGTGACTACTACGCCAAGATGGACAGCCAAATTGCCCAGATGAACCAAACCCAAAACATGATGATCAGCATGCTGATGTAAGCAGGCTGAATGAACCGGGCCGTGAGGCCCGGTTTTGTCGTTTAAACACTGCATTAACGCGCTAGCAACTGCGATAAACACTGAACACGAAAGATAGACATAACCATGATGAATCAAGAAGGCCTTGGTGCCTACCAACATGCCCAGAACCACGCCCAAGCCGCCGCGGCCAGTCCGCACCGTTTGATCCAGATGCTACTGGAAGGCTTGCTGGATAATTTAAGCCGCGCCCGTGGCTTTATGGAGCGGGGCCAGATTGCCGACAAGGGCTTAACCATTTCTAAGTGTCTCGACATTTTGAATGGCCTGAGCTCGGTGCTGGATGAAGAGAAAGGCGGCGACGTAACCCAAGAGCTGTTCCGTTTGTATGACTACTGTGGCCGCCGTTTGTTTGAAGCCAACTGCAATAACGACGTGGCAGGCATTGATGAAGTGAGCCGCTTGATCACTGACATCCTTGAGGGATGGGTGGTGTTGAAACCGGAAAAAGTGCAGGTCGGCAGTGAGCAATAAGATGACGGCATCCCGTTTTGCGCGCGTACCGACTCAGAACGCACCCTCGACGGTGCCCTTGACCGCACGGCCGGGCACCACATGGGCGCGTCAGGTGGCGGTATTACGTTCGGCGTTTGAGGCGGCACTGGCGGCACAGGATTGGGATGAACTGGCGGTGCTGGATAAGACGCTGCAGCAGTTATTACCGACTTTGCGTGCGCGTTTACATGAACCCGCGACCCGTGCCCAGCTGGAACAGATCAGCGCGTTTTACACCACGATGCTGGCAGCCGGTCAGGCCAAGAAAGCCGATATCCAACAGCAAATCAACCAACAAGCCAGCACCCGGGAAGGGGTGATGGCGTATCTGCAACACCAATAACGAGTAAAGACACTATGCACGTTTCCGTCTCATCGGCGGGCGCTTCTGCTGCGTCCGGCACGTCTGTTTCCGTATCGGGAGCAGCGTCTGGATCCGCGTCGGGACCCGCAGGGAAACCCAGTAAGACTGCGGGTTCACATGATCAAATGGGGTCATCAGACACGGCATCGTTTGAGCAGGCGTATGCGCAAGCAGGCACGCCAGCGGATGCGGCATTAGAACCGTTGACCGAATCCGTATCGGCGCCGCTATCCGGCGATCTTTCTGCTTCTGGCGAAGCACCTGCGCTCGAGCAATTGGCGCAATGGTTACAGGCTCAGCCTGATCCCGCGCAAGCGCTGGAGACCCTGATGCAGCAGCTGGGATTATCCGTCGGGCAACAAGGTGAGTTGACGCAAGCCTTAGCAGCCCTTACGGCATTGCGCCGTCAGGAGGCGGGCATGGTTGGGGGGACGGCTGGGGCAAGTGTTCAGGCACTGTCGATGCGTACGTTGAACACCCAGATGGCTGACAACATGGCGGTCAACCAGCCAACCCGTTCCTTCGCCACGGATGTGATGTCAGCGCAGTTGGCAGGCGTCGGGCATGACGTGAAAGCGCCGTCAGTCGACGGTCGTCCTGTGCCGACGGCGGCGTTGTTGGATGCCCTGCAACAGCTGATGCCGCATTCAGGACAAGGGGGCGCGCAAGGGGCGGGGCAAGGTATCGCCCTGCATAACGTGCATGCACTGGCGCAACCGCACATGCACCCCGCGGCGTCCTCATCAGCGGCGCAGAATGCCAATCTGACCGAGGGCGTGACGCAACACCTGCAAGCCAGTGTGGATATCAGTTCGCCTGAGTGGGGCAAAGCCTTGGTGGATCAACTGCGTGCCCGTATGGCCTTCACCCAGCAAGAAGGGGTGCAAAAAGCGCTTATCCGGTTAGACCCGCCTGAGCTGGGAAAATTGGAAGTGAGCATTCGCGTAGAAGGGGATAAAGCCTCTGTTCATTTTGGTGCCGCGCACCCGCAGTTACGTGAAGCATTGGCGGCCAATGCGGATCGTTTACGCATGGATTTTGACGGCAGTGCGTTGAATCTGGTCGATGTCTCGGTATCGAGTGGCGGGCAACAGCAGCGTCACGGCGATCAATCAACGGCGTCGGATGAGATGGCGATTGCCACCAATGAAGTGGTACCCACCAGTGTCTCGATCCCTGCGTATGCCTTGGGCTCGCGGTTTGAAGCAATGGTCTGACGGTTAATGGTGTAACGGTTAACAGAGGCCTGATGATGAGTGGGCCAAGGAAAAGAACATGACAGAAGATGTACAACCAAAGAAAAAAAACACCGCGGTGATTGCGGCCCTGGTGGTTGCTGTGACTGCGCTCTTAGGCAGCGGGGGCTGGTGGTTCTGGCAACAACAGCAAGCGACCAAGTTGGTGGAAGTGAGTGATACCAACGGGGTGCCAGCGGCGGCCTTGATCAAAAAACCGGTGTTTGTGCCTTTGAACAAGTTTGTGATGAGTGTGCCGGGTGAGCAGCGTTTGCATTACCTGATGCTGGAAATCACCTTGATGAGTTATGACAGTACCCACATTGAACTGATCGAAGAATTTAAACCGCTGGTGCACAACGCCGTGGTGTCAGCCGTCAGCCAGAAAGGCTATGACGATCTGATTGCCAAAGAGGCCATGCAGTCGCTGGAAATCGAGTTGCGTGACGATATTCGTACCGTGATGAATGAGATGGCCGGTATGAACGGGATCGAAAAGGTGTTGATCACCAAAATGGTCATCCAGTAAGGAGGTTCTGTGCAGGGTGCGTGTAACGCTTATCCCCATGAAGGGTTGATGGCCTATCAGCAGAGCCAGCAGGTGCAGGATCGGGCCAGAGAGGCCCGTTTACTTCATGAGCACATGGGGCTGGTACGGCAAGTGTGCCGCCATATGACGGCACAGGTGACATCCTTACTGTCGATGGAAGACATGGAGCAAATTGGCCTGGTGGCGTTGCTGGATGTGATCCGCCGCTATCCCGACTTGGACGGCGAAGCCATCGAACGGCTGGCGATCCAGCGGATCCGCGGGGCCGTGCTGGATGAGTTACGCCGGATGGATTGGCGTTCTCGACGTACGCGCCAGCGTGGTCATGAAATGCGCGATTGTGAGCGTCGCCTGAGTCGTCGGTTAGGACGGGGGCCGACGGCGCAGGAAATGGCCGATGAACTCGACATTAGCGTGTGCGAGGTGCAGCAACGGCGGGTGGATAACGAAGCCGAACACTTGGGCAGCCTTGAAGCGCTGCAAGAAGGGGGCGAACAGTTTTTTGGCCTGAGCTTTCAGTGTCAAAGCCATGAACGCGCTGCCCTGAAACAGGCGTTGGTGACCGCGCTGTCGGCCTTGGATGAGCGGGATCAGCTGATCCTCAGCTTTTATTACGAACACGAAATGAACCTGAAAGAGATCGCCTTAGCCTTTGAAGTGACAGAAGCCCGTATCAGTCAACTTCACAGCAAGGCCTTAAAGACCCTTAATTCATTGTTAGCCGATTGGCGGGAATCGGTGTAACGGAGCGTGACATGCAAACGATACTAGGCTTTTTCATTGTCTTTGGCAGTGTGACCGGGGGCTATTTAATGGCGACCGGTAAAATGGCCGCCCTGTGGCAGCCGGCAGAATTCATCATTATTTTGGGGGCGGGCATTGGGTCGTTGATCATTTCTAACCCGACCTACGTGCTGAAAAATATTCTGACTCGCATCAAAATGTTGATGGGCAAAGGTTACAGTAACGACTATTACAAATCGGTACTGGAAGTGATGTTTGAACTGCTGGAAGTGATCCGCAAAGACGGCATTAAAAAGCTGGATGATCACATTGAAAATCCCGGCTCCAGTGACATTTTTAACCGTTACCCAGAGGTGGCGAAATCGAACGTGTTGCTGAGTTTTGTCACGGACAATTTGCGCATGATGGCGATGGGTAAAATGAGCCACCATGATCTGGAAGCGGCACTTGAGATGGAGCTGCATACGCTGGAAGAGGATTTGCTGCGTCCGTCAAAAGCAATGTCGAAAATCGGCGAAGCCATGCCGGGGTTCGGTATTGTGGCGGCGGTACTGGGTATCGTGGTGACCATGCAGAACATCGGCGGCCCGTTGACCCTGATCGGGGTTAAAGTGGCGGCGGCATTGGTCGGTACCTTCTTCGGGGTGTTGATGGCGTACGGGGTGTTTGAACCGTTGGCCACCGGCATGGCTGGTCAGGTAAAGAAAGAAATGATGGCGCTGAATATGGCCTCGGCGATTTTGGTGGCGCAGGTGCAAGGCAAGCCGACCCTGCTGGCATTGGATGCTGGGCGTAAGATGTTGCACTCTGAGTACAAACCGTCGTTTGCTGAAATGGAACGTTGGGTAGCCAAGGGTTAATCATGGCAGACGATCATCAAATTATTATCGTTAAAAAGAAGCGCCGTGGTCATCACGACGAGCACCATGGCGGGGCATGGAAAGTGGCGTTTGCCGACTTTGCCATCGCCATGATGGCGTTTTTCATGGTGCTATGGATCATGGAAATTGCCTCGGCGGAAGAGCGGCAAGAAATTCAGTACCAGCTCCAGAACAGCAGTGTGTTCGATAACATGGATAACCTGTTTGCGTTGCGTAATAGCCCGTTTCCGATTGATTTCGGTGGGCAGGCCTCGCCGTTTGAAAATCCGGTACAGTCAAAACTGAATGGCCCGGATTCATTGGGCCCGTCTTTGCATCAACGTTTACCGGAAGGGGCGGAAGGGGCGAATGCTGGCCGAGGCCGAGAATTAAATTCGATCCTGAAAGGCCAGCACTTGAATGCTGCGCAGTTGGAAATGCTGGCACAAGAAGTGTCGGAGATGGCTGATGCGCTATCGGCCAGCAGTAATCTGGTATTGGAGTTGGTGCCGCAAGGGTTACGCATTCTGATCCAAGACACGGACAAGCAAGCCATGTTTGGCCGTGGCAGTGCGATTATTACGCCGTTTTTTGAAGACATGCTGTTTGAACTGGCGCCGATGCTCGGACAGATCAAAAACCGTCTGGTGATCAGTGGTCATACCGATAATACCCACTTCAAGTCATCGACCTACAGCAACTGGGAGTTGTCAGGGGATCGCGCCATGGCTGCTCGCCAGTTTTTGGTTGATTCCGGTTTACCGCAAACGAACGTGTTGCAAGTGGTGGCGATGGCAGAGCGCATGCTGATTGATGAGGTGAATCCACGCAGTGGGCAGAACCGCCGCATTGAAGTGATGATCCTGACCCCCGAAGCCGATCAACAACTGGCGCAATTATTTGGTAAAGGGTCGCAACCCGGTGTGGCCGTTGAGCGTGCCCGCACGTTTGCGGAAAGCAACCAGCCGATTTCCCGTTTAGACGTCATGGTAAATTAAAATGAAAAAAAACAATGCCGCCGTAGCGCCACAGACCATAGTAACCCCCACGTTTTATCAGCATTTTCAGTGCATCGCCGATAAGTGTGAAGATAACTGCTGTTACGGTTGGAAAATCGATATTGATAAAGGTACTTATCAGTTCATGACGCAGAAAAGTGTCTTTCGGCATGAAGCGAAAGCGATTTTTTTGCGCACACCAGGGCAGAAAGCTTATGCCTCGATTAAGCTTGATGATCAGGGTTTTTGTTCATTGCGTGACGGTAAGGGGTTATGCCGTGTACACAAAGAGCATGGCCCTGAGCGCCTCTCGAACACCTGCCGAATTTATCCGCGTTTGAAGCATGTCCGTGGCAATCAGGTGCATCATTCGTTGTCGCTGTCTTGCCCTGAAGTGGTACGTAAGGTGTTGCTTGATCCGGAGGCGATGCAGTTTGCTTTTAATACGGAATTGAAAAAAGGTTTCGTTGCGCCGGTGTATAACCCGCCGTGGTACATGGATATTGTGCGCGATCTGTTTTTGCAGTTGCTGGGCGATGAATCTATGCCTCTCGATAAGCGCTTGTTTACTCTTGGTATGGTGTTGAACCGCCTAGAGAGTGTTGATACGACCCAAGACGATCAGCAAAGCGCGTTAGCACAAGTGATCGATCACGTAGTCTCCGGTGAGGTGGGGGCGTATTTCGATAATATGCCGTCAACCACCGCCTTTAATGTTGAGTGTATTCTGAAGACGCTGAATGGGCAGTTTGCATGGTCGGTATTGACAGAGAAAGCGCAATCCCACCGACGTTATGAGCAACTGCGTGAGCGTATCGCATTGGGGCTTGATGACGCAGGAGACGATAAGCCATTGCAGGTGCAGCGCTTTACACAAGGGCTAGAAACCAGTTACCGCGACTTTGTCATGACACAGCCGACGGTATGGGGCAATTTCTTTATTTACCAGATGTACAACACAGATTTCCCATCGGAAACCCCTGCCACGCAGTTTCGCGCGATGTTACTGGATTATATTTACCTGCGCGGTGTGCTAGGGCTGATTGGTGCGGGTAACGCACTGAATATCGATGATCTGTCGTTGGTGGTGAGTTCTTATTACCGTAGCCGCCAACACGGTTCGCGTATTGATACGATATATGCAGGATTAGCGAAAAAACTTGATGTGGATTTGGCCATGTTGCCTTTACTTTTGCTCAAGGTTGCCGATAACTAATCGCCAGTAGCATACTTTTTTGACGGCTATGCGCCTTGAGCTTTCGGTGTGTGGCAGATTGTATTTTTGTGGGGTCGCCTTTTATGACTGAATCTGTTGTTGAGTCACCCGTACCCCACCGTTTTTATATTATTTTTTGTGAGTGCGTATTATGACGGTATCAACGTTAACCATTGCCGTGGATGATGGTTCTACCAATGTAAAGGTAAGCTGGATTGAACAAAACCAGCTAAAGACCATTGTTTCACCGAACTCTTTCCGTAAAGACTGGAAGAGTGCCGCATTGCGCCGTGATAAGCAGGTGTATAACTACACTATTGGTACGACGAAATACACCTATGATGCCACCTCAGATAAAGCACTGGAAACCACGCACGTGGATTACCAGTACGATGATCTGAACTTGTTGGCGGTACACCATGCGTTGCTACAAACGGGTATTACGCCTTGTCCGGTGACCTTGGTGGTGACACTGCCGATCACGGAATTTTATGATCCGGAAGATTGCCAGCGTGATGAAGCGAATATCGAGAAAAAACGCCAGAACCTGATGCGTGCGATTGAACTGAACAAAGGCGAACTGTTCCAGATTGTGGACGTGAACGTGATGCCGGAAAGCGTACCGGCGGTTCTGTCTACCCTGATGAACTCAAACTGCAATGAGTTTACCCGTTCACTGGTGATTGACTGTGGTGGCACAACGCTGGATATGGGCGTGGTAGTTGGCGAGTTTGATGACGTGTCAGCGGTGTACGGTAACAAAGAAATTGGTGTGTCTATGGTGACGGATGCGGCGCGTAAAGCGTTGGCAGCCGCAGACAGCGATGCGAGCTACTTGGTGGCGAACGAGCTGATCAAGCACCGTCACAACATGGATTTTGTCAAAGAAGTCGTGAATGATGAATCGCAAATCGACACCATTCTGACCAAGATCGAAAACAAGATAGCCGAGCTAGGCAGTGCAGTTGCGCATGAAGCGAAGAAGTTTGCCAAGAACCCGAACCGTGTGTACTTGGTGGGCGGCGGCGCACCATTGATTTACCCTGCGATTGCCGAAGCGTATGCGACCTTGGGTGAGCGCGTGGTGTTGATCAATGAATCACAGTCAGCCTTGGCGCGTGAATTGTGCATGTACCACGCTGATGACATCGATGTGGATGTCAACCCAGAGACCCTCATTGAGGTTGCTGATGACTAATCAGCTCAAGCGGGTTAATTGCTCTCTCTTTCTTGATCCGGTGAATTCCGATGCTGACCGTTATGCGGTCGGCATTATGCAGCGCTGGGTGGAAGAACGTCGACAGTTAGTCGAAACCCCAAGCGCGGGCAAAGAGCTGCATCACAACCTGCATCGGCATAAGGATATCTATTTATCCGGGCTGTTTTTGCATTTGCTGAGCCCGGCATTGACCAGCCAATTATCCGCGGTGTTATCTGAGCAGACGATCCACATGGAGATGTTGGCGCAGAAGCTGAAAATGTGTGGTTTGGTGTTGCCGGGGCAAGCGACGGTTGCAGAAAAAGCGGATGATCAGCAGGCGGCGCTAAGCCAGGAATTGGCCCGTTTTCAGCAGTCGGTTTCGACCCAGTTGGATAGCTTGCAACATGCCATAGCAACCCCTGACAAGCCGGAGGGTGATGCCCTGTCTGCGATGCAGGATGAGATGGCGAGCTTGAAGGCAGATCTGACGGCCGATATCGTGGCGCAGTTGGCCAGTGAAATGCAGGCGCAGCATCAGGCGCACAGTCAGGCGGCAGAAATTGCCGAGCTGAAGGCATTGATTTCTGCCCAAAGCCAGATGATCCGAGCGCTGCAACACAGTGGTGTAAAAGCGGCATCGGTAGAGCCTGTGGCGGAGCCGGATGCCGGCCCGAACCTGAGCGAACAAATTGCCAGTATGCGTAAGGTGAAGAAGAAAGGCTTGTTCTAACGGCCTGCTTTTTTATCGCCCTGTTCGCGATATACCCCCAAATAAAAACGGCGCCTTCGGGCGCCGTTTTGTCGTTAGGAGGTGTGTTGGAATACGTTTCTAGTTTCTAGTTTCTAGTTTCTAGTTTCTAGTTTCTAGTTTCTAGTTCCTAGATTTTAGAATCTAGGTTCTAGGATCTCGCTGCTCGATACTGACGATTAATGATCGTGTGCTTCGCCAGCGCCTTTCGGGTAACGAATTGACTCCACCATCTCTTGAACATCTTCAGGTACTTCTGCAGTGAACTTGTTCACAACAATCGAGACGACAAAGTTCAGACACATACCGAGCGTACCGATGCCTTCTGGGCTGATACCGAACCACCAGTTTTCTGGTGTGCTCGCGGCTGGGTTAATGAACTTGAAGTAGATGATGTAGGTCGCGGTGAAAGCAATACCGGTGATCATCCCTGCAATCGCGCCTTCTTTGTTCATCTTCTTATAGAAGATACCCAGAATAATGGCCGGGAAGAACGAGGCGGCTGCCAGACCGAAGGAGAACGCGACCACCTGTGCCACAAAGCCCGGTGGATTGATCCCAAGGTAACCGGCCCCGACAATCGCTACAGCAGCACCGATACGGGCAGCCAGCAGTTCTTGTTTGTCGGTCATGTTCGGGCGGAACCCTTTCTTCAGTAAGTCATGCGAGATAGAGGTGGATATCACCAGTAGCAGACCGGCTGCCGTTGATAGGGCCGCGGCTAAGCCACCCGCTGCCAGCAGGGCAACGACCCAGTTTGGCAGGCTTGCCAGCTCAGGGCTTGCCAGTACGATGATGTCACGGTTGATGTCCATCTCGTTACGCTCATCGCCAGAGTAGAACATTTTGCCGTCGTTGTTTTTATCTTCCCATTTAACCAGACCGGTTTTTTCCCAGTTCGTCACCCAGCTTGGGGCTTGCTCTGCCGCGACACCTTTCATGTCTGGTCCGTTAATGGTTTCAATCATGTTGACGCGGGCAAACGCGGCCACAGACGGTGCGGTGGTGTACAGCAGAGAGATGAACAGCAGTGCCCAACCAGCAGAGATACGGGCATCTTTTACGCGTGGCACGGTGAAGAAGCGAATGATAACGTGAGGCAGACCTGCCGTACCGACCATGAGTGCGGCACAGATGAAGAACACATCCACCATACTTTTCGAGCCGTCGGTGTAGGCGGTGAAGCCGAGTTCTGTGGTTAAGCCATCGAGTTTATCCAGGACATAGGTTTCTGAGCCGCTGACGGTAGAGCCGAGGCCAATTTGTGGCACCGGGTTACCGGTGATCATGATAGAGGTGAAAATCGCAGGAACCAGGAAAGCAAAAATGAGGACACAGAATTGAGCTACCTGGGTGTAGGTGATCCCTTTCATGCCGCCCAAGACCGCGTAGAAGAACACGATACCCATCCCGATGATGATACCCATGTTGATGTCCACTTCCAGGAAGCGGGCAAACACCACGCCGACACCACGCATCTGACCGGCCACGTAAGTGAACGAGACGAAGATGGCACAGAACACGGCCACCATACGGGCGGTTTTGGAGTAGTAACGCTCCCCGATGAAATCCGGCACGGTAAACTGGCCGAACTTACGCAGGTAAGGCGCAAGACAGAGCGCAAGGAGCACGTAGCCACCGGTCCAGCCCATGAGGTACACACCGCCATCGTAACCGATGAAAGAGATGATACCGGCCATTGAAATGAACGATGCGGCTGACATCCAATCCGCGGCGGTCGCCATGCCATTGGCAATCGGGTGGACACCGCCACCGGCGACGTAAAACTCACTGGTGGATCCGGCACGTGCCCAGATGGCGATGCCGATGTAGACGGCAAACGTGATGCCGACCAAGATAAATGTCCAAGTTTGGATTTCCATGACTCTCTCCCTTAGTCTTCCTGTACGTTGAATTTACGGTCAAGCGCATTCATACGCACCACGTAGACAAAGATCAGCGCGACAAACGTGTAAATGGAACCTTGTTGTGAGAACCAGAAGCCCAGCTTAAAGCCCCCAAATTGAATGTGGTTGAGGGCATCGACAAACATAATGCCGGCGCCGTAAGACACGAGAAACCAGATGGCCAGTAGCGAGCCCATCGTGGCGAGGTTTTCTTTCCAGTAGGCTTGTGCCTGCTCCTTGGATTCAAACGCCATTCTTATCTCCTTTCATGTCGTTACTTTCTACGTTAATGAAATGTTACGAGATGACAATAGCAACGTTTGGCGCGTGGCACAGTCCAACTTTAGTCGAGCGGAGAACGACAAAATCGCCGTTCTGGCGGCGATTTTGTGAGTTTGAGCAGGGATTGGGGTCTATACGGAAAAAGCCGTCTTAGCCAAAGGTCTATATAGCGACAGGCATTTTTTCCCTTTTTTATTGCGGTGTGAGATCCATCTGTTGCAGCAAGATGACCGCTTGGGTGCGGTTCTTTACCCCTAATTTGCGAAAAATCGCGGTCATGTGGGCTTTGATGGTGGCTTCCGACACATTGAGCTCATAGGCGATTTGTTTGTTGAGTAACCCGTCGGAGAGCATGCCTAACACCTTGTATTGTTGCGGGGTGAGGGCGGCAATGCGTTCGGTGAGGGCGTGGTATTCGGCATCAACCTCACCCAGCCCGTCCGGGAAGACCGGTTCCCCATCAAGCACTTGGTTGAGCGAGCTGATCAACGCCCGCATATCACTGGATTTGGGGATAAAACCAAACGCACCATGGCTGCGAACTTGGCGGATCACGTTGGTTTCTTCGCTGGCAGAAATGACCACGATGGGCAGATCCGGGTATTGGCTGCGTAACTGGATCAGGCCAGACATGCCATTGGCACCGGGCATTTTCAGATCAAGCAGAAGTAAGTCGACCTCGGGATCTTTTTCCAGCAAGGTCAGTAAACTGGTGAGGGAGTCTGCTTCAAGCAGTGTGGCGCCGCTGATGGCCATGTGCACTGATTGAAACAGCGCATTACGGAACAACGGGTGGTCGTCGGCAATAACGATGGTGTAGTGAGCGTCCATGTGCAGATACATCTTGTTGTTTTTTACCACGCTATCATTGGTGCAAAAAGAGATCAATTTGTTAACACGCAAGATCAGTGCTGGATCATTGATGATCATGAATTTGAGATCTCGAGACGTTAAGTTTTCCCCCACGCGGTCGCTGTGAATTAAAGCATTTTACCTTTTTGAGAAGCATGGATTATGGCCCCGTTGTTAACCACGGATATGGATGGGCAAAGCTATTTTGAATTTCAGCAATATTTTCGTCAGCGGCAGGGCTGGAAGTTAGCCTCGTTTACATTTTTCACCTTGTTTTTGTTGGTCACGATTGAAGTGTTTGCCGTGCGCACTGCGGTGCCGGCCGCCGCGGAGGGCACCCTCCTTTGGATTGCGGTGTCGGTGTTGGCGGTACTGGGGGCACTGGCGTTGCTTCAGCAGACGTTGCCCGCCATGCAGCGCTGGCAGATCATCTCGTCGATATTGGCGGGGGTGTATGGCTGCGGCTGGGCGGGGTTATTCAGTTTGCCGCTTTACGGTACCCATCTGGCTTCCGTGGCGCTGTACAGCGATCTGTTTATCATCATTGCCGTTATCGCTTTTTTCAGTTACCGGAGTGCGACATACCTGGCGGTGTTACCGGTGCTGGTGGCCTGGGTGGTGTCGGACATGGTGGTGACGGGGATGCCGGAATCCTTGATTCTGTTCACGGTGCTGGTGCGGTTGTTGATTGTCATCATGGTGCGGGAATACCTCTATTTCTGGTTCCATTCGTCGGTGTGGCACGGTTATGAAGAGCAGCGTTTGCGGCTGGAATTGACCAATGTGGCGCTGATTGATCCCCTGACCGGCCTGCAAAACAGCAAGCATTTCGACATGGTGATTGAGCGTGAGGTGTTGTCGGCACGCCGTGAAAACAAACAATTGACCTTGGTGTCATTAACCATTGATCCCTTGCGTTGGTACGGCATGACTTACGGACAGGACGCGGCGAAATCCGTACTAAAGCGAGTGGGGCGCAGCCTGCGACGGGGCATTTTCCGCCCGCGTGATTTTCTGGCCCGTTTGAATGGGGATGAATTTGTGGTGTTACTGCCCGATACGGATCTCGACGGGGCACGCGTGGTGGTTGAACGTCTGCAAGGGCTGATTCACCAAAGTTGCGATGACACGATTCAGGCGCGGCTGAAAAAGCCAGTGCTGGTGAAAGGCTTGGTGATGGAATGGCAGCCGGATGTGTCGGCTAAGCAGTTTAAGCGAGCATTGACCCAACAGCTTGATAGCCTGCATGAGCGTGAGACGGAAGAGATTGTGGTCTGGCAGCCAGATCCTGATACTTAGTACCGAGTACCGAGTACCGAGTACCGAGTACCGTGATGTTGTGATGCCATGAGAGAAAGCGAAGCGTGAGCTGTCAGCAGACATACTCACTCACCGTTTATGGTCAATAAAAAAAAGCGTCTGATTTCTCAGACGCTTTTTTTGTCTTTGCCGGTTAAGATCCCCGATTAAGAAGCCCGATTAAGGCGACGGGGGCGTGTAGAGCTGATGATCGCGAAGGTGAGCGAGGAAAGGCGCCGCCTTCGTGAAGCCGGTCAGGCGGGCCCGCTCAAGACGGTTGCCCTCGGCATCCCAGAAATCGACCGTCGGCAGGCCGAGCACATCCATGTCTTGTAGCAGCTCGAAATCGGTGCGGGTGTTGGCGGTGACATCCGCTTGCAACAGGACGAAGTGATCCAACTGCTGCGCCACCTCGGGATCGTGAAACGTGTGCTCATCAAATTCCTTACATGCCACGCACCAGTCGGCGTAGAAATCGAGCATCACCGGTTTGCCCTCAGCGCGGGCATCTTCCAAGGCGATCGCCAAATCATCAATATTCTCGATACGCTTGAAGGTCACGCTCACGGCAGGAGAGGCGGCCGATATGTCGACCAGCTGCTGGTAAATCGGCACGGCAGAGGCAAACATCCCTAAAAACGCCACCACACCCAGTGCGGAACTGTGCCACGTACGGAGGGGGGCTTTCTGATCTAACCGTGTTTTGGCTTGGCCGGTTTTACGCTGTTGTGCCTTATCGAGCATCATCTTCACGTAGTACAGCCAGCCAAAGGTGGCGATCCCTAAGCTGCCCCACAGTATTGGCATGATGTGTGCGGGCAGGATGCGTTCGAGCAAAAACAGCGGCACGGCGAGCAGAACAAAGCCAAACACGGTTTTAACGTACGTCATCCATGGTCCCGCTTGGGGCAGTAGCTTGTTACCAAACATGGCCGCCAACATCAGGGGAATCCCCATGCCGATCGCCAAGGCGTACAGGGCAATGGCGCCGGTCAGTAAGTCCCCACTTTGCGCGACATAAATCAGCGCGCCGGAAAGCGGGGCGGTGGTGCAGGGGGAGCAGACTAAACCGGATATCGCCCCCATCACAAAGACTCCGCCACGGTGGCCCCCTTGTTGTTGGTTACTGAGGCCATTGAGCCAGGTTTGTACGCGGCTGGGCAGTTGCAGGGTATACGCGCCAAACATTGACAGTGCCAACACCACGAACAGGCCGCTGAGGCCGATCAGGATGTACGGATGCTGCATCGCGGCCTGAAATTGCATGCCTGCCGAAGCAACCACTAACCCCAGTACGGTGTAGGTCAGCGCCATGCCCTGTACGTACGTGAAGGCCAAGCCAAAAGCGCGGCGGTGGCTGAGTTGTCCGTTGCCCAACACGATGCTGCTTAAGATGGGGTACATGGGGAGCACGCACGGTGTGAAGGCTAATCCGACACCCAGTGCCAAGAACAGCAGCGGTGTCCACCATTGCTCGGCCAGCCCTGAGGCCAGTTGATCTTGTTGGGAGGCAGGGGGGGATGAAGCGGGTAAGGCGGTGTGATTCCCTGGTGAAGACGTGTTCTGTAAGTAAGTAAACACTTCGCTGGAGGGGGTCGTCATTACAGCCGTCGTTTCAACGGTCGTCTCTCTCGCCTGAGTTAGCGCCAGAGTTTGTGCCGTAGTTGTTACCTGAACAGCGGCCTCTTGTACCGTTGCCACCTGAACCCTTGTCGGTTCTGTGGGCTGGCCGAAGGCTTGCGCAGGCAGGCTGGTGAGTAGCCAGCCTGTACCGAGTAGTAAACCTGCGCAGAGCAGGGTGACGAAAGTGCGGCCAAGGCCGCGCGGAGCAAAGCGGAAAAGGGTCATCAAAGAGGGCTCACCATCGCGTGTCAGTCTATTCACTATACCCTTTCAAACCGCCTTGAGCAGCGTTCTGTTTCAGTCCATGTCAGCGAGTGGGCGCTGCTTCACGAGACTGTCGCGCATGAAATCGATGAACTGGCGGACGTGGGCGGGAATGTAGCCCATGCCTTGATACAGCATATAAATCGGCCGAGGCGGCGAGTGCCAGCCGTCCATCATGGTGGCCAGCTGGCCATTTTGCAGCGCATCGTCCACCACATAGTTCGGCAGGCTGGCAATGCCTAAACTGTGGATCGCGGCTTGTTTGATACTGTTGAGATCGGCAATCGCCATTTTGACCGGCGAGTTGATCCAGAGTATTTCATCGGGATGCTTGGCGTTATCGCAAGTCAGTGCCCACTCAAACTCTGGCACGCTGGCTAAGCGAGAATGGTGATTGAGATCGTCCGGATGAGCAGGTTCACCAAACTGTGCCAAGTAGGCTGGACTGGCGACCAAAATACGCTGAGATTCCCCGATTTTCGCCGCGGCGAAACTGGAGTCTGGCTGTTGGCCGACCCGAAACACCACATCGTACTGCTCAGGGCTGTAATCGTGGTGTTGGTTCGACAAATGGGTCAGCGACAAGGTGATCTCCGGGTGCTGCGCCAGAAACTGATTAAACAACGGCATAAGCTGATAGGTGAGCAACCCGACCGGCGCGGAGATGCGCAAAGCCCCACGCGGCTGGCTGTGGCTGTTGTCATGCAACTCGGTAGTGGCCGCTTCCAGTTGTTCCAATAATGGCTGGCAGCGTTCGTAGTAATCGTGCCCGAGCGGGGTCAGGGCGACATTGCGGCTGTCGCGGATCACCAACTGGCTACCCAGTGTATCTTCCAGTCGCTGCAAGCGGCGACTGAGGGTCGCAGGGGGGATGTCGAGTGCATCGGCGGCCGCGCGGAAACTGCCGTGTTGGGCAATCGCAATCAGGGTGCGCAGGTCGTCTAATTTCATACCATTTTTGCATCGCTGCATAACGCTTTTACCTCTATCGTTCAGCGTTCCCAAGGGCTACTATACTTGGGCAGGCTGCCTGTCTGGCCTGCTCTGTAGCAAAAAAGAGACATGATGCCGGTGACCGTGTTGGGATTAACACGTTACCGGATAGGATAAAAACGATGGGAATCCGTTTTTATCCACGGTCTTCGCCCTAGGATGGGGCGGAGACACTTATTTCACTTATTCTTCTGACGTCCGAGTCACTCCGTTTCAGTCGTTCATCCCTTGAACCCCATCGCATGTATTCTTCTTTATCTTCGTCGTTTTTTCTTTGATGTATCTGCGTATTCTGTCCATGTATTTTGCCAATAAGCGGCAGCGCGTTGTCGATCCCGAAAAACGGGGAGGGCAACGCGGTATTATGGCGGTGTGATGCGTCGTGAATCCCTTGATAGTGTAAGTGTTCACTAACTCCTAATGGCTGTTATATCAAGCCTCAATGATGTCTCTGTTCGGTATTGTATGCAGTGATAGCTGGCTTGATACCGCCTCTGTTTTATTGCGCTTACCTGACTCTGACATTGATACAAAAAAGGCTGCCTGAGGGCAGCCTTTTTGATGCATGGGGGCAGATTACAGCACCATGCCGCCCACGATGAAACCAAGGATAACCGAGGTTGAAATCGTGACCACACCCGGAATGAAGAATGGGTGGTTAAAGACCAGGTTACCGATACGAGTTGAACCTGTGTCATCCATCTCAACCGCCGCCAGTAGCGTTGGGTAAGTTGGTAGTACGAACAGTGCACTTACTGCTGCGAAAGACGCGATAGCCGTTAGCGGTGCCACACCAATCGCCAGTGCCGCAGGCATCAATGCTGTGGTGGTTGCACCTTGTGAGTACAGCAGCATAGAGGCAAAGAACAGAACCAGTGCCAGCATCCATGGGTAGTCGCTCAATAGCTCGCCTGCCACTTCTTTGATGCCATCAACGTGACCGTTAACGAAGGTTGAACCCAACCATGCCACACCCAACACACACACACACGCTGTCATACCTGAGCGGAACGTCGGTGCTGATGGAATTTTCGATGCATCGATACCGGTGGTGAACACGATAGCCGCTGCGGCTGCCAGCATGAATGTCATGATGGCTTCGTTACGGCCCAGTGCAGGATCGGTGATCAAGCCAATAGAGTCAGAAATTGCCGCGGCGTAGCCCACAACAATCACGATAGCAGTCAGGAAGATAAATGTTGCTTTCTTCGCTGTCGCTGGGATTTCACGCTTGGTGGAACCCTGTAGCTTGATCAGGCCTTTTTCAAGGCGCTCTTGGTACACAGGATCATCTTTCAGTTCGCAGCCAAGGAAGTTCGCCACAAACGCACCGACCATACACGCCACAAACGTGGTTGGAATACAGATAGCCAGTAGGGTTAGATAGCCTACTCCGAGCGGTTCAAGAAGGCCTGAGAAGAAAACAACCGCTGCGGAGATAGGCGAAGCTGTGATCGCAATTTGTGACGCTACCACGGCAATAGACAGTGGACGAGAAGGACGGATGCCCTGCTCTTTAGCGACTTCAGCGATAACGGGAAGTGTTGAGAACGCCGTGTGGCCAGTACCGGCCATCAACGTCATCATGTAAGTCACGATAGGCGCGTAAAACGTAATGTGTTTCGGGTTTTTACGCAGGAAGTTTTCGGCCAGTTCGACCAGCCAATCCATACCACCGGCCACTTGCATTGCGGCAATCGCGGTGATCACGGACATGATGATCAAAATAACGTCGATAGGGATGTAGCTTTGGCTTGTCGGCATGCCCAAAATCAGAGAAAGCACGATCACACCGGCACCACCGGCTAAACCAATACCAATACCGCCAATACGCGCACCCAAATAGATAAACGCGAGAACGACTAAAAGTTCTATACCAACCATAAGATTGTCCTGTCTGAAGTGTTAAAAATGTTAAAAAGGGAATCTGTAGCAAAAAAAAGGCGGATCTTCATCCTGAAAATCCGCCGAGCTTTAGGTTACTAATTAGTTGTAACGTTGAGCTTTGTATTCTGGGTGCATCAAGTTCTGCACAGAGAAGATGTCGTCTAGTTGCTCTTCAGTCAGTAGACCGCGCTCTAGGACAACTTCACGTACGCTCTTACCGGTTTCTGCACAAATCTTACCAACGATGTCACCTTCGTGGTGGCCGATGAACGGGTTCAGGTAAGTCACGATACCGATAGAGTTGAACACGAAGTATTCACACACTTCTTTGTTCACTGTGATGCCATCGATACACTTGTCACGCAGGTTAACACATGCGTTTTTCAGTAGGTCGATAGATTCAAACAGTGCTTGACCAATAACTGGCTCCATCACGTTTAGCTGAAGCTGACCCGCTTCTGCTGCGAAAGTGATAGTGGTGTCGTTACCGATCACTTTGAAACACACTTGGTTAACCACTTCTGGGATTACAGGGTTAACTTTAGCAGGCATGATTGAAGAGCCCGCTTGCATTTCAGGTAGGTTCAATTCGTTGAAGCCAGCGCGTGGGCCTGAAGACAGCAGACGAAGGTCATTACAGATCTTAGACAGTTTCACGGCAGTACGCTTAAGTGCACCGTGTACCATTACGTAAGCACCACAGTCAGACGTTGCTTCAATCAAGTCTTCTGCAGGTACACATGGTAGGCCTGTTACTTCAGCAAGACGCTGAACCGCAAGCTCTTGGTAACCGGTTGCTGCGTTTAGGCCTGTACCGATAGCGGTTGCACCTAGGTTAACTTCCAGTAGTAGCTGTGCTGTGTACTGAAGGTTTTTGATTTCTTCTTTTAGCAAGATAGCGAATGCACGGAACTCTTGGCCCACAGTCATTGGTACGGCGTCTTGAAGCTGGGTACGGCCCATTTTCAGGATGTCGCCAAATTCAACGCCTTTTGCGTCGAACGCTTCTTGTAGGTAAGCCAACGCGTCAAGCATTTGCATGATGCTGTTGTATACCGCAACACGGAAACCGGTTGGGTAAGCACAGTTTGTAGACTGTGACTTGTTCACGTGGTCGTTCGGGTTAACGATGTCGTATTCGCCTTTTTCCTTGCCCATCAGTTCAAGTGCAAGGTTAGCGATCACTTCGTTAGTGTTCATGTTAACAGACGTGCCCGCGCCACCCTGATAAACATCAGAAGGGAACTGATCCATGCACTTGCCTGTTTCAAGGATCACATCACACGCTTTAATGATGTATTCGCCCACTTCTGAAGGGATAGCGCCTAGCTCTTTGTTCGCCATTGCTGCAGCTTTCTTAGTGAAAACCATGCCGCGAACAAATTCTGGCACGTCAGAAATTGTCGTTTGAGAGATGTTGAAGTTTTCAACGGCACGTAGCGTGTGCACACCCCAGTAAGCGTCAGCAGGAACGTGACGTTCACCAAGAAGATCTTCTTCGATACGGGTTGCAACGTTGTTTAGCATTGCTTCATTTTGTTCTAAATCAATCATCTGAGACATGAGGAGAGCCTTAGGGGAATCTGCTAATTAAATTCAAATATTGAGCCAATTCTTACACTTTAGAATCCATTCCGCAGAGATTTTGGCTAGATGATCGTACCTGACATCTATAATCTGAAGCCGATAATACTCCCCTTTAGGGGTAAAAACATAACCCAGATCACTTTTTGAATCTGACTGAAAACATTTGCATTGTAATGCGATATGGCTCACAAAAACTGTTAACAGTAGCACGTGAATTTATGATGAAAAATGACCAAATATAACAGAATGTGAAATTTCTGTTTATGAGGGTGGAAAGGGAATCGCCGCGATGCGTCTTGCGCATGGTCAGGGAAAGATTGAAATCATCCACGGGAGCCCCATATAGAAGATAGGTAAGCCCGCCCCACGCTATGCACGGGATGAAATGGGTATGTGGCGATAGCCATTGCTGGCAGAAAGCAACGTTTATACCCAAGCTGCCTCACAAATTGATGGAGAAAACGTGTTGCTTGTACGTGTAATCCGGACAATACAGAGGGCGTCAACACACAGTGGTGTGCGCGACGGCAAAAGTGACCGATCATCGTCTATATATTAAAACGATGAGGCCGCTTGGGTATAACTGCTAACCAGCTAGAGGTAAATCGTGTTTCCGATACTTTTGTTACTTTTTATTGCCGTGCCGATTATCGAAATCGCCCTGTTTATTCAGGTGGGGGGATTTTTAGGGTTATGGCCGACCGTCGGGCTGGTCTTGCTTACCGCCTTTGTTGGCGCCAGCTTGGTGCGCAGCCAAGGGATCGCCACGTTACTGTCGGTGCAGAGTCGTTTGCAGCAAGGTGAATTGCCGGCCCAGCAGATCGTCGAAGGGGTGATGCTGGCCGTCGCGGGCGTATTGCTGTTAACACCGGGCTTCATGACCGATGCCATGGGGATGGCCGTCTTGTTACCGGCACCGCGTGCGTGGCTGGCGAAACAGCTAATGAGCCGCGTGAAGGTGCAGGGCATGCAGTCTGGAGCGGGCTTTAGTGCTGGTTTCGGTGGGCAGGACCCGTTCCAGTCACAGCAACGCGATCCGTTCGAGCGCAACCCGTTCCAGCAAGACAGCCAGCAAGGGGATGTGTTTGACGGCGAGTTTGAACGTAAAGATGCCAATAAACCCCGTAATGATGATGACTCACCCCGCTTGCCGTAGGGCATGGCGTCACGACGACACACTTTGCAACAATAAAAAAAAGACAGCCTAGGCTGTCTTTTTTGTTCATGCTGTTCACATATTCTTGCGCAGTGTGAGTGCATAAAAATAGGCAGCTAAGCCACTTATTATGTTGGCCAGAGCGATACCGATGAATAGCCCTTCCGTGCCCCACCAATGGCTCCCCACCCACGCTGCTGGCAGCAATAAGCCGAACAGGCGCATCACGTTCCAGATCAATGCATCCAGCGGACGGTGGAGGGCGTTCAGGGCGCTGATCAGCAACATACACACCGCTTGCAGACCATAACTGGCCGGTACCACCACCAAATAATGCCAGAGCTGCGATTGCACCGCGTGATCCTGACTGAACAGGGATGACAGCGGCCAGCTCAGCGGCACCATCATGATAAAAATCAGCAGTTGGAACAAAATCGCAAAGCGCATGGCGGTAAACAGCGCACCAAACGCCCGCTCCGGTTTATCTGCCCCGAGGTTTTGCGCCATGAACGGCATCAGTGCGGATCCCAACGCTATCATTACCGTGACGAGGATCGACTCGATCCGCATTGCGGCACCGTAGGCTGCCACCGACGCCGTGCTTTGTGCGGCCAGCAAACTCATTAGTAGGGTGCCGGATAATGGGTTTAAGGCGTTAGAGAGCCCGGCTGGGGTGCCAATTTGCAAGATTTGCTGCCAATCGTGCCATAACGCGCGAGGTTGGGGGCGTGCCAGCAGCTTTTCACGGCGAATAAGAACGTGCAGTGAGCCTATCAAGGCAAACGCCCAGCTGATCCCACTGGCAATCGCGGCCCCTTTTACCCCCAATGCCGGCACGGGGCCGGCGCCAAAGATCAGTAAAGGATCCAGTACACCATTAATCGCCCCCGCTAAGATCATGATCTTGGCGGGGGTTTTGGCGTCGCCCGTGGCGCGAATGGCGCTGTTGCCCGCCATCGGGATCACCAGTAACGGGATGGCGAGGTACCAGACAGACATGTAATCGTAAATGGTCGGCAATAGACTGGCTTTTGCGCCCATCAATGAAAACAACGGCTCAATCGTGTAAAAGCCCACCGTGGCAGCCACCATGACCATCACCACCGCCAATAATAAGCCGTGGGTGGTCAGCCGGGCAGCGCTGTGATTGTCGCCCGCGCCCAGTAAGCGGGCAATGCTGGTGGAGATCCCGACACTGATCCCCATCGTGATGCAGTTCAGGGCAAAGGTGATGGGAAAGGTAAAGCTGACCGCGGCTAAGGCATCGGTGCCTAGCAGTGAAATAAAGAAGGTATCGACCAGATTGAACATCAAGATGGCCACCATGCCGAAAATCATCGGAATGGCCAGACGTTGAAGTGCAGCTGGGATCGGATCAGACAATAGCCCGTGTTTATCGGGCGTGTTTGCTACAGCCATAATGATCTCGGGGTTGGAATGCTTGCCTACCCTAATGCAAAGAGTGTGATCGAGCAAAAATTCTGGCAGATATTTTAGAAAAAATTGCCCCCCAGCACTTGGGTTCTCAAAATTCGACCCAACATGTCTAGGTAACAGAAAAAGTAAGTCGCCACAGGGCGCTTGCCTTATTAATCGTATAGTTATTACCTAAATCAGGAGAGACGACCGATGAACATTCGTCCATTACATGACCGAGTTATCGTTGAACGCCAAGAAGTTGAATCTAAATCTGCTGGCGGCATCGTCCTAACTGGTTCTGCGGCAGAAAAATCGACGCGCGGTACCGTACTTGCAGTAGGCAAAGGCCGTATTCTTGAAAACGGTACTGTACAGCCACTGGACGTTAAAGTGGGCGATACCGTGATCTTTGCTGAAGGCTACGGCACGAAGACTGAAAAAATTGATGGTAAAGACGTTCTGATCATGTCTGAAAATGACATCATGGCAATCGTTGAATAATCCGATCACCTCAAATTAAAAATTAAGAAAGGAAGACTGACATGGCTGCTAAAGACGTAAAGTTTGGTAACGATGCACGCATTAAGATGCTAGAAGGTGTAAACATTCTGGCTGACGCGGTAAAAGTAACATTGGGCCCTAAAGGCCGTAACGTGGTACTGGATAAATCTTTCGGTGCCCCAACGATCACCAAAGATGGTGTGTCTGTTGCGCGTGAAATTGAACTGGAAGACAAATTCCAGAACATGGGCGCACAAATGGTGAAAGAAGTGGCCTCTCAAGCGAATGACGCGGCAGGTGACGGCACCACAACTGCAACTGTTTTGGCACAAGCGATTATCGCTGAAGGCCTAAAAGCCGTTGCTGCGGGTATGAACCCAATGGATCTTAAGCGTGGTATCGACAAAGCCGTCGTTGCTGCGGTTGAAGAGCTAAAAAATCTGTCTGTACCGTGTGCTGACACTAAAGCGATTGCACAGGTCGGTACGATTTCTGCGAACTCTGATTCGACAGTCGGTAACCTGATTGCAGAAGCGATGGAAAAAGTCGGCCGTGATGGCGTGATCACGGTAGAAGAAGGTCAAGCACTGCAAGACGAGCTTGATGTGGTTGAAGGTATGCAGTTTGACCGCGGTTACCTTTCTCCTTACTTCATCAACAACCAAGAAGCGGGCAGCGTTGATCTAGACAGCCCATTCATTCTGTTGGTTGACAAAAAAGTATCGAACATTCGTGAGCTACTGCCAGCCCTTGAAGGCGTAGCAAAAGCCTCTCGTCCACTGCTTATCATTGCAGAAGACGTAGAAGGCGAAGCCCTAGCAACGCTAGTGGTGAACAACATGCGTGGCATCGTGAAAGTGGCTGCGGTTAAAGCACCTGGTTTCGGTGACCGTCGTAAGGCGATGCTACAAGATATCGCAGTACTGACTTCTGGTACGGTGATTTCTGAAGAAATCGGCCTAGAGCTAGAAAAAGTACAGCTAGAAGACCTAGGTCAAGCGAAGCGCGTGACGATCACCAAAGAAACCACGACTATCATTGATGGTTCTGGTGAAGAATCGATGATTTCTGGCCGTGTTGCTCAGATCCGTCAGCAGATTGAAGATGCGACGTCTGATTACGACAAAGAGAAACTGCAAGAGCGCGTTGCGAAGCTAGCGGGCGGTGTTGCTGTGATCAAAGTCGGCGCCGCGACTGAAGTTGAAATGAAAGAGAAGAAAGACCGCGTTGAAGATGCCCTACACGCAACACGTGCAGCGGTAGAAGAAGGCGTGGTTGCCGGTGGTGGTGTTGCGCTTATCCGTGCAGCAGCGAAAGTAGCGGGCCTAACTGGCGATAACGAAGAGCAGAACGTGGGTATCCGCGTTGCCCTACGTGCTATGGAAGCGCCAATTCGTCAAATCACCAAGAACGCAGGCGACGAAGAGTCAGTGGTTGCTAACAACGTACGTGCGGGCGAAGGTAACTACGGTTACAACGCGGCAACGGGTGAGTACGGCGATATGATCGAAATGGGTATCCTAGACCCAACGAAAGTAACGCGTTCAGCACTGCAGTTCGCAGCCTCTGTGGCAGGCCTGATGATCACCACTGAAGCGATGATCACTGACCGTCCAATGAAAGATGCACCAGCAATGCCTGACATGGGCGGTATGGGTGGCATGGGTGGTATGGGCGGCATGATGTAATGCCCCTATCTCTTTGAGATAGTACACCTTTTGTAAAAACGGAGACGTCGGTCTCCGTTTTTTTATGTCTGTTATTTGCTTCATCTTTCCTATCTCCTTATCTTTCTATCTTCCATACATATCGCTATCTATCCCTCCTTCGTCCAATACGTGTCTTTTTATTGTGGGTGTACAGAGTTTATGGGGCAAAACCCTCGAAAAGCTGTACGTAAAATTATTGCTTTAAAAACAATTACTTAGCCTCGTGGTTGTTGTATTTTATCTATGAGTGAAATTCGTACATCAAAAAGGTGACACCACGGAAAAAAGGTGTACGTGTTTGACGGCGATCCGGCTGATAGTCTTTTCCTTATGTTATGCGTCCCCTTTACGACAACGTGTCGTTGTATGACATTAAAAAGACAGCCATAGGCATAATGCATTGGTTAAGGTTCGTTTGGCAAAAAACCTGAAAAGCTGTACGCTTTTAATTTTGTTTAAAAACAATGGTTTAGTTGCGTCATTTCGATTTTCCTACAGGTATCATTTTGTGTCCAGCTTTTTGCTGTTAATCGCGATAAAAGCTGATCTTTTTATGACAAAGGAGTGATTAAAATAACGAATATGGAATATAGGGTTACTCAAACAAAAGGCTCAAAAAGCTGTACGTTATTTTAATCATTTAAAAACAATTACTTATTTGTGGTTATGGGCGGTTGATAGAACCCCCTAAATGCGTACAGGTAAAAGATGCGCATGAGGCTTATTGTTGTACATTGTATAAAGAGAAAAAGAAAAGAATAAGAGAAGGAAGAAGAGGAGACGATGCTCGCCCTCTTTATGCACTGATGAGGGATCAGAGTACATGCATGAGGGCGAGGGGAAGCCGGTGCAAGAGTTTGCGTTGAGGGATTGCTGAGGGTTATTGCTCAGTGTTGCCTGATGGCACGGCGTTTTTTTTCTGATGGCGCTGACGGCGATCAGACAGATGTGCATGCACCCCGTGACGTAAAAAGCGCACACTGTTTTCCAGTTTATCGACCCCAAACAAAATGAGCACAATCAAGCCTGTGACCAGCATGGCGCTTTGTCCGTAGCCCAAGCCGATGGTGATCCCCAGTGCGGCGAGCATCCATACCACGGCGGCAGAGGTCACACCGTGGATTTGCCCGTCACGGGTCATCATGACGCCTGCGCCAAGGAAGCCAATGCCGGTGATCACCTGTGCCATCACGCGAGAAACATCCGCATTATTGGCTGACAGGGTTTCGCCCAGCGTGATGAAGAAATAGGTGCCGAGAATGATCAGCGTTGAGGTACGGATCCCCACGGGTTTACCGCGCAATTGTCGTTCTAGACCAATGACGGCACCACAAACCGCACATTGTAAAATGGCCGGCCAAGTGAAAGGGGGGATGTCAGGCAGTATCACGTTGTTGTCCTTGATGTTATTGGGTGTGTTATCGAATGAAGGTAAAAAAGGGAGGGTGAAAAACGTTATTGGTGTGACGATACGGAAAAAGCAGCCCGAAGGCTGCTTTTTAATGTGTTTCAGACATCATGTGCGGATGGCTGAGGCTTATTGCTGATCGTTACGTCGACGGTGAGCAGGTTTGCCTGCGTTTTTCTCGATGTATTCAACAATCATACCTGCAATGTCTTTGCCGGTTGCGCCTTCGATGCCTTCAAGGCCTGGTGACGAGTTCACTTCCATCACCAATGGACCACGGTTAGAACGCAACAAATCCACACCTGCCACGCTAAGGCCCATGGCTTTCGCCGCGGCAATGGCGGTTTTACGCTCTTCCGGCGTAATGCGGATCAGCGATGCGCTGCCACCACGGTGCAGGTTAGAGCGGAATTCACCCTCTGCGCCTTGGCGTTTCATTGCGGCAATCACTTTGTCGCCGATCACGAAGCAACGGATGTCAGCACCGCCCGCTTCTTCAATGAATTCTTGGATCATGATGTTGGCCTTCAGGCCCATGAACGCTTCAATCACACTCTCTGCCGCTTTTTGGGTTTCAGCCAGTACCACGCCGATCCCTTGTGTGCCTTCCAGCAGCTTGATCACCAGTGGGGCACCGCCGACCATTTTGATCAGATCTGGCACATCATCCGGCTTACTTGCAAAACCCGTTACAGGCATGCCCACGCCTTTACGGCTAAGTAGCTGCAATGAACGTAGCTTGTCACGTGAACGCGTGATGGCAATCGACTGGTTGACCGAAAACACATCCATCATTTCAAACTGACGTAATACCGAACAGCCATAAAACGTAATATCAGCACCGATACGCGGAATAATGGCATCAAAATCCACTAAATCCTGACCTTCGAAATGAATCGAGGGTTTGACGGAGTTGATATTCATGTAGCAACGCAGTGCGTTAATGATCACAGCCTCGTGGCCACGTTCTTCAATCGCTTCACGTAGACGACGGGTGGAGTATAGGTTTTCGTTCTGGGAGAGAATGCCAATTTTCATTGCGTTACTCTTTATAAGGATGTTTCAGTGAGACTGCATGCCGTGAAGTTTGGCTGCCTTCACTTATATAAGCAGAGTGGAGCGCGACTATGCGCTTCATTGGTCTAAAAAGCGAGCATTTGGAGCATGATCTTTTTTTATTGCCCCGATAAGAATATTTCATGCGTAAAGGGTAAAATTGCTGACTATTTATCCTATTATAGGCGCAACGCTCTCTGTGAGCTTACCCATCAAAAAGCGTGAAAAGCTGTACACTTATTTAACCATTAAAAATCAATCACTTAAATGATTGGCTATGTAAGGGTTGCTATGTTGCTCAAAGTGTGCGGCTTTTTGCTGTTTTTCTAATGAAAAGCTGTTCGTTTTGGCTGTCGAGGTAGCCCATGGAGAATGCATCAGTATCAAGGAATAAGGAAAAAGGCAGTGGCGAGCTAATCCGTTAAAAAGCTCAAAAAGCTGCACGCAAATAATGTATTTAAAAACAACACCTTACGATTGGTGTTGGTGTGATTGGATTAATGGCTTGTTTTGAGCAGGTAAAGGGTGGGTTTTTTCTTTAAAGCTGTACGTGGTTGCGCTGTCCATGCCATGAACGATGCCGGAGTGGGCAAAAACGGAGGCTCAATGAGGTCCCAAAAGGCGGGAATAAAGGCGCAACATAGTCGATAGATGGCCGAATAAACAGGCGTGTGAGTAACACGCCTGATAGGCCGAAAAGGGCTTATTCGAGGTGTAAATCCAAGGGGGTTTTACTGCTACGGCCACCGATTTCTCGGGTTAGTCGTGGCACCAGATAACCAGACACATTATCCATTAAGCCTGCCATCAGCTGGCGTGCGTCATTGTCTTCGACCATAAAGTGAGCCGCGCCTTGTACACGGTCAAGCACATGCAGGTAATACGGCAAAATACCGGCCTCAAATAAGGCTTCACTGAGGGCGATCAGTGCCGGCACATTGTCATTCACGCCTTTTAGCAGGACGCCTTGGTTGAACAGGGTGACATTGGCCAGCTTAAGCTGTCGCATAGCGTGGCGTAAGGTGTTATCGATTTCGTTGGCATGGTTGATGTGCGTGACCAGCACCACGTTCAAACGGCTCTGCTGCAAGAGGTGGCACAAGGTGTCGGTAATGCGATTAGGCAGCACCACAGGCAGGCGTGAGTGGATACGCAGGCGGGAAACGTGCGGAATCGCGGCAATACCGTCCAGTAACCACGCCAGTTCGCTGTCTTTGGCCATGAGTGGATCGCCGCCAGACAGGATCACTTCGTTGACTTGGGGCTGGCTGGCAATGTAATCGAGCGCCAGTTGCCAGTTACGCTTGCCGCCTTGGTTGTCTTGATACGGGAAATGGCGGCGGAAACAGTAGCGGCAGTTTATCGCGCAGCCGCCTTTGACGATCATTAACACGCGGTTACGGTATTTATGCAGCAGGCCCGGAATGGCATTGTCTTGTTCGTCCAGCGGATCCTGTGAATAGCCGTCATGCACCTCAAACTCTTCCGCCAACGGCAGTACTTGTCGCAGTAATGGGTCGTGAGGGTTGCCAACTTCCATTCTATCGACAAAGCTCTTAGGCACACGCTGTGCAAATAATTGACGTGCCGACAATCCTTTCTCCCACGGGGAAGGATCAATTTGTAGGGTTTTAAGGAGCTGGATCGGATCAGATATCGCATTCGCAAGCTCATTAAGCCAGTTTTGCTCAACAGTTGGTGCGTTTCGGGTTATGATGTGCGGCATTAAATACAACTCGAAGATGTTAAGAGGATAGAAATGGCGTCTTTCAGCACCAATGAATTCCGCGGCGGAATGAAAATTATGCTAGATAATGAACCGTGTGTCATTCTAGAAAATGAATTTGTAAAACCAGGCAAAGGCCAGGCATTCAACCGCGTTCGTATCCGTAAGCTACTTTCTGGCAAGGTTCTTGAGAAGACGTTCAAATCGGGCGAGTCTGTTGAAGCTGCTGACGTCATTGATACTGAGCTGGATTACTTGTACAGCGACGGTGAATTCTTCCACTTCATGAACAATGAAACTTTCGAGCAAATCGCAGCTGACGTTAAAGCCGCGGGTGATAACGCGAAGTGGTTGGTAGAAAACAACACCTGTACGCTAACACTGTGGAACGGCAACCCGATTGCGATTACTCCACAGAATTTCGTTGAGCTAGAAGTTGTTGAAACGGATCCAGGTCTGAAAGGTGATACACAAGGTACAGGCGGTAAGCCTGCGACACTGTCTACCGGTGCGGTAGTGCGTGTTCCTTTGTTCATCTCTATCGGCGAAGTGATCAAAGTGGATACACGTTCAGCTGAATATGTTGGTCGCGTAAAGTAAGTTTACGTTGCTGATGAAAAAGGTCGCTTAGGCGGCCTTTTTTGTTGCCTGAAAAACGTGTTTTGCGTGCCTTTATGGCGCGTATACACCCCCTGTTGCAGTTTTTATCGAGTGAGGCGACAGTTTTACCCCCTGCACGGCAAACGCCCTGAAAATCCCGCTGAGGATCTCTTATCCTACCCGTTGGTTGTTGTGATGAATAACGGTGAGAATATGGATATGAAGCCTGAAGTACAAACGACGCTGAAACGGCGTGTGTCGCTGCCTTTGGTGGGCGGGATTTTAGGATTGGCGGCGATCGGGGGCGTGATCAACCAGTCTATTTTGATGACGGATGCGGGTTACACCTATGTGCATCAGAACAATGTGACCGGTGATTTGGATGTGTTTAATCAGCCGGGGATCCATTTTCGGATGCCGTTTTTATCCAAAATCACCCAGTATGATCAAGTGATCACGGTGTCTTATGGCAATACCACGGGGGAGGATTTCTATCAGCGCCTACCGGCGATTCAGGTGCGTTTTGCCGATACGTATATCGGTGAGATCCCGGTCACCTTCCGCTTCAAACTGTCGCTTAACCCTGAAGCGGTTATTAAGATGCACCAGGAATTTCGTAACAACAGTAATTTGATTGATGCGTTGTTGGTGAAAAATGCCCGTAACGTGACAGTGATTACCGCGACCCAATACACCGGAGAAGAATTCTTCCAAGGTGGCCTGAATCAGTTTAAATCCAAATTGGGCGATCAATTGCGTGATGGTATTTACATGACGGAACGCCGTCAGGTGGAAGTGGAACAAATTGATTTAGCACCGGTGGGGGTGAATCAGTCCAATTCTAACCAGCTCCAGCGCACCCAGCAGTTGGTATGGAAGACGGTGCCGGTGTTGGATGCCAACGGTAAGCCAATCCGTCAGGATAACCCGCTGAGCCAGTATGGCATTGCCGTGACGCAGGTAACGATTGGCGATCCGCAACCGGAAGAGCAGCTGGACAAATTGCTGACAGATAAAAAGCGGTTAGTCGCCGATAGAATTCGTGCGATTCAGGAGCAGGAAACCTCTAAGGCACAGGCTGAAACGGAGCAGTTACGTAAGGAAATTCAGCGTACCCGTGAAGTGCAAGATGCCCAGCGTAATAAAGAGTTGGCGATTATCTCGCAGCAAAAAGAAGTCGAGATTGCCCGTCAGATCGCTGAGCGTGAAATTGTGGAAGTCGAGAAGAAAAAACGCTTGGCAGAAGTCGACAAAGAAAAAGAATTGGCGATTGCTCAAGCAAACTTGGCGATCCAGAAAGCCAATTCGTTATCGACGGAATATGAAGCCAAAGCCATTCTCGCTAAAGGGCGGGCAGAAGCGGAGATCCTCAAGGCGAAATACGATGCCTACGGGTCTAACCGTGATGTGTATCTGGCTGAGTTGAACCGTGATGTGTCTACCGCGCTGTATAACAATCTGAAAAACTACCAGATTGAAATGCCAAAGAACTATTTTGGTGGCAGTGAGGGGGGCAAGCTCACCACGAACCTGGATGTGATCACCGGGTTTGGGGCATTGGGCATTGTGGAAAAGAGTGAGAAGCTGGCTGCGGGTGAGTAAGTTCTCTGACGTGAATCTTGCCGCCTTTCTTGCAGCGATATAAGCATTAAAAACAGGATAAAAAAAGCACCGCAGAGCGGTGCTTTTTCATTGGGGGAACAGGCGATTAGATCATGAAGACAAAGATCACAGCCAGTGCAGATACCAAGAAGGCCGCTGCGTAACACGCGATCTTACCGACAGTACCGGTGTGGAATTTCAGATCGTGCATACCGTGGTGTAGACGGTGCATCGCATGCCACATTGGCAATGCCAAGGTCGCGATAGTGAACAACGCACCGATCAGGCTGGTCACAAAACCAGACACGCGCTCGTAGCTCATGGCGTCAGCATCAAGCATGCCCAATGGCACCATGATACCCATCACAAGAACGGTCACAGGGGTTAGCATGGCAAACCATGTACCGCCTGCACCAAATAGGCCCCACCATACTGGTTCGTCGGAACGCTTAGGATTTAGATTGACCACAGTGCTCTCCTTAAACAAGTACAAGTACGAACAGTGAAATAGCGGCTACCGCTGCCCACTGAGCAAGAACGATGATTTTCTTATCAACCGCTTTGCCTTTCAGTTTGATAGGCATAACTTGCGGCATCATGCTGAAGAATGTCTGTGCGTGGAACAGGCTACCCGCTAACGCAAGAATGTTCAGAATGATCACGACAGGGTTAGCCATAAATTCTAGCCAGCCCGCCCATGCTTCAGGGCCTTTCACCAAGCTGCCCAGACCGAAGGTCAAACAGATAGTGAAGAAAATCAATGGCAGTACAGTTGCTTCACGCACCATGTAGAAGCGGTAGAAAGGGTGATCCTTCCACCATGTGCGAGTCATTTCGCGAACGTAAGGTTTACGGTTGCTCATCCTTATGCCTCCTGAGGTTTCAGCATGGCAATAACGAAATCTTTAGACGATTCCACTTTGCCTTGGTTAACCGCTGCTGCAGGATCTACGCTCTTCGGACAAACTTCAGAACAGTAACCTACAAATGTACAGCCCCATGCACCGTTCTCACCGTTGATCAGCTTCATACGCTCATCAGCGCCGTTGTCACGGCTGTCTAGGTTGTAGCGGTGTGCCAGTGTCAGTGCAGCCGGACCGATGAACTCAGGGTTCAGGCCGAACTGTGGACACGCGGCGTAACACAGACCACAGTTGATACAACCAGCGAACTGCTTGTATTTCGCCATCTGTGCCGGTGTTTGATTGTTTGGACCGTCTTCTGGCTTACGATCGTTACCGATGATGTACGGCTTGATCGCTTCTAGACGCTCGATGAACGGTGTCATGTCTACGATCAAGTCTTTCTCGATAGCAAAGTTAGACAGTGCTTCGATTTTCAGACCATTCGGGTATTCACGTAGGAAGGTCTTACACGCCAATTTAGGCACGTTATTAACCATCATGCCGCACGAACCACAAATCGCCATACGGCAAGACCAGCGGTACGCCAAATCTTTATCTAGGTTATCTTTGATGTAACCCAAAGCATCAAGCACAGACATGGTGTCGTTGAACGGCACTTCAAATAGCTCAAAGTACGGTTCTGCGTCTTTGGCTGGGTCATAACGCATGATCTCTACTTTTTGAATGCGATTGTCCGCCATTATGCCTGCTCCTCTTTTTGTTGCTCTGCAGCGGCTTCTTTTGCTGCTGCTTCTTCAGCGGCCGCACCGTATAGACGGGCTTTAGGCTGAGATTTAGTGATGGTCACGTCGCTGTATTCGATGCGTGGTGCATCATCACCGTTGTAGAAGGCCAACGTGTGCTTCAGGAAGTTCACGTCGTCACGTTCTGTGCAGCCATCGTCAAGACGTTGGTGTGCACCGCGAGATTCACGACGGTTGATGGCAGAGTGCGCCATGGCTTCTGCGACTTCTAGGCCGTAACCGATTTCGATGGCGTAAAGTAGATCAGTGTTGAACACTTTGCCTTTGTCTTTGATGCTGATGTTTTTGAAACGCTTACGCAGTTCAGCCAGCTTCTCAACCGTTGCTTCCATCAAATCTTGCTGACGGTAGATACCACAACCTGCTTCCATGGAGTGACCCATTTCAGTACGGATATCAGACCAGTTTTCATCGCCTTCTTGTGCCATTAGGGCATCAATGCGCGCTTGAACCGCTTCGATTTGCGTCGCGATGGCATCGTCATTCCAGCCTTGGAATGCTTCTGCACGTTTCGCTGCACCTTCACCGGCCAAACGACCGAAGACCACAAGCTCAGCCAGAGAGTTTGAACCCAGACGGTTTGCACCGTGCAGGCCAACAGACGAACATTCACCGACAGCGAACAGACCCTTGATGCGGGTTTCGTTACGGTTGTCTGTTTCGATACCACCCATGGTGTAGTGCACGGTTGGACGAATTGGAATAGGCTCTTCTGCCGGATCCACGTTCACGTACGCTTTTGCTAGCTCACAGATGAACGGTAGACGCTCGTGCAGGTATTCTTTACCTAGGTGGCGCAAGTCAAGGTGAACCACATCGCCCAGTGGGTGCTTGATGGTGTTGCCTTTTTGCTGCTCGTGCCAGAAGGCTTGAGAAACTTTGTCACGTGGACCCAGTTCCATGTATTTGTTCTTTGGCTGGCCGATTGGTGTTTCCGGGCCCATGCCGTAGTCTTGCAGGTAACGGTAACCGTTCTTGTTCAGCATGATACCGCCTTCACCACGACAACCTTCGGTCATCAGGATACCGGTGCCTGGTAGGCCCGTAGGGTGGTACTGAACAAATTCCATGTCACGCAGTGGTACACCGTGGCGGAACGCCATTGCCATACCGTCGCCGGTAACGATACCGCCGTTGGTGTTGCAGTTGTACACACGGCCTGCACCGCCTGTTGCGAGTACAACAGACTTGGCTTTAATACAAACCAGCTCACCTTCAGACATGTGGATAGCCACAAGACCTTGTACTTCGCCGTTGTCTACGATCAGGTCTACCACGAAGTATTCGTCGAAGCGCTTGATTTGATCGTATTTGATCGAGGTTTGGAACAGGGTGTGTAGCATGTGGAAGCCGGTTTTGTCGGCAGCGAACCACGTACGCTCCACTTTCATCCCGCCGAAACGACGCACGTTCACGTCACCGTTTTCTTTACGGCTCCATGGACAGCCCCACTGTTCTAGTTGGGTCATTTCACGCGTGGCGTTTTCTACGAAATACTCGACAACGTCCTGCTCACATAGCCAGTCACCACCGCCAACGGTATCGTTGAAGTGGTTATCTAGGCTATCTTCATCCTTGATGACAGCGGCGGAACCACCCTCTGCTGCCACAGTGTGTGAACGCATTGGGTACACTTTAGAAATCAGTGCGATTTCCAAGTCTGGGTTTGCTTCTGCAGCCGCAATAGCAGTACGCAGGCCGGCACCGCCAGCGCCGATTACAGCGATATCTGTGGTAATAGTCTTCACAGCTATCCTCCGAAGGTAAGACGATAAAATTTAAAAAAGCACGCCGCAGCGTACTTATCCTTGAAATCCTGAGGGGTATTTTATGCAACTGGCTCGCGAGAAAATATGATTTAGACGCGGCTTTTTTAATGAAATAGCCCAAAAGTGTAAGGTTATTACAAGAAGTGTGATTATTATCACAAGTTGATGTGTTTTCTGTCTGTTAACTGATCGAAATAAAATGTTTTATTTGTTTCTGGCTCATTAACGGTGTGTTTCTTGTTTTGTTTGTAACTGCTTAATAAAAAAAAGATTATTGATCTTGAAGGCCATGCAAATGTGATTTTTTGTGGTGGTTGTTTGTGTGCTGTAATTGGCGTGTTAATTTTTGGTGTGTTTTTGGCGGTTGGTTTACGTATTTTTTGCAGGTTAAATGATCATTTATTTTCATAATTATTCATATCGGTAAGGGCGAACCAAAAGGCGTGTGGGGGGAAGGGGAAGATCCGAGAAGAGAGGCTGTGAGCACGGGGTAAGTTTGTTAGAATGGTAGTAGATATTGCACATAACATGAAAGATAAATCGCGTGATGACAACTCAGTGGCAACCAACAGCAAGCATGGCTCAGCTTAAGCAGCGGGCGGCAACCCTTGGCGCAATTCGACGTTTCTTTGCTGAGCGTGAGGTGATGGAAGTGGACACGCCGGCGATGAGTCAGGCGACGGTTACGGATATTCACCTGCATACCTTCCAAACCCAGTTTGTCGGCCCCGGTTTTGCCCATGGCCAGACGCTGTATTTGATGACCAGTCCTGAATTTCACATGAAGCGCCTGTTAGCGGCAGGCAGTGGGCCGATTTACCAGATCTGCAAATCGTTCCGTAATGAAGAGTCAGGCCGTTATCACAACCCGGAATTTACCATGCTGGAATGGTACCGTCCGGGGTTCGATCATCATGCCCTGATGGATGAGATGGATGCCTTGTTGCAGATGGTGCTGATGTGTGGTGCTGCCGAACGCATGACCTATCAACAGGCATTCCTGACGGTGTTGGGTGTGTGCCCATTAGAAGGGTCGATGGCGGATCTGAAGCGCGTGGCTGGCACCTTGGGGCTGTCTGATATTGCCGATCCGGAAGAGGATCGTGATACCTTGTTGCAATTGCTGTTCAGTATCGGTGTGGAAGCGAAGATTGGCCAACAAGTGCCGGCCTTTGTGTATGATTTTCCCGCTTCTCAGGCGGCATTGGCGCGCATTAACCCGCAAGACGGCCGTGTGGCAGAGCGTTTTGAAGTCTATTTTAAAGGTATTGAACTGGCTAACGGCTTTAATGAGTTGTCTGATGGTGATGAGCAGTTACGCCGTTTTGAAGCGGATAACCGTAAGCGTGAGAGCATGGGATTAACCCCGCAGCCGATTGATTTACATCTGGTGAATGCCCTGCGTGCGGGTTTCCCGGATTGTGCGGGTGTGGCGTTGGGCATTGATCGTTTGATCATGCTGGCGCAAGGGTGGGATCATATTGATCAAGTGACGGCTTTTCCGATCGAGATAGCTTAGCGGGATCGCAATAACGATCTTGATGTTAAAAAAGCGCGGCCAGAGTGCCGCGCTTTTTTATGCCGGTAAGCAGCTTGCCAATCATGCGTTTATCACCGGTTGGTCCAATACAGGGACTGAACAGCGGCCATGCTGGGGGAACAGCGAGTTTTCATCCATTGCAGACAATCAACAGGTTAGGATTCCAAGGTCGTTTATCGCAACAGGTCAAAGGATAATCAAAGCAACCTCTTAATGCAAATGATTATCAAATGTAATTCATTCGCATTTGTTACATTGGTGCGTGGAAATGTCATGCGCCGAATACGTGGAGCGTGTCGGATCATCTTCTTGTGAAATGATCCGTCTCTTTCAGGCGCATGACAACGTGGCGTGGGGGCGACGGTGCTTATTCTAAGACCAGGCGCGCGTTGAGCGGTTGCAGCGGACGGGCATTGTTCCCCATCACTTTATGCAGGGCGTCGGTTTGAGCTTGTGTGGCCGCTTGCGGCTCTTGCATCACGAACCAACGTACTCCTTCGCTACACGGTGGTGTGGTCAGTGATCCATTAAAGCGGTAGTACTCGCGGTCACGCGGCAGCAAATCGGCCGGGTTAAAGGTGCTCGCCAGTGCGGTAGTGTGATCTTTTTGCGGAATGGTCGCCAGAAGCGCATTAAAGGCCTCGTTACCACGCGGGCCGACTTCAAACATGGCCCCAATCACGGCGAGCTGCCCCTTGCTGTTGGCATGCACGAAATGTACTTCTAATGGGTACTGCTTACCGTCAATGTAGTTTTCCGAAGGGGTATGGAAGTGGAATTGCTTCAGGGTGAAGGTGTCGCCATCGACGGTGAGGGTGTTTTTACCGCTGACGTTAGCCTGAATGGTGTGGCCGTTGTTCACGACTTCCGTGACTTTGCCTTCGTAATCGAGTTGCAAGGGGGTCAATTCGGCTTCGGTTGGGTTTTTGATATCAATCGGTGTTTGGTTCACTCCTTCGCCACAGGTGGCGTACATCGCGCCCCAGTGTTCTACCCCGTGTTCGCCTTTATAGCTCCACTCGGCAGCGTGTGCTGCACTTGCGCCGCAAGCCAACAGGGCCAGTGCGACCGCACGTAGTGTGTGTGTTGCCATCTTTCTTCTCCTTACGGTGTTATGGTGGATCTGATGGATGCTGTTAAAGGCCTATACCCAAGCGCACGGAGACCGGCGGCATTGTCGCGGTGCGTGCCACACGCTTGGGTATATGCGTTTATGGTATCGCGTTTACCAAGTAAGATCTGACAAAAGGCGGTCAGAATTCTGTCTCACTCGCAGGATGCGGGCGGGGAGTCCGTATGGTGCAGGGGATTTTGCGAGGCAGGTAATAACGGTGAGCGGGATGAGTGGCAGGCAGATAAAAAAACAGCCACCGAAGTGGCTGTGAACAGTCTGTATGGCGTTAGATGGTAAAGCGGGAGACATCTTCACGCATACTGTTGGCGGCGTGGTACATATCACGGGCGCTTTGGGTCGCTTCGTCTGTTTGCTGCGCCAGATGATCCGACACGTCTTTGATTGCCTGCGTATTGCGGCTGATGTCTTCACTCACTGCACGCTGCTCTTCGGCGGCGCTGGCGATTTGGGTCGCCATGTCTGAGATCTCCGTGATCGCCGTGGTGATGTGGATCAGGCGCTCACTGGCTGCTTCGGCAAAGCCCACGCTTTGATCAGCCAAACCGGTGCTGGCCTGCATGCTGTCTACGGCCTGACGGGTATTTTGCTGCAGGGTATCGATCATGCCACGGATCTCTTCGGTGGAGTCATGCGTGCGTTGGCTCAGTACGCGCACTTCATCGGCGACGACGGCAAAGCCACGGCCTTGCTCACCAGCGCGGGCCGCTTCAATCGCGGCATTCAGCGCCAGCAGGTTGGTTTGCTCGGCGATGCCCTGAATGGTCGACAAAATGTGGTTGATGTTCTGGGCGTTGCTTTCCAACTCGTGGATCACGGAAGCGGCATCTTGTACTTGGTGCGCCAGTTGCGTGATGGCTTCACGGTTTTGGCCAATCACTTCCTGTCCTTCAGCACATGCCGTGGTCGAGGCATAGGCCGCAGACGCGGTCATTTCAGCGTGGCTGGCCACTTCGGCAGAGGTTGCCGACATTTCATGGATCGCGGCAGCGATTTGATTGATGTCGTTTTGCTGCTCACTCACTTTTTGTGTCGACAGCTCGGTCTGCTGGGCGGACATTTCGGCTTGCTCACCCAAGGTATGGGATTGCGCCACAATGCCTTTGATCATGCTTTGTAGCTGGGCCAAGAAGCGGTTCATGTGATCCGCTAATTCACCGATCTCATCCATGCGCTCCACGTCGATACGCTGGGTCAAATCGCCACTGCCTTGTGCCAGTTGGGCTACCGATTCGCTCAAACGGGTCAGAGGGCGCAGTAAGCTATTGATGATGAAGCTCGCCATCACAGAGATCACAAGATATAGCGCGATCGAGGCCAACAGGACAAAACGAATTTGTTCGCCAATGGAGGCATAGGCCAACCCCTTATCTTCCACCAAACCCAGCGTCCAATCGGTACCGGCGATCGGGGTGGCGTAGATCAGTTTTTCCTGTCCGTCGCTGTCGAGGACAAAGGTGTTGATAGCTTGATTGTTTTCCATCTGCTTTAGCAGGCTGGCCGTCAACTCACTGTCGAGGGCCGTCAGTGGCTTCTGGGTCAGTGACTCATCACGGTAAGCCACGATGTTATTATTTCCGTCCACCAGAAAGGCAAACCCGGCATTGTCTAACTTCAGGTTCAATACCTGCTCAATGATGTCAGTGATGGTTAAATCCGCCGCCAGTACCCCTTGATACTGCCCTTGGAAGGCTTTCGCCACACTCACTACCATGCTGCCATCAAAATCTTGATACGGTTCGGTCAAGATCAGCGCACCCTGACGCATTGCATCTTGATACCACGGGCGGGTACGTGGGTCGTAATCGGCAGGCCAATCTTCATTTTTATCACCGAAGGCAATCGTACCGTTGTTGTAGCCCGCGTACACAGACAGGAACTGACCGGCGTTTTTGGTCAGCAGCAGTTCGCGATCTACATTGTCTTGTTGGGCGATCACAGTTTGGTTTGCCAGCAACATATCACTGCGAATGCTGAGCCAGTCACTGATATTACGGCTGGTGGCTTGGCCCATGTTGTGCATTTGGCTGCTGACTTCATGGGTGGTTTCCTCCGTCAATCGCGTGATGGAGACCCAGGCTTGCACGGCACTGACGGTTGCAATGATCACGCCAATGGCGATCTGAATTTTAAGTTTTATGGTTAACGTCATGTTGTCTCTCTTGGATCACGGCACTTTAGGGGAAGGCGTCATCCGGCAGGATGGAATGGCTGGTGCGATAAATATGCTGAACCAGTATATTTTTCTATCGGCCGTTGCAAAAAATTCCTTAGTAATAGTTAACGTGATGCATGGCATTTTTATCTGATGAGAAACGCCCCGCGCAGAACCAGCAGAGCAACAAAAAGACAGGCCGTGAGCGAAAAAAAAACGGGCTGCGTACTGTCAGCCCGTTCTTTGCCCACAAAAGGGGGAAACGTGATGGTCGGGTGCCGTGATGCTTATGTCAGTAACATGGCAGCCAGGTAAACCACGCTGAGGCCGACCACCCCGATGATCACCCCGGTTTTGGCCATGTCTTTACTTTCAATCAAGCCGGTGGAGTAGGCCAGTGAGTTTGGCGGGGTGGATACTGGCAAAATCATACCCAGTGAGGCCGAGAAGGCGACCACAACCAATACCCCTTGCAGGCCACCCATGGAGGCCAAGCTTTCCATGGAGGCGGCCACGGCGGCGGCAATCGGCATTAACAAGTTTGCGGTGGCGGTGTTGGACATGAAGTTTGCCATGACCCAACAAATCATCGACAGGGTGAGCACCACGGCGACCGGTGACAGGCTGTCGTAGTCGACGGAGTGTGCCAAGGCTGCGGCTAAGCCGGTTTTATCGAGGGCCAACCCGATGGCGATCCCCCCGGCAACCAACCAAAGCACATCCCAGTTGATCAACTTGAGCTCTTCTTTGCCCATGATCCCCGTTAAGGTAAACACCGCCAGTGGAATAATGGAGACCACATAGGTGTTCATGCCGTGCAGTGAGGTGGTCATCCACATCAAAATGGTGGTGGCAAAGGTGACGTAAACCACAATGGCTTGCCAGCTTTTTTGAAATTGTCCTTCCAGTTTTAACTGCATGTGACTTTGGCTGGAGGGGAACAGTTTCTGCAATAGCCACCATGCGAACGCGAGTTGGAAGATGACAAAGGGTAAGCCCATCATCATCCAGCCAAGGAAGCTAATGGTGTTGTCGCCCGTCAAGTATTGCAGTGCAATGGCGTTCGGCGGTGTCCCGATAGGCGTTGCTATCCCCCCGGTGTTGGCCGCGATAGGCACACACAGCACCAAGGCTTTGATCCCAATATCGCCTTTGGGCACCGAGGCCACAATTGGCGCTAACAGTGCCAGCATCATCACGGTGGTGGCGGTATTGGACATAAACATCGAGAACACAGCGGTGATCAGCATCAGGCCGAGCATGATGAATTTGGGTTGGGTACCGAAGGGTTTGAGTAAGACGCGGGCGAGGTTGTTATCCAGTTCGTATTTCGAGGCGGCGATGGCGAGGGCAAACCCGCCCATGAACAGGATAATAATGGGCGAGGAGAAGGCGCCAAAGATATCCGTGTACTTGAGCACTTCGCCCATCTCATGCCCTGGCGGCGGGGTACGAAACAGGTGGAGGCCTTTGTCGGAGATCATGATCAGCTCCAGGGCGATGATCAAGATCGAGGTGGCAAAGACGGGGACCGGTTCGAGGACCCAGAGCAGGGCGGCAAGGGCAAAGATAGCCAGCAGTCGGTGTTGGGTTAAGGTTAAATCGTCAATGGGAATCGCATCAATCGGCAGGGCTAAGATGCCGAGCGGGATCCCAAACGCGATCAGCAGTTTGAGGAGCTGAGAGAGTGATATTTTTTTCATAGTATGTAGGGTTACTTCAATGATTGGACTGAAGTCAGCATACTCTGAGGGTGGTCAATATTTCTTCGATATGGTCAATATTTCCAACGAAAAAAGGGCGCCGAAGCGCCCTTTTTGTTTAAAGTGTTAACTACTTACGCTTCTGATGGCGCCGGTGTTGACGGGGCGCTGCCCGCTTTGTGTGCGTAGGCGGAACCCATTAACGTCGGTTGGCCCGGTACCAAACCATCGACAAAGTGGATCGCGTCTTTAGCAAACAGGTTGATCACGGTAGAGCCCAGTTTAAAGCGGCCCATTTCCTCACCCTTTTTCAGCACAATGGCTTGTTCGCCGTCGGCAGGGTAGTCCCAGTTATGTACACGAGGACTGCGAGGCGGGGTGATGGTGCCAGCCCATACCGTTTCAATGCTGCCAACAATGGTCGCACCCACCAGTACCTGTGCCATAGGGCCGTAAGCGGTGTCAAAAATACACACGACACGCTCGTTACGGGCAAACAGGTTAGGGACATTTTGTGCGGTGAGCGGATTGACCGAGAATAACTCGCCCGGTACGTAGATCATCTGACGTAGTGTGCCGTCACAGGGCATGTGTACGCGGTGGTAGTCTTTCGGCGACAGGTACAGCGTCGCGAAATGCCCATCGTTAAATTCCGCGGCCAGATCGGCATCGCCACCCAGTAGCTCAACCGCTTCGTAGGTGTGGCCTTTGGCTTGAATCAATTCACCGTGGGTGATAGGGCCGAGCTGGCTCACACAGGCATCAGCGGGGTGACACAGGGTGTCAGCATCTTCATTGATCGGACGCGCGCCGTCTTTAAGCTCACGAACAAAAAAGTCGTTGAAGGTGGCGTACGCCGCTGGATCCGGGTTACGTGCTTCATTCATATCGATGCCGTACTGGCGGATGAACCAACGGATCACGGCTGTCGTTAGCTTACCGGCTTTCCATGAAGCCAATTTACCGGCCACTTGGGTCAGTGTTTGTTTTGGCGCGCAGTATTGCATGCCGATTTTGAAATTATTGTGCACAGTATCGTTTCCAGAAACTATCAGTCTATCAACAAGATTCATTCATTGCGTTAACGCCTCATCATACCGAAGTTGATGGGGAAAGTCAGCGCATCATCACACGCTCGCCCCTGCCACCGCGAAGGCGGCAGGACGGCAGTGATTAATCCGGTTTATTGCGTGAAAACTGACGGTTAGCAATATTTTCCGACATGCTTTCAATGATGCGATGGTAACTCGCGTAACGCTCTTTGGCGATGCGGCCTTCTTCAACCGCTTCACGGATGATACAGCCGGGATCGTTACCGTGCTTACAGTCTCGGAATTTACATCCGCCAAGATAATCACGGAATTCCACAAATGCATTAGTGACTTGTTCTGTCTCTAGGTGCCATAAACCAAATTCGCGCACCCCCGGTGAGTCGATCAAATCGCCCCCTTCCGGGAAGTGGTATAGACGTGCGGCTGTCGTGGTGTGCTGACCCAGCCCCGAGTTTTCAGAAACGTCGCCAATTTCAGCGTCCACTTCTGGCATCAAGGTATTGACCATGCTGGATTTGCCCACGCCAGATTGGCCGGCAAAAATGCTGATGTGATCTTTTAGATCGTTTTTCAGCACATCCATGCCTTCACCGGTATCTGAGCTGACGTAGCGCACCTGATAACCGATGTCGTTATACAAGGTTAGCGTTTTCTCTACCTGCGCTCGGGTCTCGGCATCAAGCAGGTCGATCTTGTTCAGCACGATCAACGGTTTGATACCGACGGTTTCCGCGGCAATCAAGTAGCGGTCAATGATGTTCAGGGAAAGCTCTGGCAATACCGCAGAGACAATGATGATCTGGTTTACGTTGGCTGCCACCGCTTTCACGCCATCATAGTAATCTGGGCGTGTCAGCATGGACTCACGTTCGTGGACGGCTTCCACCACGCCGGAGATCCCTTGCAGGGTTTCTACTCCTGGGCGCCAGACAACACGGTCGCCAGACACCAAGCTTTTGATGCTACGACGTAGGTTACAGCGATGGATGACCCCTGTTTCAGGGTCTTCCACATCAGCGTGTTGACCGAAGCGGGTGATCACAAGGCCTTCGCGGGCAGATTCCAGCAGGGCTTCATCCCACTGCACTTCATTTTTATCACGCTGAAGACGTTTATCTTGGTTAGAGCGTACGCGACGGCTCTGACCTTGGGTAAGCTTTTTCTTTTTGGCCACAAGGATATCGTTTCGTTAAGTTGGCTTACGGTAAAATACCTGCGCTAACCGGTCTTTGACATGACAGGTGATCAGCATCAGACATTAGCGGCGTTTGGTATTATCATACATGGTTTACTCATAGAATAGGCAATATCCGATGACGATCAGCGATAAGAACCTTATCTGGATTGATTTAGAAATGACCGGGTTGGATCCAGAAACCCACCAAATTATTGAAATAGCCACGATCGTAACGGATCCGGAGCTGAACATTTTAGCGGAAGGCCCGGTATTGGCCGTTCATCAGCCTGAGGCGGAATTGGCGAAAATGGATGATTGGTGCACCAACACCCATACCAATAGCGGTTTGGTGGAGCGTGTTCGCCACAGTCAGGTCGATGAAGCCGAGGCGGTCCGTCAGACCATTGCGTTCTTGGCGCAGTGGGTACCGAAAGGGGCATCGCCAATTTGTGGTAACAGCATTGGTCAGGATCGCCGCTTCTTGTATAAGCATATGCCAGAGTTGGAACAATACTTCCATTACCGCTATTTAGATGTCAGTACGCTAAAAGAATTGACGCGCCGTTGGAAACCAGAGGTGCTTGAGGGGCTACACAAGAAAGGCAGTCATCTCGCGCTGGATGATATTCGTGATTCAATCAGTGAATTACGCTACTATCGTGAGCAAATCTTTAAGATTTGACGATTAAATAGACGGTTGCGATGCGCTGTGCAGATTTTTCTTTAGAGAGTGTTGCATCCGTCGATTTTCCTCGTATAATGCGCAGCCTCGAAAGGCAATTATTACATTGTTTTGCTTTTCGAAATTCGGACGCGGGGTGGAGCAGTTTGGTAGCTCGTCGGGCTCATAACCCGAAGGTCGTTGGTTCAAATCCGGCCCCCGCAACCAACTCTCGTTAAGAGATATGCGACACTAGCTCAGTTGGTAGAGCGCAACCTTGCCAAGGTTGAGGTCACGAGTTCGAACCTCGTGTGTCGCTCCACTTCTTCTCGAAGTCGGACCGAAGTTGTTATCGAACTTATCGATGAAAAAATGCGACACTAGCTCAGTTGGTAGAGCGCAACCTTGCCAAGGTTGAGGTCACGAGTTCGAACCTCGTGTGTCGCTCCACTTCTTTTCGAAGTGGGCCAGAAGTTGTTATCGAACTTATCGATGAAAAAATGCGACACTAGCTCAGTTGGTAGAGCGCAACCTTGCCAAGGTTGAGGTCACGAGTTCGAACCTCGTGTGTCGCTCCACTTCTTCTCGAAGTGGACCAGAAGTTGTTATCGAACTTATCGATGAAAAAATGCGACACTAGCTCAGTTGGTAGAGCGCAACCTTGCCAAGGTTGAGGTCACGAGTTCGAACCTCGTGTGTCGCTCCACTTCTTTTCGAAGTGGGCCAGAAGTTGTTATCGAACTTATCGATGAAAAAATGCGACACTAGCTCAGTTGGTAGAGCGCAACCTTGCCAAGGTTGAGGTCACGAGTTCGAACCTCGTGTGTCGCTCCACTTCTTCTCGAAGTGGACCAGAAGTTGTTATCGAACTTATCGATGAAAAAATGCGACACTAGCTCAGTTGGTAGAGCGCAACCTTGCCAAGGTTGAGGTCACGAGTTCGAACCTCGTGTGTCGCTCCACTTCTTCTCGAAGTGGGCCAGAAGTTGTTATCGAACTTATCGATGAAAAATGCGACACTAGCTCAGTTGGTAGAGCGCAACCTTGCCAAGGTTGAGGTCACGAGTTCGAACCTCGTGTGTCGCTCCAAATTCTGCCTATCGCGTTAAGCGATAAGCAAATCGTTCTCACGGTGCTTTAACGGTGACACAATACGGACGCGGGGTGGAGCAGTTTGGTAGCTCGTCGGGCTCATAACCCGAAGGTCGTTGGTTCAAATCCGGCCCCCGCAACCAATTCTCGTTAAGAGAATATGCGACACTAGCTCAGTTGGTAGAGCGCAACCTTGCCAAGGTTGAGGTCACGAGTTCGAACCTCGTGTGTCGCTCCAAATTCTGCCTATTGCGTTAAGCGATAAGCAAATAGTTCTCACGGTGCTTTAACGGTGACACAATACGGACGCGGGGTGGAGCAGTTTGGTAGCTCGTCGGGCTCATAACCCGAAGGTCGTTGGTTCAAATCCGGCCCCCGCAACCAATTCTCGTTAAGAGAATATGCGACACTAGCTCAGTTGGTAGAGCGCAACCTTGCCAAGGTTGAGGTCACGAGTTCGAACCTCGTGTGTCGCTCCAAATTCTGCCTATTGCGTTAAGCGATAAGCAAATAGTTCTCACGGTGCTTTAACGGTGACACAATACGGACGCGGGGTGGAGCAGTTTGGTAGCTCGTCGGGCTCATAACCCGAAGGTCGTTGGTTCAAATCCGGCCCCCGCAACCAATTCTCGTTAAGAGAATATGCGACACTAGCTCAGTTGGTAGAGCGCAACCTTGCCAAGGTTGAGGTCACGAGTTCGAACCTCGTGTGTCGCTCCAAATTCTGCCTATTGCGTTAAGCGATAAGCAAATAGTTCTCACGGTGCTTTAACGGTGACACAATACGGACGCGGGGTGGAGCAGTTTGGTAGCTCGTCGGGCTCATAACCCGAAGGTCGTTGGTTCAAATCCGGCCCCCGCAACCAATTCTCGTTAAGAGAAATGCGACACTAGCTCAGTTGGTAGAGCGCAACCTTGCCAAGGTTGAGGTCACGAGTTCGAACCTCGTGTGTCGCTCCAAATTCTGCCTATTGCGTTAAGCGATAAGCAAATAGTTCTCACGGTGCTTTAACGGTGACACAATACGGACGCGGGGTGGAGCAGTTTGGTAGCTCGTCGGGCTCATAACCCGAAGGTCGTTGGTTCAAATCCGGCCCCCGCAACCAATTCTCGTTAAGAGAATATGCGACACTAGCTCAGTTGGTAGAGCGCAACCTTGCCAAGGTTGAGGTCACGAGTTCGAACCTCGTGTGTCGCTCCAAATTCTGCCTATTGCGTTAAGCGATAAGCAAATAGTTCTCACGGTGCTTTAACGGTGACACAATACGGACGCGGGGTGGAGCAGTTTGGTAGCTCGTCGGGCTCATAACCCGAAGGTCGTTGGTTCAAATCCGGCCCCCGCAACCAATTCTCGTTAAGAGAAATGCGACACTAGCTCAGTTGGTAGAGCGCAACCTTGCCAAGGTTGAGGTCACGAGTTCGAACCTCGTGTGTCGCTCCAATTTCTGCTACCGCTGCAGTCTGCAGACGGTCGGCAAAGCTACTACTGTGAAGTATTAGTTCAATTGCAATATTTCTAGGTTATTCGACAAACGGTAACTTTGTGTATTGCCCCGATATTCCATGATTGAAATTGTGGAAATCTTAGAAGCATCAGCTTCCTTAACATCATCTATGATTTATACCAACGGCCTTCATTGGCTGTTTGTCGTTATCTCTATAAATCATGATGCTCTGTAATCCACAGTCACTTGTGGTGTCTTTATGACGGTATACGCTCTTTTGTTTTGTTGATACAGGTAATGGAAACATTGCCAACAGGGAGCGGTAAATCGTATCTGCGTAACTTATTCCTATCTCTCTGAGCTGAAAGCCCTTATTCCACTTGGGTTGACGCTGCTTTGGGTGAAAAAACAATAAGATCGTACACAGAGTTATCCACAAAATTAAGTTGTGGGTAAGTCCGTTAATTACGTGTGCCGAGACCGTGTGAACAAGTCTGTACTTATCTTTTTATCCTCATGAAAATTAAAAGCTGTTGATATTTTATCAACACTTTAAGTCTATGTTTTTGTTGTTTTTAATGGTATCTGTTCAATAGATATCTACAACAAAATCCACATCATCCTGCTTTGAATAACTTTTTTTCCTACCACTATTTTGACCTGTGTTTAATATTTTCATCTGCGTATAAAACGGCAAATGTGAAAATGTTTTCCACATTTGCGTCTAAGCCTGATTTAGCTCTCATTCTTTAGTAATAACGTTACAGCATAGTCAACGGGATAACGCTGCCTGATCAGGCATCACGCGGGAGACCTTTCTCGACAATGCGGATCAGTCGCTGTGTATTGGAAGGTAAGACCGTGATGGCATTGGCGTCGCGGTGAGCGACTTGTTGCGCCAGTGCCCAGTGTAGATGGATATCGAGTAATTCATGCTCACCCAAGCGTTGCTCAAGGGCGCTGACAATGTGTTCGTCGTACGGCGCATTACCCATCGCAATACTGAGGTTGCGCAGCCATTGTACGTGGCCAATACGGCGAATGGCGGAGCCTTCCGTGTGTTTCAAAAACTGCGCTTCATCCCATTGAAACAAGGTGATCAGCGATTGCTGAGCCAATGTGTCACGGCAATGGTAATCGGACTCTTGCGTCAGTTCGGCAAAGCGGTTGTATGGGCAGACAAGCTGACAATCATCACAACCATAAATTCGGTTGCCGATAGGCTTGCGAAATGCTTCGGGGATCACCCCATCAAACTCAATGGTTAAGTAGGAAATGCAGCGGCGTGCATCGATCACGCCCTCTTCGACAATCGCGCCGGTCGGGCAACTTGTCATGCAGGCCACACATTTTCCGCACTGATTGTCGATGGGTTCATCCACGGGCAAAGGCAGGTCAATCAGTAGCTCCCCCAGGAAAAACCATGACCCGGCTTGCGGGCTGAGGATCAGTGAGTGCTTACCTGTCCAGCCTAAACCGGCCTTTTCTGCCAAGGGGCGCTCTAAGATTGGAGCGGAATCGACAAAAGGACGGTAGCCGAAGGGCCCCACTGCTTGTTCAATACGTTGCCCAAGCTGCTTTAAGCGGTTGCGGATCAGCTTGTGGTAGTCACGCCCCAATGAATAGCGGCTGATATAGGCCGTATCGGGTTGGCGCAGGCTCTGGGCAAATCCCGCCTCTGGCGGCAGGTAATCCATGCGAACACTGATCACGCGCACGGTGCCGGGGTGTAATTCCGCAGGGCGCGCACGCATCATGCCGTGGCGTGCCATCCAATCCATCTCGCCGTGGTACCCGGCATCGAGCCACCGTTGCAGTTGCGCTTCATGCTGATGGAGATCGATATCGCTGATCCCAACCTGTTGGAAGCCCAGTTCTTGGCCCCATAGCTTGATTTGTTGGCTTAGCGCGCGGTAGTCGAGGGTCATACGGAAAAGCACCTGATGAATTGGGGGCGGAAGTGTACCACACTCAAGTGAGATGTTGAGGCCGAATTACGCGGATCCTGCTGGGGTGATCGTGGTGGGATCGCGCGGGATGATTGCCTTGTGCCAAGGGCGAGGGTATAGGTATGGGGATGAAAATGTCACGGGTCACGATCGCCGGTGTGACGGCAATCCGTGAGTGCTGATGAAAAGACAAGGAGGGGCCATGCACGACGATAAGAATATCGCCAAGGAAGACAAACCGGTACGCCTGTATTCTGCCGCACAAGTGCGGACGGGGGAGCGTCAGATCGCCCAGCGGCTTGGGCTGGAGATGTACACACTCATGGAGCGGGCGGGCGCGGCAGTGTTTGATTGTTTAGCGCGCCATTACCCGTCAGCGCAGCATGTATTTGTCTGTTGTGGCGGTGGCAATAATGGCGGGGATGGGTATGTCGTTGCCCGTCTTGCTCAACAAGCGGGTTATACCGTTTCAGTGTGGCATTGTGGCGATCCTGAGCGGTTGGTGGGCGATGCCGCGCGTGCTTATCAGGCGTGGTTAGCTGTGGGCGGCGTGGTGTCGTCACCGAGTGAAGCGTTTCCCGTCGCTGTGGATGTGGTGGTGGATGCGTTGCTCGGCACCGGTTTAGTCGGTGCGGTACGGCCGGAAGCCGCGGCGCTCATTGCGCAGATCAATGACGCGGCACGCCCCGTGATTGCGGTGGATGTGCCTTCTGGCTTGTGTGCCGACACTGGGCGTGGACTTGCATCGGTTGCGCTGGATGAACCTGAGAGAACAGATCTGGCGATAATAGCGGCGCAGACCGTGACGTTTATTGGCCGAAAACAAGGCTTGTTGACCGGACAAGCCGCGGATTATGTTGGCCAGTTAGTTTTTGCGGGGCTGGCGGTGGCGGAGGCGTTTGAACAGCATTGTGCGAGTTCAGCGCAAGTGATCACGCCGGCGGACATTGATCGTGATTTGCCGGTTCGCCGCCGCACCGCCCATAAAGGGGATCATGGCAGGATCCTGCTGGCTGGCGGGGATCATGGCTATGCCGGTGCGATCCGTTTGGCGGCGCAGGCCGCGGCCCGAACTGGCGCCGGATTAACGGCGGTGTTCACACACTCTGACAATGCACTGGCAATGATCGCTGCGATCCCTGAAATAATGGCATTAGGTTGGCAAGGTGACCGTGCACAGTGCGCGCAGCGTATGGCGTGGGCGGATGTCTTGGTACTGGGGCCGGGGTTAGGTCAGACCGCATGGAGTCAGACGCTGTATCACGCGTTAGCGGTGACAGAAAAACCCATGGTGCTTGATGCCGATGGATTGAACTTATTGGCCGGTACGCCAGACTATAAGAATAACCGTATAATAACCCCCCATCCTGGTGAAGCGGCCCGGTTGCTGCAGTGCAGCGTGGCAGACGTTGAACGTGATCGCTTTGTGGCGGCACGAACATTGCAAAAGCAATACGGCGGGGTGGTTGTGCTAAAAGGCGCGGGCACGCTGGTTGATGACGGCCAGCAATGCTGGGTGTGTACCGCGGGCAATCCCGGCATGGCAACAGGCGGGATGGGGGATGTGCTCTCTGGTATCATAGGCGCCTTGCTGGGGCAGGGATTAGGCTTATCAGAGGCCGCAAAATGCGGGGTGTGGATCCACAGTACTGCAGCAGACCACTGCGCCAGAGACGGCGAGCGTGGTATGCTTGCCAGTGATCTATTCCCTTCCATTCGACAATTAGTTAATCGACGATAATAACGAGAATGCAAACATTTGAAATGCAGCTTGCCGATGAGCAGGCGACGGTCGCGCTGGGCGCCACATTGGCCCATGCTTGTACACAGCAGACCACGATTTATCTTCATGGTGACTTGGGCGCGGGTAAAACCACATTCAGTCGTGGCTTTATTCGTTCGCTGGGTCATAACGGGAATGTGAAAAGCCCGACGTACACCTTGGTTGAGCCGTATGCGCTCACCACGTGGCACGTGTATCATTTTGATCTTTACCGCTTGGCCGATCCCGAAGAGCTGGAGTTCATGGGGATCCGAGACTACTTTTCTGATGATGCGATTTGTTTGGTGGAGTGGCCTGAAAAAGGGGCCGGCTTATTGCCTCAGCCCGATCTTGAGCTGGATCTGCGCTACGATGGCGAGCAGCGAAAGGCGACCATTACCGCGAACAATGCGTATGGCTGTGAATTGATTAAACGTTTGGAGTTGTGTTGATAGGATGTCTTTACGGACTTTTTTTCATGCAGTAATCATCAGTGCGGGACTTTTTAGTTCATTGGCCATGGCCAATGAACTACGTGGTATCCGTGCGTGGCCAGCGCCAGATGAAACCCGCGTGGTGCTCGATATGCAAGAGAAGGCGGAGTTCAGCTATTTTACGCTGACCAAGCCTGATCGGCTGGTCCTTGATTTGAAAGATACGTCGTTGAAAACCAAACTGCCGGTCGCAGTGAAGGACAGCGCAGTATTGAAGACAATCCGTAGCAGTGGGGCGCCGGAAAAAGGCACCTACCGTTTGGTATTTGAAATTAAGACCGGGACGACACCGAAACTTTTTACCCTTTCACCGACGCCGGATGGCCATTACAGCCACCGCTTGGTGCTGGATTTGCCGCATAAAAAAGCGGCGCCCGTGAAAAAAGCGACAACGCCCACGGTAAGTCAATCGGTCGCGAACGCGAAAGCGATCCTGCCGTATGGCAATGAAGACATCATTGTTGCCATTGATCCCGGGCATGGCGGGGAAGATCCCGGCTCGATAGGGCCAAGCCGTAAGTACGAGAAAAACGTGACCCTGACCATCTCCAAGAAAGTGATGGCCCGGATCAATGCGACACCAGGAATGAAAGCGGTGCTGACGCGTCAAGGGGATTACTTTGTGAACCTCAATAAGCGTTCGGACATTGCCCGTAAGAACAAGGCGCATTTGTTGGTTTCGATCCATGCGGATGGTTTCACCTCGCCGAAACCCCGCGGGGCATCGGTCTGGGTATTGAATACCCGCCGTGCCAATACCGAGATTGGTCGCTGGCTGGAGCAACATGAGAAGCAATCGGAATTGTTAGGCGGTGGCGATGTGCTGTCCGGCGACAATGAAGATCAGTATCTGAGCATGGCCGTGTTGGACTTGCAGTTTAGCCATTCACAAAAAGAAGGCTATGACGTTGCGTCTCGCGTGTTGAAAGAGCTGAAAGGTGTGACCACGCTGCACAAGAGCAAACCGGCGCACGCCAGTCTGGCGGTGTTGAAGTCACCGGATATTCCATCTCTCCTGGTGGAAACCGGCTTTATCACCAACCCGACGGAAGAGCGTTTGCTGAATGCGACCAGCCATCAGAATAAACTGGCGGATGCGGTGTACCGTGGCATTCTTGCGTATTTTAATGCGAAACCGCCTGAAGGCACCTTGTTTGCTTCGCGCCATCAAAGCAAGAAGCACACGGTCGCTCGTGGGCAGTCATTAAGCGTGATTGCCAACAAATACGGCACCACGGTGGCGGCGATCAAAACCACAAATAATCTGACATCCAATACGGTGCGTGTGGGACAAGTATTGATGATCCCGGGTAAAGCACCGGCGGTCAGCCATACTTCAAGTACGGCGCAAAAGAGCAGTACGTCTTCATCGCGTTCAACGGCGCACAAAGCGCCCGTGAAGAAGACGGTGACGCACACCGTCAAGCGTGGGGAATTTTTGGGTAAGATCGCCAATCAATACGGCGTATCACTGTCCAGTATTCGCAATGCAAACCGTTTACGATCGGACGAACTGGCCGTTGGGCAGAAATTGAAGATTGATGTGAGCCAGCGCCGCACGGTGAAACATACGGTGAAGCGGGGGGAATTCCTTGGCAAAATTGCTGCCCATTATGGTGTGACGATCGACAGTTTACGTCGTGCCAATAAGCTGCGTTCCGATGAATTGGCCGTTGGCCAGAAACTGACCATACCAAGTAGTTAATATATGCCTATTCAGATCTTACCGGCTCGGCTGGCAAACCAAATTGCGGCCGGCGAAGTGGTGGAGCGTCCCGCTTCGGTAGTGAAAGAGCTGGTCGAAAACAGTTTGGATGCCGGTGCCACCCGTATCGATATTGATATCGATAAAGGCGGCAGCCGAACCATCCGTATTCGGGATAACGGTAAAGGGATCCCGAAAGACGAGCTCGGCTTGGCGTTGAGTCGCCATGCGACGTCCAAGATCGCCACGCTGGATGATCTGGAAGCCATTGTGAGCCTCGGCTTTCGTGGCGAGGCCTTGGCCAGTATTAGCTCGGTCTCCCGCCTGACCTTAACCTCTCGCACGGCAGACCAAGAACAAGCATGGGCGGCGTATGCCGAAGGGCGCGACATGGAGGTGCAGCTCAAGCCAGCAGCACACCCGGTCGGCAGTACGTTGGAAGTGTTGGATCTGTTTTTCAACACGCCCGCTCGACGCAAATTCTTGCGTACCGAGAAAACCGAATTTTCTCATATTGATGAGTTACTCAAACGGATCGCCTTGAGCCGTATGGATGTGACCATCAATTTGCGTCATAACGGTAAAATGGTGCGCCAGTACCGTGCGGCCAGTACCCAGATTCAAAAAGAGCGTCGGTTAGCCGCGGTATGCGGTAACCCGTTTTTGGATCATGCGCTGGCGGTGGAATTGGCCCATGGCGATTTGAAGCTGACCGGTTGGCTTTGTACTCCTCAGGGCGCACGCGCACAGAACGATATTCAATATTGTTACGTGAACGGGCGCATGATGAAAGACAAGCTGATTAACCATGCGATCCGTCAAGCGTATGAAACCAGTCTGGCGCCCGAACAATATGCCGCGTATGTGTTGTTCATTGAGGTTGATCCGCACCAAGTGGATGTCAATGTGCACCCTGCCAAACATGAAGTGCGTTTCCATCAGGCGCGGCTGGTGCATGATTTTATCTGTCAGGGCCTGCAAAGCGCCTTGATTGAAGGCTCACATGACGAGCTCGCCCACCATATCCCAGCGCCTCGTGCGAGTGCGCAGGCGCATCCGTCACCGGTGCATCAAGGTGTTTCTGCGTCGGAAGGGGGCGCTCACGAACACGCGGATTCGGCGATGTATGCGCAATCCCGCACGCCGGCGCAAACCGTCGCCGAGCCGCATGCAGCCTTACAGGCCATTGCGCGTACACCGGCCTACCCGAATCAGGCACCGAGTCAGACATGGTTGGGTGAGGCCACCGCACGTTCCTCTGGTGCGGGTGGCGGTTCGTCTCAGACTCCGTCACGAGAACGTTCATGGCGTGATGCATCGCCGTCACCTACGTCATCTACGTCACCTATGTCATCCTCTTTCTCTTCGTCGTCTTCGACGTCAACCACGCTGCCGATACCGACAAACACACCGCGCCCTTCTGGGCAGAATGTGAGCAAGGGGACGAGCCAGAGTGCGGCACGTGGACCTGAAGACGGGCCAACACCGGAAGAGATCGCAGCGTATCAGCGATTACTGCAAACGACGCCGCCGTCGCCAGTGCCGTCAGGATCATTCTCTCCCGCATCGGTGCCCGCTTCTGTACCGCGCCGACAAGAGGTACTGGGTGGCAGTAACGGTATTGGACTGGGCAAGGCGTTGTCGTTGGTGGAGCAACAGTATTTGCTGCTCAGTCGCGATGAAGGGCTTGCATTGTTAGCCCTGCCACTGGCACAGCGCTTAGTGGTCAAGGCACAATTGCGTCAGGCGCAATACGAAGGGTTGAAGCCACAGCCGTTGTTGATCCCGCATGCCGTGCCTGTTGAGTCGAATATGATAGACTGTGCAGAACAACATGCGTTATTGCTCAAACAGTTGGGCATTCAACTCAAAGCGAAAAACAAACACAGTTTGGTGATCCTGTCTGTCAGCCAACCGTTGCGACAACAAAACCTGCAAAAATTGATCCCCGCCCTGTTGGCGTATTTGGCCTCTGTGGCCGACGATGAAGCCGAGCAAGGCTGGGAAAAGTTATTGGACTGGTTGATTGACCAACTCGTCATGGCGCCAGCGGCCTTTAGCTTGTCGCAGGCCATTGGGCTGGTCACAGAGCTGGAACAGCACTGGGGCACCGAACTTGAACTTTATTATCCTAATTTGTTGCGCCCGGTTGATCTGCGCGCAGCGATAGAAGCGTTTAACTATGACTAAGTCACTACCGCCGGCCATTTTTTTGATGGGGCCGACCGCATCGGGCAAAACTGATCTTGCCATTCGTTTACGCCAACAACTGCCTGTGGAGTTGATAAGTGTCGACTCCGCCCTTATCTATAAAGGAATGGACATTGGTACGGCGAAGCCAGATGCTCGTGAGTTGGCACTTGCGCCGCATCGCTTGATCGATATTCGTGATCCAGCGCAAAGTTATTCAGCTGCGGACTTTCGTGCTGATGCACTGAAAGAAATGGCTGATATAGTGGCAGCAGGGCGAATTCCTTTACTGGTTGGTGGTACCATGTTGTACTACAAAGCATTATTGGAAGGTTTGTCACCATTGCCTGCCGCCGATCCGGCGATTCGCGCTCAGATTGAGCAAGAAGCGGCAGAAAAGGGTTGGTTGGCTATGCATGAAGAGTTGGTCAGGATTGATCCGGTTGCCGGCGCTCGAATCCACCCAAATGACCCTCAGCGATTATCTCGTGCATTGGAAGTTTTTCGTATTTCGGGTAACACTTTAACGGAATTAACGAAAATCCAAGGTGAGGCCTTGCCATACAAGGTCCACCAATTTGCAATAACACCCAAGGACAGGGTTGTACTGCATCAGCGGATCGAGCAACGTTTTGAAAAAATGATCGAAGCAGGTTTTGAACAGGAAGTTCGTGCTTTGTATGAGCGCGGGGATCTTTACCCCGATCTCCCTTCGATACGTTGTGTTGGTTATCGCCAGATGTGGGAGTATTTGGACGGGGCGTGTTCGTTGGATGAAGCGGTTTTCCGTGGTGTCTGCGCCACCCGTCAATTGGCGAAGCGTCAAATTACCTGGCTGAGAAGCTGGAAAGATCTGACGTGGTTAGATAGCAGTGATGGGGACTTAGCGTTACAAACGGTCATCAATTCGGTTAGATGTGACCTTTGAATCGTGTGTATACTCACTACTGTTTTGCATATTTTTAATGTTGTTCGTTGCTAACTACAACTACAAACAAATAAGGAAAAGAAATAATGGCTAAGGGGCAATCTCTGCAAGACCCATTTTTGAACGCTTTGCGTCGCGAAAGAATCCCAGTATCTATCTACCTTGTAAACGGCATCAAGCTACAAGGTCAGATCGAATCATTTGATCAGTTTGTGATCCTCCTGAAAAATACCGTTAACCAGATGGTGTACAAGCACGCGATCTCTACAGTGGTACCCGCTCGCCCGGTCAACCATCACCATGCCGGTGATCGTCCAGCGACGGGTGAACGTTCTCAGGAAAAAACCGAAGAATAATAATTCTTCGTTAAGGAGTTGATTGCTTGTTTGACCGTTATGAATCCGGTGAGCAGGCAATTCTTGTTCATATCAACTTCACGCAAGAAGGGGAGTGGGAAGATCTCAGCGAGTTTGAAATGCTGGTCTCCTCGGCGGGAGTGAATGCGCTACAGGTTGTGACCGGTAGTCGTAAAACTCCCCACCCTAAGTATTACGTGGGCGAAGGTAAGGCACAGGAAATTGCCGAAACAGTGCGGGCGTTAGACGCCGATATTGTCATATTTAACCATTCTCTTTCTCCAGCGCAAGAGCGAAATCTGGAGCAAATTTGCAAATGCCGTGTGCTTGATCGCACCGGCCTGATCTTGGACATCTTTGCCCAGCGAGCACGTACCCACGAGGGTAAGCTGCAGGTTGAGTTGGCCCAGTTGCGTCATATTTCCACTCGATTGATCCGCGGTTGGACGCACCTTGAGCGTCAAAAAGGCGGGATCGGTTTGCGTGGCCCAGGTGAAACCCAGTTAGAAACGGACCGCCGTTTGTTACGTGATCGGATCAAGACGATTTTGCGTCGCCTTGAGAAAGTAGCGAAACAGCGCGATCAGGGCCGCCGTGCCCGTAACCGTGCTGAAATCCCAACGATTTCGCTGGTGGGTTACACCAATGCCGGTAAATCAACCCTGTTTAACCGTGTGACCGATGCCGGGGTGTATGCCGCCGATCAGCTGTTTGCGACCTTGGATCCAACCTTACGTAAAATTGATGTCGCGGATGTCGGTACGGCTATTTTGGCGGACACCGTGGGCTTTATTCGTCACTTGCCCCATGATTTGGTGGCGGCGTTTAAGGCGACGTTAAAAGAAACCCAAGAAGCCACCTTGCTGTTGCACGTGGTGGATGCCAGCGACGATCGTTTTCGTGAAAACATCGACGCGGTAGAGGGCGTACTGGAAGAGATCGAAGCCAACGACGTACCGACATTATTGGTCATGAATAAGATCGATAATCTAGACGGTGCGACACCGCGTATTGAAAGAGATGATGAGGGTGTGCCTCGTCGGGTATGGGTTTCTGCGATGGAAGGGCAGGGCATTGACCTGCTGTTTGACGCATTAACTGAGTGCCTATCGGGCACCATGGTAAAACACACATTGTGCTTGCCGCCACAGTATATTGGCCGCTATCGCAGTAAATTTTACCAGTTGGGCTGTATTGTTCAGGAAGAATATGACCCGGACGGTAATCTCAAAATCGATATTCGTTTGCCATTGGCAGAGTGGTCTCGGTTACAAAAAAGAGAAAGCACTTCGTTAGATGACTTTATCGTTGCTTAATGGGCTGCTAAAGTAAAAGAAAAACTGTCGTCATATCATGTTGATGGAGTTCTATAATGGCGTGGAATGAGCCTGGAAACAACGGTGGCCGTGATAAAGACCCTTGGGGTAATGATAATCGCGGTGGTCGTGAACAAGGTCCACCTGACCTCGATGAAGTGTTCTCAAAACTGAGTCGTAAATTCGGTGGCGTATTTGGTAACAAAAAAGGGCCTTCAACCGGCGGCAGTGCTGCAGGTTTAGGGGTAGTTGCAGTCTTAGCTGCTGCGGTATGGGGTGTCTCCGGTTTCTACACCATCGGGGAAGCTGAGCGTGGTGTCGTGCTGCGTTTCGGTCAATACCACGATACCGTGATGCCGGGTTTGAACTGGAAAGCAACGTTTATTGATCAAGTCACGCCTGTGAATGTGCAAGCGATTCGCTCGCTAAGCAGTTCGGGTTTGATGCTGACCAAAGACGAAAACGTGGTTCAAGTTGAAATGGACGTCCAGTACCGTGTGGCGGAACCAGAAAAATACTTGTACAGCGTGACCAATGCAGATAACAGTCTGCGTCAGGCGACCGATTCCGCGTTGCGTGCCGTGATTGGTGACTCCACCATGGATCAGGCGCTGACCACGGGTCGTCAGGAAATCCGTACCTATACGCAGGAAGCGATTGACGCAATCATCGCCAACTACGACATGGGTCTGTTGGTTGTCGATGTGAACTTCCAGTCGGCACGTCCGCCTGAGCAAGTGAAAGATGCCTTTGATGACGTTATTGCTTCTCGCGAAGATGAAGTGCGTTATTTACGTGAAGCGGAAGCTTACCGAAATGATGTCTTGCCGAAAGCAACGGGTCGTGCAGAACGTGTGATCAACGATGCGAAAGGTTACGCCAAGCGTGTGGTTAACGATGCACAAGGTCAGGTGGCACAGTTTGAAAAGCTGTTACCGGAATACTTGGCAGCAGAAGAAGTCACGCGCGATCGTCTGTACCTTGAGACGATGGAACGCGTTTACAGCAACACCAGCAAAGTGATGGTGGACTCATCATCAAGCGGTAACCTGCTGTACCTGCCATTGGATAAGCTGATCAATCCTGAGCAGAAAGGCAGTCAGCCACAGAGCAAGACCGGTAACTACGGTATTGAATTGGAAAAAGTGAAACCCGCTCCAGTGAGTACGACGTCACCGCGTCCTGACACTGGCCGTCAAGGGAGATATTAATTATGCGTAAGTTAATGGTCCCTGTGCTTGTGGTGTGTGTGGCGACATTGTTGATGTCCATGTTTGTGGTACGAGAAGGTGAGCGCGCGATCGTGCTACGTTTCAGCAGTGCCTTAAAAGATGCGGACTCCAATGTTGTACGTGTGTACGAGCCGGGTTTGCATTTTAAACTGCCAGTGTTTGATACGGCGCGTTTGTTCGATGCGCGTATTCAGACCATGGATGATCAAGCTGACCGTTTTGTGACGTCTGAGAAAAAAGACGTGATCATTGATACCTACGTAAAGTGGCGTATTAAAGATTTTGACAAGTATTACCAAAGTACGAGTAATGACGCGTCAACCGCAGAAGGGTTGATGAAGCGTAAAGTGGTCGATAGCCTACGTGCTGAAATCGGTTTGCGTGAAATCAAGCAGATTGTTTCAGGTCCTGAACGTAAGAAAGCAGACGAAAGTGCTGATGATGCGGCGTCTACGACGACTGCACCAGCCGAAATCTCACCAGCATTGAGTGATGACGTTGCGTCTATCCTTGCTGATGCAGAGAAGCCGGTGAGCAAGGTTGTAGAAGGTCAGCGTGACCAAATCATGGCAAACGTGCTTGCTGATATCAAAATCGGCGTAATGGACGATTTGGGTGTGGAAGTGGTTGATTTCCGTATTAAGAAAATCAACCTACCTGAAGAGATCAGTGAGTCGATTTACCAGCGTATGCGTGCTGAACGTGAATCGGTTGCGCGTAAGCACCGCTCACAAGGCCGTGAAAAAGCCGAAGTATTGCGTGCAGAAGCTGACTTTGCGGTGACTGAGATTCTATCGACAGCAAACCGTGAATCCTTGGTGATCCGCGGTGGTGCGGAAGCAGATGCGGCTGAAATCTACTCAGCAACATACGGTAAGAATCCGGATTTCTACAACTTCATGCGTTCATTGCAAGCGTACGAAAACAGCTTCAAGTCGAAGAATGACATTCTGGTTATTGACCCGAATACGGAATTCTTCAAATACATGAAAGATGCCAACGGCAACTGATCATTGTGTTGTGACAGAGACGTTGTGACAGATAAAAAGCAAGACTTCGGTCTTGCTTTTTTTTTGCCTGTTGTGTGGCTGTTTGCGCCCATTCCTGGTTCAACATAGAAGTACACCTGTGGCTTCTGTACATTGCGGTATACTGCGCGGTGATGATCTGACGGGGATGTAAAGGGGAACCGCACGATGGATAAGGCAATATGGATGGCACTGGGGTTGGTCTTGGTGTTTGAAGGGCTTGGCCCACTGTTAGCGCCGAAAGGATGGCGTGAGATGGTCAGTCAACTGAGCCAGCAAGATGACAATAACCTGCGTCGCATTGGCGGATGTCTGGTCGTGGCCGGCAGTGTTATCGCTTATATGATGTACACTAGTATGTAAATCGCGCTGGCACCTAAGCGTGACCGTGTTCCTTGCGAAAACGCCGTCATGGTCAAAAAATGACTGCAAGGTAACGGGTAAAGGTGCTAGAATCCTTTTTTAACTACTGATAGACGAAGAAAGATGGCAAATAATGTAGTCGTTCTTGGCACCCAATGGGGTGACGAAGGTAAAGGTAAGATCGTTGATCTTTTGACTGAAGATGCAAAGTATGTAGTGCGCTACCAAGGTGGCCACAATGCGGGTCACACTCTTGTCATTGACGGTGAGAAAACTGTCCTTCACTTGATCCCATCAGGTATCCTACGTGACAACGTTAAATGTATCATCGGTAACGGTGTTGTACTTTCTCCAGACGCGCTGATGAAAGAAATGGGCCCACTGGAAGCACGTGGTATCCCAGTTCGTGAACGTCTGTTCCTGTCAGAAGCTTGTCCACTTATTCTGCCTTACCACGTTGCGCTTGACCAAGCGCGTGAAATCGCTCGCGGTAAGAAAGCGATCGGTACGACGGGTCGTGGCATCGGTCCTGCTTACGAAGATAAAGTAGCACGCCGTGGCCTACGTGTTGGCGATCTATTCGACAAAGCCGCTTTTGCTGAAAAGCTAAAAGAAGTGATGGCTTACCACAACTTCCAGCTAGAGCATTACTACAATGCTGAGCCTGTTAGCTACGAAGAAGTGCTAGAAAACGTCATGGCACAAGCTGACGTACTGACTGCAATGGTTATCGATGTGACCAAAGAACTTGATGATGCGCGTCTACGTGGCGACAAGATCATGTTCGAAGGTGCACAAGGTACCCTACTTGATATCGACCACGGTACTTACCCGTACGTAACCTCTTCTAACACCACCGCGGGTGGCGTTGCAGCAGGTTCTGGTTTCGGTCCTCGTCACCTAGGTTACATCCTGGGTATCGCGAAAGCATACTGCACACGTGTAGGTGCAGGTCCGTTCCCGACTGAGCTATACGACGGTCTAGATAAACAAGATCCTGTTGGTAAGCACCTGGGTACTGTTGGCCACGAGTTTGGTGCAACAACAGGTCGTCTACGTCGTACCGGTTGGTTCGATGCAGTGGCAATGCGCCGTGCGGTACAGATCAACTCTATCTCAGGTTTCTGTCTAACTAAACTAGACGTACTTGACGGTCTTAAAGAGCTGAAAATCTGCACAGGCTACAAAACGCAATCAGGTGAGCTTCTAGAAGTATCACCAATGGCGGCAGATGCTTACGAGAACCTAGAGCTGATTTACGAAACAATGCCGGGCTGGTCTGAGAACACCGTAGGTGTCACATCTCTGGATCAACTACCACAAGCGGCGTTGGATTACATCGCACGTATTGAAGCGCTAACCGGTGTGCCAATCGATATCATTTCGACAGGTCCTGACCGTAACGAAACTATCATCAAGGTTCACCCATACGGTGAATAATGCCTGACGCTTGTCATGCTGATGAAATGAAAAGCCAGCCTTCGGGTTGGCTTTTTTTATATCGGTATAAATGTTTTCCTGTGCGTGTCGCCGTGAAAACACAGGAGGGGATTTTCGCTAAAGTTGTAGGGGCCAGCGCCGATATAAAGCACACATCCCCAGAGAGAATGCTCATGTTGTTGCGTCCTGTATTACTCGCGTTGACCTTGTTCGCGGCTTCCCCTGTTTTCGCCTTGGAAACGGTGGGTGAGGCGGTGCCTGTGTATACCGATAATGCACTGACCCGCATGTTTGAGAATAATACCCACCTGCAGCAGGTGAAGGCGGATGATTGCCAGTTAGTGCAAGACATTGAAGCCCGTGCCATACGGGTGGAATCGCCGTCGTATCAGTTTTTGTATGGGGATATGCTGGCTTGGGGCGTGTGTGTTACCCGTGATGTGGAGTTGGGCGTTTACTACATGCAGTTAGCGGCACAACAAGGCTCACCGGCGGCATTGGAACAACTTGGGCGTTATTACGCACGGGGCACACTGGTCCAGCAAGATCAAGAGCGTGCTATCCCGTATTTGCGTGAAGCCGCTGCCATGGGTAACGTGAATGCCCGTATTCAATTGGCTGAGCTGCTGTTGCGTGATCACGGCAGTCCGTTGGATTTCGAGGATGCTTACCGCTGGCTTTATCACACGGTGACGGGCAATCAGCGCACCCATGTGAAGATTGCGCGTTTACGACAAGGGCTCGAAAACCGCATGCCAGCCAATGTGATCGCACGTGCTAAGCGACGTGATCTCTTCTGGTAATCACCCTTGCGATGTCCGCTACCACTCACACTGAAAAGAGAAGCCAATGGGCTTCTCTTTTGCGTTTATGGTGGGCGTTATCATCGGATGAATGGGGGATTACAGCACCTTGTGCGGGCCAAAGCACTCATAGTGCAGTTGGCTTTCTTGTACCCCCATCGTCAGCAATTGCTGGGCAACAGACTGCATGAAGCCGACGGGACCACAGAAGTAATACTGCATGTCAGGCGTATTAAGTAGAGAGGCGACAGCGCTCAAATCCATCATGCCGTCGAATTGATAATCGGTGCCAAGGGTATCGCTGGCCAATGGCGTGCGATACCAAGTATGGGCACTCAGGTGATCATGCGTGTCTGCCAGGCCTGAAACGTGCTCGCGAAACGCATGGTGAGCGCCGTCTTCCGCCGCATGTAACCAATGTACTGGTGCTTGATGGGCGGTCAAACTTTCTAACATCGACAGGGTGGGTGTCAGGCCGACGCCGGCGGAGATCAGCGCAACAGGCGTGGTGGGTGTAACATCCAAGAAAAAGTCACCCGCAGGTGGCACGAGATGCAGCACATCACCCTCTTGTACGTGCTGGTGGAGGTGGGTGGATACGCGGCCGCCATCTTCCTGTTTGACGGCAATGCGGTAATGATCACCTTGGGGCGCCGATGCGCAACTGTACTGGCGGATCTCCTGATGCTCAAACGCCTCTGGCTTGAGGTATACCCCGAGATATTGACCCGGTTTGAAGGGGGCGACGTGACCGCCATCACTCGGAGTCAGGGTAAAGCGGGTGATCACCGCACTTTCCTTGGTTTTCTCACTCACGACAAAGGAGCGTAAGCCTTGCCAGCCGCCCGATTGCGCGGCGTTATCGGCATAAATGTCGGCTTCGCGTCGAATGAAAATGTCAGCCAATATGCCATAGGCTTCTCCCCACGCATCCAATACCTCCTGGCCAGGAGAAAGCAGCTCATCTATGGTGGCGAGCAGGTGCTGACCGACAATGGCGTATTGCTCGGCGGTGATCAGAAAGCTGGTGTGTTTGTGAGCAATTTTTTCAACGGCCGGTAACAGTGCAGCAAGGTTGTCAATGTGAGTCGCATATGCGCAAATGGCGTTGAATAACGCTTCACGTTGATCCCCATTGCGCTGGTTGCTCATGTTGAAAATATCTTTGAGCTCAGGGTTATGGTGAAACATACGCTCGTAGAAATGCGCGGTAAGGGCGGGGCCGGTTTGTGCAACGGCCGGCGTCGTGGCTTTTATAATGGTGATCGTTTCTGGGCTGAGCATGGTGTTTCCTGACTATTGTTGTATTTATAATGCATGTTATAACTTGTATCTTATCTGTATCTTTTAGTCAATATCCAGATTAAAATGCCACCAGGAGGAGTTATTGTGCAGCTGACAAGTTTTACCGATTACGGCCTGCGTGCCCTGATTTACCTCGCGACCCTGCCACAAGGGGAGCTGGCGAGCATCACCAAAGTCACAGAAGTCTACGGGGTGTCCCGTAACCACATGGTGAAGATCATTAATAAGCTTGGCCAACTTGGGTATGTCGAGACAGTACGCGGCAAAAACGGTGGGATCCGTTTGGGTAGACCCGCTGATCAGATAGTGATCGGAGACGTTGTCCGGGCGATAGAGCCCTTGCAAATCGTGAATTGCAGCGAAGCGTTCTGCCACATTACCCCGGCCTGCCGCCTGAAAGGCATGTTGTTTTCCGCGCGCCAAGCGTTTTTGGCCGAATTGGATCAACACTCTCTTGCCAGTTTGATCGCTGATAACCCGCCATTGCGTGTGTTACTGGATCAGCCGATTGATTAATAGCGGCACCTATCAATAACTTCTTCATCTAAGGGGGGCCGATAAGTACGATTTGGCTCCCGTCTGTTCACCCATGGCCTAGATATACTACAGTTATAACTTCGCCAACTTGGATCAAATTATGTCAAAAGGTACTACCGATTTACCGGTCGACCCTTTTCGCGATCGCGAAGCTTCAAACTATGAAAACCCGATCCCTAGCCGAGAAATGCTGCTAGAGGTGATCCGTGGGTTTTCCACTCCGATCAGCCGCGATCAGCTTTTTGCCGAGCTTAAGCTCGAAGGTGATGACCAGTACGAAGGACTACGCCGTCGCCTACGTGCGATGGAACGCGATGGTCAACTGATTTTTACTCGCCGTCAATGCTACGCCCTACCTGAACGCCTTGATCTTATTAAAGGCCATGTCATTGGCCACCGTGATGGCTTTGGCTTTTTGCGCCCAGAAGGCACGAATGCCAAAGACGAAGACTTGATGCTACCTCACCACCAAATGCGTGGTGTGATCCACGGGGATTACATTCTGGCGCAAGTGGCCGGTGTGGATAAGCGCGGCCGTCGTGAAGGCCGTGTGGTGCGTGTACTGAAGCATTATGAAGGCCAGATTGTCGGTCGCTTCTTTGTTGAAGACGGCATGGGCTACGTGGTGCCGGATGATTCCCGCATCGCACAAGATATCGTGATCCCGAACGATCAACGCATGGGTGCCCGTATGGGCAACGTGGTGGTGGTCGAGATCGGTCAGCGTGCGACGCGTCAGCACAATGCCATGGGTAAAGTGGTGGAAGTGCTGGGTGAGAACATGGCACCGGGGATGGAAATTGAAATCGCCCTGCGTACCCATGATATTCCGCACGAATGGCCGTCTGAAGTCGATAAGCAAATTCAGGGCCTTGGCGAAGAAGTACCGGAAGAGGCCAAAAAAGGCCGCGTCGATTTGCGTCACTTACCGTTGGTCACGATTGATGGCGAAGACGCCCGTGACTTTGATGATGCGGTGTTCTGTGAGCGTAAAAAATCCGGCGGCTGGCGCCTGTGGGTGGCCATTGCTGACGTGAGTTACTACGTACGCCCGGGTACGGCATTGGACAATGAAGCGGTGAAGCGCGGTAACTCCGTGTACTTCCCATCGCAAGTGATCCCGATGCTACCGGAAGTGTTGTCAAACGGCTTATGTTCACTGAACCCACAGGTTGATCGCTTGTGCATGGTGTGTGAAATGACCATTTCAGCAGCCGGTAGCCTGTCAGGTTACAAGCACTATGAAGCGGTGATGAATTCCCATGCCCGTTTGACGTACACCAAAGTCAGCAAAATGCTGGACGGTGACGAAGCACTGCGTGAGCGTTATGCCCCACTTGTGCCGCACCTTGAAGAGTTGTACAGCATGTACAGCGTACTGAAAGGTGCCCGTGAAGAGCGCGGTGCGATTGAATTTGAAACGGTGGAAACCCAGTTCATCTTCAATGCTGATCGTAAGATCGATCGTATTGTGCCGGCGGTGCGTAATGACGCGCACAAGATCATCGAAGAATGTATGATCTTGGCCAACATCGCCTCTGCCCGTTTCGTGGAAAAATCCAAAGAACCGGCATTGTACCGCGTGCATGATTCACCGAGTGAAGAGCGTCTAACGGGTTTCCGTGATTTCTTGGGTGAGTTGAGCCTGCAACTGTCGGGTGGCTTAGAGCCATCACCGAAAGACTATGCGGCGCTGGCGCATTTGATCCAAGATCGTACGGACAAAGAATTGATCCAAACCATGCTGCTGCGCTCCATGAAGCAAGCGGTATACCAAGCGGACAATATCGGTCACTTTGGTTTGGCGCTGAGTCAGTATGCGCACTTTACCTCACCGATCCGCCGTTACCCGGATTTGACCTTGCACCGTGCGCTGAAGTACTTGGTGGCAAAGCAAGCCGGTGAGAATACCGATCGCGGCACCCCAACCGGTGGCTACCATTATTCGTTTGATGAGATGGATGCACTGGGTGAGCAATGCTCGATGACTGAGCGCCGTGCCGATGATGCAACACGCGATGTTGCCGACTGGCTCAAGTGTGAGTACATGCAAGATCACCTTGGCGATGAGTTCGACGGTGTGATTGCCAATGTGACCGGTTTCGGTTTCTTTGTGCGCCTCAACGAGCTGAATATTGATGGCTTGGTGCACATCTCGAACCTGGCGAATGATTACTATCAGTATGATCCGATTGGTCAACGCTTGATTGGTGACAACTCCGGACAGGTATACCGTCTGGGTGACACCGTGAAAGTGAAGGTGGCCTCGATTAACCTGAACGATCGCCAAATTGACTTTGATATCGTGGGCAGTACCCGTAAAGCACGGGGTGCCGGTAAAACCGCACGCGTGCGTGAGAACAAAGCCCGTGACGGCCAAAGCCGTGAGAAAAAGCCGCGCATGCGTAAGGCAGAAGGCTTGCAACGTCAAAGCCTGAAAGCCTACCGTGTGGAAGGTGGTACGGCGAAATCTGAGTCGGATGAAAAACCGAAGAAAAACCGTTCATCGGTGCGTCAGAAGCTGAAAGCCGGTGCGATCCCGAAAGTGGATGGTGACAAAGCGCCAGCAAGCCGTAAGCAAGATGTGGTGGACGGCGAGAAGCCGAAGCGCAAGAAAAAGTCGACTAAAGCCCGCAAGAAACAGCGTGCGGGTAAAAAAGAACGAGCAGCAAAGAAGAATTAATCCATGAGTAATGACATGATTTTCGGCATTCATGCCGTGAACGCCGTACTGGCTTCAGATCCATCACGTTTCATTGAAGTGTTTGTACTGAAAGATCGTCAGGATGACCGTTTACTGCCTGTGATCAACGAACTACAGATGTTGGGGATCACGATTCAGCAAGCGGGTCGTAAAGCGCTGGATGACAAAGTCAATGGCGCATCACACCAAGGCATCATTGCCCGTGTGCGTCCTGGTAAGCAGTACAACGAGAACAATCTCGATGATTTGCTGGCAGGCCAAGAAAACCCATTGTTGTTGGTGTTGGACGGCGTGACTGATCCGCACAACTTAGGTGCATGTCTGCGTAATGCGGATGCCGCTGGCGCGGTGGCGGTGATCGTACCCAAAGATCGTTCAGCCCAACTGAATGCGACAGCCAGTAAAGTGGCCTGTGGTGCAGCAGAAATCATGCCATTGGTACGCGTGACCAATTTGGCGCGTACGCTGCGTGCGTTGCAAGACAAAGGCGTGTGGGTGGTGGGTACAGCGGGTGAAGCCACGCATGATATCTACCAGAGCAAACTGACCGGGCCGTTAGCTATCGTGATGGGCGCTGAAGGGGAAGGCATGCGCCGTTTGACGCGTGAAACCTGTGACGACCTGATCAAGATCCCAATGGCCGGTTCTGTTTCCAGCTTGAACGTGTCTGTTGCAACCGGGATTTGCCTGTTTGAAGCGGTACGTCAGCGCCAGTAATGGCCTGATAATACACGGCCGCACCTTTGCGGTTTAAGCATAAAACCGGTCACACACAACGGTGTGTGACCGGTTTTTTTATGCTGGTGGTATACGGCGACAAGCCTTAAGGCATAAGGGGGCAGACGTCTATCTGTCTGAATAGCCACCCCATTTTCTTTCTCAAGATATCTTCGCCAGAGCGATAAAATTCGCTTGCTTAAATTGCCCATTCTCTATACTATTCTGCCTCCAAATTCTCGGTTATTTTTCTTTAGTTCCTTGCTTCTCCTGGATGACCGAGCCAAATCGAGAAGCTGAATAATCCGTAAGGAGCAACCCATGCGTCATTACGAAATCGTATTCATGGTGCACCCAGATCAGAGCGAACAAGTTGTTGGCATGATCGAGCGTTACACTGGTGCTATCAAAGATTCTGGTGGTCAGATTCACCGTCTAGAAGATTGGGGCCGCCGTCAAATGGCTTACCCAATCAACAAACTGCACAAAGCACATTACGTTCTTATGAACGTAGAAGCTGAGCAGTCTGTAATTGACGAGCTAGAGTCTAACTTCCGCTTCAACGATGCTGTGATCCGTAACATGATCATGCGCACTAAAGGCGCTATCACTGAGCCATCTCCAATGATGAAGGCTAAAGAAGAGCGTATTTCTAAGCGTGAAGAGCGTACAGAAACTGCACAGTCTGAAGACGAAGCAGCAGCTGAGTAATTACTAAATGACCAATCGTCTGGAGTTGTCTGGCGTTATCGCCAAAGACCCCAAACGAAGCCGGTCGCTGGCAGGAATACCTCATTGTCACTTTGTGCTTGAGCACCGTTCTTACCAGCAAGAAGCGAATCTGCCACGGCAAGTGTATTGCTACATTAACGTGGTAGTGAGCGGGCAAGGTCAACAAGTACTCACTCAAGATTTAGCTGTCGGCAGCCACATTAAGGTAGGGGGCTTTGTTTCTTACCAGACCGGCCGTAATGGGTTGGGAAAATTAGTGTTGCATGCTGACCACATTGAAAAAATTTAGTTCAGGAGATAAGCCCATGGCACGTTTCTTCCGTCGTCGTAAATTCTGCCGTTTCACTGCAGAAGACGTTCAAGAGATTGACTACAAAGACGTAGCAACTCTAAAAAACTACATCACTGAAGCTGGTAAAATCGTACCTAGCCGTATCACTGGTACTCGCGCTAAATACCAGCGTCAGCTAGCTCGCGCTATCAAGCGTTCTCGTTACCTAGCACTTCTACCGTACACAGATAAGCATCTGTAATCGGTAGCGGTTTAATTAAGTTTAAGAGGACAAGATAATGCAAGTTATTCTACTTGATAAAATCGGTAACCTAGGTGGTCTAGGCGACCAGGTTAACGTTAAAGCGGGCTACGCTCGTAACTTCCTTATCCCACAGGGTAAAGCAGTTATGGCAACTAAAGCTAACGTTGAAATGTTTGAAGTTCGTCGTGCAGAACTAGAAGCTAAAGTTGCTGAGCAACTAGCTACTTGTGAAGCTCGCGCTGAAAAACTAAACGCGCTTGAAGCTGTAGTTATCGCTTCTAAAGCTGGTGACGAAGGTAAACTATTCGGTTCTATCGGTACTCGTGACATCGCTGATGCAATCACTGCAGCTGGCGTTGAAGTAGCGAAGAGCGAAGTTCGTCTTCCTGAAGGCGCACTACGTACGACTGGCGAATTCGAGATCAGCATTCAGCTGCACTCTGACGTATTCGCAACAATCACTCTAAACGTTGTAGCTGAAGCTTAATCGTTTATTGTGAAATGAAAAACCAGCCTTCGGGCTGGTTTTTTTTTGCCTGTGATTTAGCGGAGAGCAGGCATAGTATGCGCCCTTGCAGGCGCATTAGATTTTGAACAGCAAATTGATTGTCATCGCGGAGTCGCGCTTTTTCAGTCCATCGGGTACCCAGCTATTGAGCTTTTGGGTATTGCTGAGTTTGATGGCCACGTGATCGTTGATGGCCGTCGTCAGGTTCACCTCGGTTTCCATCGTGCTGTTACTGTTACCGGCAATGCCCGTCATACGTACATTGAACTCGACGTCTTTGGACGGTTTCCATGTCATTTTGGCACTGCCACGCAAGATCAGCTCGTCCACCATGTCACGAACGATGATGTCATCGTCGTCAATCTCATCAATGTTGGGTTCTTGATGACGGTAGCCGGGGCCGGCTTCCACTTCCATCTGAAAGGTTTCTCGGCGGATCAACTGGTAACCCAAACCGGTCGCGAGGGTAAAATCGATGAAGTAGGGGCCGTAGCGATCATCCACATAGCTGGCGTTCCCCAAGACGTAGGTCCGATCATTGATCTTCATGTCGCTTTGCAGCTCCACTTGGCCCTTGCGCTTATCCTCTTCCCCGTCTTTTTCCGCCAGTAAGTATTTGGCTTCTGCCGTCTGACGATACTGATTTTTGACGTAAGTGAGCCCGAGGCGGGTGTTCAGGGTTTGCGAGTCAGAGTTCCCCCCTAATGACTGGTAGCCCAATTCAATCTCGCTACTCCACGGTGGCGGGATCGGGGTCGGTTGATCGTCATCAGCCGCATAGGCGTATGCATTTGCAAACAGCAACAATGCCAGCAAGGATCTTGCCAAATAGCCTCCTCATGGTTGAACAGCGGGGTGAGTAAACAGGACGCTGCAGTTTACCCCATTTATGTCAGCTTTTGGTTAACAATTGAGACGAGGTTGCGGAACTCGGACGAAGTGGGCGTAATATAAGATGGAAAATTCGGATTGGCGAGATGGCCTATATTGATAGGGTGACTCTTAGTATATAATGCCCGGCTTAGTTTCCGGCAGACACTTCAAATCCTATGGCAGAGAAAAACAAACCCAATTACCCGAAAGACACCAAGATGGATGCGATCAAGATGGCTCCGCATTCCTTAGAGGCTGAGCAATCAGTGCTCGGGGGCTTGATCCTCGATAATGAAAAGTGGGATGTCGTCGCGGAAAAGGTCGTTGCCAAGGATTTCTACAGTCGTCCTCACCGTATTATTTTTGAAGGCACGGCGGCTGTGCTGGAAGGCGGTCAGCCGCTGGACTTGATCACCCTGTCTGAGCACCTTGAGCGTTCAGATAAGCTGGAAGATGTCGGTGGTTTCGCCTATCTGGCGGAACTGGCGAAGAACACCCCGTCGGCGGCGAACATTCTGGCGTATGCTGAGATTGTCCGCGAGCGCGCTTTGATCCGAGAAATGATCAGCGTCGCAAACGAAATCGCCGATGCCGGTTATGATCCGCAAGGCCGTGACAGTGAAGAATTGCTGGATATGGCGGAAAGCAAAGTCTTTGCTATCGCAGAGCAGCGCACCTCCGAAAATGAAGGCCCGCAAAGTGTTGATACGATCTTAGAGAAAACGCTGGAGCGTATCGAGATTTTGTATCAGTCACCGCAAGACGGTGTGACTGGGGTATCGACGGGCTTTACCGATCTGAATAAGAAAACGGCGGGCTTGCAAGGCTCTGACTTGATCATCGTCGCCGCCCGTCCGTCGATGGGTAAAACCACGTTTGCCATGAACCTGTGTGAAAACGCAGCCATGGAACAAGAAAAGCCGGTACTGATTTTCTCATTGGAAATGCCCGCCGAACAAATCATGATGCGTATGTTGGCGTCATTGTCACGGGTTGACCAAACCAAGATCCGTACCGGTCAGTTGGACGATGAAGACTGGGCGCGTATCTCATCGACGATGGGTATTCTGATGGAAAAGAAGAATATGTACATCGATGACAGCTCAGGCCTAACGCCAACGGAAGTCCGTTCTCGTGCGCGTCGTATCGCTCGCGATAACGGCGGGTTAAGCATGATCATGATCGACTACTTGCAATTAATGCGCGTGCCGGGTTATCAAGATAACCGTACGCTGGAAATTGCCGAGATCTCGCGCTCACTTAAAGCATTGGCCAAAGAGCTGAATGTGCCGGTGGTGGCGCTGTCGCAGCTTAACCGATCGTTGGAGCAGCGTGCTGATAAACGTCCGGTGAACTCCGACTTACGTGAATCGGGCGCGATCGAGCAGGATGCCGATTTGATCATGTTCATTTACCGTGATGAGGTGTATCACGAAGACAGTGCCCTGAAAGGCATTGCCGAAATTATCTTGGGTAAACAGCGTAACGGTCCGATCGGTACCGTACGATTAACGTTCCAAGGTCAGTTTTCACGGTTCGACAATTATGCCGGCCCGGCTTTTGATGACGAATAACACACAGACATTCGCGGCACAGTAACAGTAGGATTTTTGATGAAGGCGGCAACAGCGTATATCAACACACAGGCACTCACTCACAATATTCGCCAGATCCGCGCTCAGGCGCCGCAGAGCAAAGTATTGGCGGTGGTGAAAGCCAATGGCTATGGTCACGGCCTAGCACTCGTTGCCCGAAGCCTGCCGGACGTGGACGGTTTTGGGGTTGCCCGCATCGAAGAGGCACTCACCTTGCGTGCTGACGGGATCGTAAAACCGATCTTATTGCTGGAAGGCTTCTATGCGGCCAAAGATCTGCCTGTGCTGGTCACAAACAATATTCATACTGTAGTGCATTCCATTGAGCAGCTTGAAGCGTTAGAGCAAGCGCAATTGGATGGCCCGGTGGTGGTGTGGGTAAAAATCGATACCGGTATGCACCGTTTGGGCGTCCGTCCGGAGCAGTTCGAGGAATTTGTTGCCCGTCTGCATGCTTGCCCGAACGTAGCTAAACCGCTGCGTTACATGAGCCACTTTGGCTGCGCCGATGAGCTGGGCAGCAATGTTACCACCGATCAAATTGATACCTTCCTGCATCTCACCGAAGGCTGCCGTGGTGAGCGCTCACTGGCGGCGTCTGGCGGGGTATTAGCATGGCCGGATAGTCACCTTGAATGGATCCGTCCGGGGATCATCATGTACGGTGTGTCACCGTTTGTGGAAGTGGATCGCTCGGCCGATGCATTTGCACTGAAGCCGGTGATGACCTTGGCATCGAGCTTGATTGCCGTGCGTGAAGTGAAAAAAGGCGAAGCGGTGGGCTACGGCGGGATCTGGACCAGTGAGCGTGACACAAAAGTGGGCGTGATTGCGATTGGTTACGGGGACGGTTACCCGCGTACGGCGCCTAATGGTACTCCTGTACTGGTAAACGGCCGTATTGTGCCAATGGCGGGGCGTGTGTCGATGGACATGCTGACGGTCGATTTAGGGCCAGATTCTACCGATAAAGTGGGTGATGAAGCCATTTTGTGGGGCGAAGGGCTACCCGCTGAAGTGGTGGCTGAGCACATTGGTACCATCGCTTATGAATTGGTGACGAAGCTGACATCGCGTGTCGCCATGACCTATTTATAATTAAAAAGAGACGGATTTGAGTCGTATAACTCCTCTTTGTAAAGCCGCAATCGCTATTGCGGCTTTTTCATATTTAATGCCCGCGCAAGCGGATGGCTGGCCCTCGTGGGAGCCGGATACCGCGGTGGTGCCTTTTGTCTTTTCAACCGATGCCATGGGATTGTCCGTTGGGATGGCTGGGATCGTGAAAGGGGCGGGGCAGCCGCAAGCCGCCCTGATCGGCGCGGGCTTGGTGACCGAAAAGGGCACATGGTTGGGCTACTTAGGGGCCAATAACTATAGCCTAGGGCTCGACAGCCGCTGGTTGTTCGGGGCGGAACTGTATGCCGCTGAGTTCAAGCAATTCGATTATTACTTGGGTGACGCCACAAGCAATGCTTCGTCGGTTGAAGACAAGGTTGTAGCAGATGCGAGTGAATCGCGGTATCGCGTGTCGATGCGGTATGTGCTGCCGTTGGGTGCCGGTAAAGCGCAAGGGGTACGTGCGGCATTAACGCCGAATCGCCAGCTCACCGGGCATACGCCATGGGAGAGTGGGATCAGTACCGTTGAGTTACGTCCCTTTTACCAAAGCCGTGTATTCAGTAACCTGCCAACGGGCGATATCTCACCGGTTGGTTTCACGGAAGTGGAGGCGGTATGGGGGCTGGAAACCCGTTTTGATTGGGATAACCGCAATGCCACCCGCAACCCGACAGAGGGCAGCCGCAGCCAGTTCTCGGTATCGGTCGATCCCGGTAGCCATGATCGCCCAAGTTGGTGGAAGTGGGAATTGAACCAAAGTTGGTTCTGGAGCCTTGGTCCACTGGGCGAGATCTTGGATCAGCAGGTGCTGGCTTTTAATGTCTATACCGGTGATACACCCAGCTGGGATCAAACGGAAACCGTGAACGGTGACACCGAGTTCCGTCGTCCGCCGGCGTATGCGGGCATGCAATTAGGGGGATTATACCGCCTGCGTAGCTTCGCCAGTGGACGCTACGTGGATCGCTCAGCACTCAGTTACAGTCTGGAGTATCGGATTTTGCCCGACTGGCAGCCATTGAAAGACTGGCCAATGTTCGAATGGTATGACGTGCCGTGGTGGCAATGGGTGGTGTTTGCCGATGTGGGGCGCGTGGCCAGTGAGTATGATTTGGCTGAACTTCACCGTGACATGAAATGGAGTGCCGGTGGGGCGATCCGCTTTCAGGTAGAAGGGATCGTGGTACGCAGCGAAATGGCCTGGGGCAGTGAAGACAGTATTTTCCGTGTCATGATCAATCAGCCGTTTTAATCCGTTGATTGTTTTTTAATCTTTCTCATCGAGAAGGCGGGCATGCCCCGCCTTTTTTCTGTCTGTCATTCCCCGTGCAGGGTCACCACCAGCCGACGACTTCCGCCGTGATCGCGATGCTCGCCCAAATAAATCCCTTGCCACGTCCCGAGCGCAAAACGCCCCTGCGTGATCGGCACACTTACACTGCTGCCCAGCAATGAGGCTTTGATGTGCGCGGGCATGTCATCATTCCCTTCATCGGTATGGCGGTAGAAGGGCGCTCGTTCTGGTACGGTGTGGTTAAAATGGGCTTCCATATCACGGCGCACCGTGGGATCGGCATTTTCATTCAACGTCAGGCTGGCCGAGGTGTGCTGGATAAACACATGGGCGATGCCACATTGGATCTGACGCAGTTGGGGCAGATGTTGTTCAATTTCATCGGTGATCAGGTGAAAGCCGCGCGTGCGGGGGCGAAGTTGCAAGGTCGTCTGGAGCCACATCTTACTCATTCCTCTTTCGTTATCTATCAATAAGTGTGATATTGGTCGAACATGTTGCGCATCATCCTGCCTATCATTTACTCTGTCATTTCGTGACCTGACGCAATGCAGGTAGGCAAGGCTTCGCGTCATAATTATTCATAAGTTGTAAAATTACAAACATAGTGAGGACGGTGCGGGTTGCACTACACTTGGGGCAACGTGGCCTAACACTATGCACTTAGATCGGGGATCCGTAGCTTGGATGATTCTGACTAGGCTAATGGATTAACAATTAAAAATCAGGAACTTCACATGTTGAAAAATATCAATCCAACTCATACTGAGGCGTGGAAAGCGCTGACTGCCCATTTCGAAGCAACGAAAGACCAGCAGCTCAGTGATCTGTTTGCCAAGGACAGCGAGCGTTTCAACACGTTCTCAGCCAATTTTGGTGATGATATCCTTCTGGATTACTCTAAGAACCTTATTACTGCAGAAACCATGGCGAAATTGCAGGCACTGGCTGAGCAAACAGAAGTGAAAGCGGCGATTGCTGAGTTGTTTAGCGGTGAGAAAATCAACCAGACAGAAGATCGTGCCGTGCTGCACACTGCGCTGCGTAACCGTAGCAACACGCCAATCATGGTGGACGGTGAAGATGTGATGCCTGCGGTGAACGCGGTGCTTGAGAAGATGAATGCGTTCACCTCTCGCATTGTCGACGGTGAGTGGAAAGGCTACACCGGCAAAGCGATCACTGACATTGTGAACATCGGTATCGGTGGTTCGGACTTGGGTCCTTACATGGTGACAGAAGCATTGGTCCCATACAAAACCCGTCTGAACATGCACTTCGTGTCTAACGTTGACGGCACGCACGTTGCGGAAACCTTAAAGCCGCTAAACCCTGAAACCACCCTGTTCTTGATTGCCTCAAAAACCTTCACCACGCAAGAAACCATGACCAATGCGCACTCAGCGCGTGATTGGTTCCTGGCGGAAGCGGGCGATGCGGCACACGTTGCAAAACACTTTGCCGCGCTATCAACGAACGGTCAGGCGGTATCTGAGTTCGGTATTGATACTGACAACATGTTTGAGTTCTGGGATTGGGTTGGCGGTCGTTACTCACTGTGTTCAGCGATCGGTTTGTCTATCAGCCTGTCTGTTGGCTTTGATAATTTTGTGGCATTGCTTGACGGTGCACACGCGATGGATCAGCACTTTGCCCAAGCACCGCTTGAGCAGAACCTGCCTGTGATCTTGGCGTTGATCGGTATTTGGTACAACAACTTCCACGGCGCAGAATCTGAAGCCATCTTGCCTTACGATCAGTACCTACACCGTTTTGCCGCGTACTTCCAGCAAGGCAACATGGAATCAAACGGTAAATGTGTCGACCGTGGCGGCAACCCAATTGATTACCAAACCGGTCCTATCATCTGGGGTGAGCCAGGAACAAACGGTCAGCACGCGTTCTACCAGTTGATCCACCAAGGCACCAAGTTGATCCCATGTGACTTCATCGCGCCTGCGATCAGCCACAACCCACTGGGCGATCACCACCCTAAACTGATGGCAAACTTCTTTGCACAAACAGAAGCATTGGCCTTCGGTAAGACCAAAGAGCAAGTGGAAGCTGAATTTGTTGCGGCAGGTAAGACGCCGGAAGAAGTGGCAGAATTGGTCCCATTCAAAGTGTTCAACGGTAACCGTCCAACCAACTCTATCCTTGTGAAGCAAGTGACACCAGCGGTATTGGGTTCATTGATTGCGCTGTACGAGCACAAGATCTTCACCCAAGGTGTGATTTGGAATATCTTCAGCTTCGATCAGTGGGGTGTTGAACTTGGTAAGCAACTGGCAAACAATATTCTGCCTGAATTGACAGATAGCACTGCGGTAGCAAGCCATGACAGCTCAACCAACGGGTTGATCAACGCATTCAAACAGTGGCGTCGCTAAGCCTAATGGCGAGATGATTTGCTGAGAACAATAAAAACGCCGCAATTTGCGGCGTTTTTTTTATCGGTATGACAGAGGATCTTAAGACAGTGCTACCACTTCACTTGCTTGCGGACCTTTCTGACCATCAGTGACGATAAACTCGACGTTTTGACCTTCCTGCAGAGAGCGACGGCCTTGTGCCTGAATTGCACTAAAGTGGACGAAGACATCCTTGCCGTCAGCGCCAGAAATGAAGCCAAAGCCTTTTTCATCGTTGAACCACTTTACGGTTCCAGTCAGTTTGCTCATGTTTCGATCTTTCCTTTGAATGTGGATATTTCCTTGCTTGCTGCTACGTACGGTATGACGTATCAAGCAAGTGATGCGGCAGAAAGCATGGCGCAATACGCGCTCAGATGCTTATCTAGCATACTGAGTCTAGATCGAATATGTGACAGTTGGTAGTTTTTTGTCCAAGAATTGTGGCAAGTTCACAGAAAAATCAAAGTGATAAACTTGAAGATAAAGCAGCGTGTCGTATGCCGCCGAGGCTGACGGTATACGACACGGGGTATGCGGCTTAGCTATCGAAGCAAATCTCGATAAACGCTTGGCCGTATTCAGAGGTAAACGGCATGATGATGATGGTGCCATCACACTTGTGGGTAATGGTATGGCCGCGGCCGGACACCACGGCAGGGGTCGCCATATTAAAGTCATGGCCTTGGTCGGCCAGCATACGCTTGGCTCCTCCGGTGACCATGTTGGTGATTTCACCCACCATGTCGGTGACTTCTTCATTGATCCCGAGCGGGCGTTCACCCAGCATGCGCTGCATGATTTCCAGCGCCAAGGATTCATCAAAAGTGATCGACATTGAGCCTTTCGTCGTCGGGCCAATCATACCGATCAAGCCTGAGACATCCCCGCGCGCCACTTGATCGCGTTTAAGACGAGGTTTTTGTGGAGCCAGCTCCATGGATGCCATGGTTTTTAGCACATTCAACAATGACGCTAAGAAAGGGTTTACGAATTCTGCGCGCATAATTTGATCACGATGGTCTCTGTTTTCAATAAAACATTTAGTTATCTTTACACAGCTGGCATATGCCATGGCTTTCTACAACATGATGGGTAACAGCAAATCCGTTTTGCTCTGCGCGATGGCGGAGTAATTTGGCCAGCTCGTCATCATGGCATTCTTCAACTGCCCCGCATTTATCACAGATCAACAGCTGTGAGCAGTGATCGGCATGCTCGAGTAAACAACAGGCAATATAGGTATTGGTTGATTCAACCTTATGTACAAAGCCTTGAGCGAGAAGAAAATCGAGTGCACGGTAAACGGTGGGCGGTTTGGCTTGGGGCTCGCTCTCTCGTAAAAGATCTAAAAGTTCATAAGCACTGATTGAACTACGGTGTTCAATGATCAGTGATAATGTCTTAAGTCTTTGAGGTGTAAGCCTTACTCCCCGTTGCTCACAGAGCTGCTGGGCGGTTTCCAACAACGGCCTCTTGTTTGCCATATGACCTCAAAATATAAGCAAATGAGTGCCATATTCTAACATATTCATCTGTAAACGTACCTCCGTAATAGATATTCGTTTGTATCAAGGAAAAGAAAGCGTGCATGAGATCACGGCATGTCTAGAAATGAATATCGTACTGGGGCATTTCTTACCCGTGACAATGAAATCAAACGTACACCTTATTATCAATAGTTCATGTTTTTTCTGTACGACTTTTTCATGGCGTACTGGGAGATGTCGAAATGGCCGTAACTTATTGATTTTAAATGGTGATGAAGCGTGTGCAGCTTTTTAGGTATTATGTTCTAAAAGCTCAAAAGCCTGTACAACTTACTGTGACTTTAATTAAAGTCTTATTTTTCAATGACTTGGTTTTTTTTCGACAAAAAGTCATAAGGTTTGCCGTATTACTTTTACTATTTCCTATGCTTGTGCAGCTTTTTGTTTATTTACATGTAAAAGCTGTCTGCTTGTTTGTTTTTGTTCTTTCGTGTCTTGTAAGTTATTGATTTTATTTTTTGGAATGGCAATGTACAGCTTTTTGAGTTATTGGTATCCTAAAGCTATTTTTGCTGTACGTGTTTGTTTTTATCTCGATTAAGTTATTGATTTTATTTTGTTTAATATGTTTTTTCTTTTGGCTTGCTATGTTCTTTGTTGTGTCGGTATATCGGGGTGTTTTATCGAGTCTGTTGCGCCCTGTTTGGTGAGGGAAGCGCCCGTGATCCGCGCGCTCTCGTTTCCGATGCCAGAATACGTGCTAGTTGGGCTTGGCGAGTGAATAAGGTAGAATCCGCTCTCTTTGTTGTTCGGCGCGATGGCATATTGGCCTTACCTGCATCTTTTTGAGGTGTAATGTGGCGCAAGATAAACAAATGAACCCAACGAACAAGTAAGTAAATCGGCTAAGTAGGCCAATAACGAGGTTTTCCGATGACAGATAGCGCTGTTGTATTGCATGAACACACAACGAATGAGCAAACTCAGGCAGGAGAATACCCTGCGTGTCGTTTCTCCATCGCGCCGATGCTCGATTGGACCGATCGTCATTGCCGTTATTTCCACCGTTTAATGACGGGGCATACGCAGTTGTACACCGAAATGGTGACCACGGGTGCCATCATTCACGGTAAAGGCGACTACTTGGCCTATAACGAAGAAGAACATCCGTTAGTGCTGCAATTGGGTGGCTCTAACCCGGCGGATTTGGCCCGTTGTGCGAAGCTGGCGCAAGATCGTGGCTACGATGAGGTCAACATTAACGTGGGTTGCCCGTCTGACCGTGTGCAGAACGGCCGTTTTGGTGCCTGCTTAATGGGCGAAGCGGAGTTGGTGGCACAGGGTGTGGCGGCGATGCGTGACGTGGTGGATATTCCGGTATCGGTAAAAACCCGCATCGGCATTGATGACCAAGATTCGTATGAATTTTTGACTGACTTCATTGGCATTGTCAGCGAAAAAGGTGGCTGTAAAGATTTCACCATTCATGCCCGTAAAGCGTGGTTGAGTGGCCTTAGCCCGAAAGAAAACCGCGAGATCCCACCATTGGATTACCCGCGCGTTTACCAATTAAAACGTGATTTCCCACACCTGACCATGGCACTTAACGGTGGGGTGAAAACCATGGAAGAGATCGAAGCGCATCTACAGCATATGGATGGCGTGATGGTCGGCCGTGAAGCGTACCAGAACCCGTATTTGTTGGCTGAGATTGACCAGCGTTTATTTGGCAGCAGCGATCCGGTGAAAAAACGCCGTGAAATCGTAGAAGCCATGTACCCGTACATTGAGCGCCAGCTATCACAAGGGTCGTACTTGAACCACGTGACACGTCATATGCTGGGCCTATTCCAAAATATGCCGGGTGCACGTCAGTGGCGTCGTCATATCAGTGAAAACGCCCACAAGCCGGGCTCAGGTATTGAAGTGCTAGAACAAGCACTGGCGAAGATCCCTGCGCACCTTGACGTGTAATACGTCCTACGGCGTTTAACGCGAGTGAAAGCACGCTTTCTGTATCGAAAAACGATGGCCATGGTCATCGTTTTTTTGTATTTGTAGAGTGGTCGATAGCTGTTTCACGTGCCTTTGATGTGCCTTATACGTTGATAGCGTGATGTGTGGTTATGTTAGCGTTTTTCACCAATGTGTTGGCGAAAGCAACCATGCGAATTCGCGTGGTGAGCGGGTATTCGTAAATGTATGTTTTTTAATGCATTGAAAAATAATGATTTAGCCATATTTTGTTAAGTTGGTCTGATTTGTGCTTTATCTTTTATCAAGATGAGAAAAGGAGAATAACAATGATCGAATTACTGTTTTTATTGGCATTTGCGGGCGTCCTATTTTTTACCGGGATCAGCATCATGGGCATGGCCTTGGCTGTTGCGGTCGGCTTTGTGGCGATGGCGGTGGCAGGGATGATTGGGATGGTGTTTAAGCTGTTGCCATGGTTGATCCTGATTGCCGTTGTGGTGTGGTTGTACCGTAGCCGCAAAGAAGAGCGTGCGGGACGCCGTTATTAAGGGCGTGATCCTGCTTCCGTGCTCGATGTAGCGGATTAACGTATGTTGATAGAAGTATCTAATACCTAATGGAAATGCGGTTTTCTTGAGCAGCATCTGGTATAGTCTGCGCCGTTTACCTATACCAATAAAGAGCGGAGACTCGAGATGAAAAAATTAGCGCTATCTGCGGTTGCAGCCGCTGTCGCGTTATCAGCGGCGCTTCCTGCGCAAGCTGCTGTTCTTTTAGGGGTTAAAGCCGGCGCTGATGCGTGGTTTACCGATGCGAAAGTTAACGATGTGCGTGCATCTGACGACAGCAACACGTCAGGCTCTTACTACGTGGCGTTAGAGCACTTCATTCCCCTGATCCCGAATGCACGTATCCGTTACACTGATGTGGACAACGGCAATGTGGCATTCGGTCAAACGGATTTCACGGCGTACTACGAAATCCTGGACAACGATGCGATTGCATTGGATGTCGGTGTGACCTTGAGCCAGTTCAGCTCGGGTGACTTCAACGGTCAATCATTCGATGAGTGGCTACCAAACGTGTACGGTAACGTTGAGTTGGGTATCCCAATGACACCGTTGTCTGTATTCGGTGATGTGAACTTCGGCAGCTTCGACGGTTCAAGCACGGTAGACGGTCAAGCCGGTGTGAAATGGAGCATTCCATTGGTGGCACTGGATCTGAACATGCGCGCGGGCTACCGTGTGATGGACTATGATTTCGATTTCGTTCGCAATAGCGCTGGTCAGTTCTACGCTGACGGTTGGTTTGCGGGCGTTGAGCTGGATTTCTAAGCGTTATTTCGCGAAAGAAACAACAGTGAACCAGCTAAAAGCCACGAATCTTCGTGGCTTTTTTGTTGCCTGTTTTCCCGATTGTGTACCATTTTTATAGAAGGTTATGCAGTAAGGAAGTGGGCATATGACATTAACTGAATTGCAGCACCTCTACAGTAACAGCGACATCGTGGAGGCTGTTATCGAGCCGTCGATTCAAGCCAATGGTTGGATCGTCGAGTTTCGCCACCGTCGCGGGGGCTTTGTTCCGCTGACCGACGGCTCTGGTAGTGAAAAGTGTTATCACGACATCGACACTGCCACTGAGAGAGCGTTTGAAGTGGGCTTTCATCAAGTCCGCATTGCCGATACATTCTGACCCTAATACCGTGTGAAGGCGGAGGGGGCAGCCCTTCGCCGTCACGGCTATCCTTCCAAAAAGTTATAAAACATTCTTATCTATTCTTTCTTGTTATTTCCTTGAGTGGCTAATCTAACCCTACGCAATGTATAGGGATCGTCGTGTCATGTTACTAAAGGAACTTTCAGCTCTGGCCAGCCCACTGAATGATCAAAAACTGGATCAACTTCAGCAAGCCGCCAGCGAGCTTTCGCCACAACAGTTGGCGTGGATCAGTGGATATTTTTGGGGACTCAGCCAAACCTCAGTGGCCGGTGAAGCGCAACCGACAGGGTTGCCCGTGGCCGCTGTTGCAAGTCAGCCTGCCGGTAAACTGAGCATCATTTATGCCTCTCAGACGGGGAATGCCAAAGGGGTTGCCCAAGCCCTCAAAGAAGAAGCCGATGCCGCCGGGATCGCCGTGGAGCTGTTTGCTGCCGGTGACTACAAAGGCAAAAATCTCGCCAAAGAAACCCATGTCATCATCATCGCGTCGACCCACGGAGAAGGGGAAGCCCCGGATGATGCCATCGAATTGCATGAATTCTTACAATCGAAAAAAGCCCCGAAACTGCCGAACCTTGAATATGCCGTGATTGGCCTTGGGGATTCGAGCTACGAGTTTTTCTGCCAAACCGCCAAAGACTTTGATTCGTACCTGAGCAAACTGGGCGCGACGCCGATGCTGGCGCGTTTAGATTGTGATGTCGACTATGATGCCCCGGCAGCCGCTTGGCGCCAGCAGGCGCTGGACAAAGTGAAAGAGACGTTGGTGAAAGCTGACGCCCAAGTGGTGCAATTACCGGTCGGCCAAGCGACGGCGGCACCGTCTGCCTACAACAAACAAAACCCGTTTGCCGCGTCATTACTGGTTAGCCAGAAAATCACCGGCCGTGACTCGGGCAAAGATGTCCGTCACGTGGAAATTGATTTGGAAGGCTCGGGCCTGACCTATCAACCGGGAGACGCGCTGGGCGTGTGGTACGCCAACGATGCCACATTAGCCGCTGCGATTATCGCCAAAGCCGGTTTGAACGGTGATGACACCGTTGAGGTGGATGGTCAGCCTGTCACCCTGCTGCAGGCGTTGACCCATGACTATGAAATTACCGCCGCCAATCCCCAGTTAGTCACCCGCTATGCGGAGCTGTCTGGCAGCAAAAAACTGGCCAAACTGGTGGATGAAAAAGATAAATTGCGCGAGTACGCCGCCAATACCCAAGTGCTTGATGTGCTGGGTGAGAAGAAAACCACCCTGACGGCCGAGCAATTGGTGGGCCTGCTACGCCGTTTAACGCCTCGTTTGTATTCGATTGCTTCGAGCCAAGAAGAAGTCGGGGAAGAAGTGCACCTGACCGTGGGGTTAGTGGAATACGACAAAGGGGATGAAACCCGCCAAGGCGGCGCGTCGAGTTATTTGGCCCAGCGTGTGGAAGAAGGCGACACCGTGAAGGTGTTCGTGGAAGCCAATAACCACTTCAAATTGCCTGCCGATGACAGCACGCCAGTGATCATGATTGGCCCGGGTACCGGGATCGCGCCGTTCCGCGCCTTTGTGCAGGAGCGTGATAACCGTGAAGCGGAAGGCAAGAACTGGTTGTTCTTTGGTGACCGTACCTTTACTGATGACTTCCTCTACCAGGTAGAGTGGCAGAAGTACCTCAAGAGCGGCATTGTTCACCGTTTAGATGTCGCCTTTAGCCGTGATCAGGTAGAGAAAGTCTACGTACAACACCGCTTGCTTGAGCATGCTGCTGAGGTGTGGCAGTGGCTGCAAGAGGGGGCACACGTGTATGTGTGTGGTGATGCAAACCGTATGGCCAAGGATGTCCATGAGGCGCTGATCACCATTGCTGAGCAACAGGGTCAGCACTCGCGTGAGCAGGCGGAGCAATACTTGAATGCATTGCGTAAGAGCAAGCGTTATCAAAAGGATGTGTACTAATGAGCGAACAAAAATTATCAGATAACGAGCGCCTGAAGCGCGAAAGTAACTTCTTACGTGGCACCATTGAAGCGGATTTGGGCGATCGGATCACCGGTGGCTTTACCGCTGATAACTTCCAGTTGATCCGTTTTCACGGCATGTATCAGCAAGATGATCGTGATATCCGCGCAGAGCGTGCCAAGCAGAAATTGGAGCCGCTGCACAATGTGATGCTGCGTGCCCGTATGCCGGGCGGGGTGATCACCCCAACCCAATGGCTGGCCATCGATAAGTTTGCTGACGAACACACCATGTACGGCAGTATCCGTTTAACGACGCGCCAAACCTTCCAGTTTCACGGCGTGCTTAAACCAAACATTAAGCTGATGCACCAAACCCTGAATCAAATCGGGATCGATTCTATCGCCACGGCAGGGGATGTGAACCGTAACGTACTGTGTACCACCAATCCGGTTGAATCTGAACTGCATCAGGAAGCCTACGAATGGGCCACCAAGATCAGTGAGCACCTGCTACCAAAAACCCGTGCCTATGCCGAGATCTGGCTGGACGGAGAAAAGCTGGAAACCACCGATGAAGAGCCGATTTTAGGGAGTAACTACTTACCCCGTAAGTTCAAAACAACGGTCGTGATCCCGCCGCAAAATGATGTGGATGTACACGCTAACGACTTGAACTTTATCGCGATTGCGGAAGACGGCAAGCTGGTGGGCTTTAACGTATTGGTCGGGGGCGGTTTGGCCATGACGCACGGGGACAAGTCAACGTACCCGCGTCGTGCCGATGACTTTGGTTTTGTACCGCTGGAGAAAACACTCGATGTGGCTGCCGCCGTGGTTACCACACAGCGCGATTGGGGCAACCGTTCTAACCGTAAAAATGCCAAAACCAAGTACACCTTAGATCGCGTTGGTAGTGATGTGTTTAAAGCGGAAGTCGAAAAACGCGCCGGTATCGCCTTTGCGCCAAGCCGCCCGTATGAATTCACGGATCGCGGTGACCGCATTGGCTGGGTAGACGGTATTGATGGTAAACACCATTTGGCGTTGTTCATCGAAAATGGCCGTTTGCTGGATTATCCCGGTAAACCACTGAAAACCGGTGTGGCAGAAATTGCTAAAATCCACCAAGGTGATTTCCGTATGACGGCGAACCAAAATTTGATTGTCGCTGGCGTGCCGAGTGCTGAGAAAGCGAGGATCGAAAAGATCGCGCGCGATCATGGTCTGATCGATGATGGCGTCAGCGAGCAGCGTAAAAACTCCATGGCGTGTGTGTCACTGCCGACCTGTCCGTTGGCGATGGCAGAAGCTGAGCGCTTTTTGCCAGAATTTGTCACCGATGTTGAGCAAATTTTGGAAAAACACGGCTTGCCGGAAGACGACAACATCATTTTACGTATCACGGGCTGTCCAAACGGGTGTGGCCGCGCCATGTTGGCGGAAATCGGCTTAGTGGGTAAGGCGCCGGGGCGTTACAACTTCCACCTTGGTGGCAACCGTAACGGCACCCGTGTGCCGAAGATGCACCGTGAGAACATTACCGTCGATCAAATCCTGCAAGAGATTGATCACTTGGTTGAACGCTGGGCCAATGAGCGTGAAACCGGCGAAGGGTTTGGTGATTTCACCATCCGTGCTGGCATTATTGCGCCAGTCGACGTCTCAAAGAGGGATTTCTATGCCTGATGTGAACTTTTCACAGTTATTACAGCAAAGTAAAGTGGATCAAATCCTTCAGTTAGCTGCGATTAATGCTGAATTGGAGGCCATGACCGCACAACAACGGGTGGCATGGGCGCTGGAACACCTGCCGGGGCAATTTGCCTTGGCCTCCAGTTTTGGGGTGCAGTCAGCGGTGATGCTGCATCTGGTGACGGAAGTCGAGCCCTCGATCCCGGTGATAGTGACCGATACCGGGTATCTGTTTGCTGAAACCTATCAGTTTATTGATAGCTTAACCCGCCAGTTGAATCTGAATCTGCACGTGTACCGCGCAGAACAGAGTGCCGCATGGCAGGAAGCGCGCTATGGCGAGTTGTGGACGCAGGGTTTAGACGGGATCAAGCAATACAACCGCATTAACAAGGTGGAGCCAATGCGACGGGCCTTGGATGAGCTGAACGTGAAAACGTGGTTCTCGGGTTTGCGTCGTGAGCAATCAGGTACGCGCGCGTCTTTGCCGGTGCTGGCGATTCAAAATGGGCTGTTTAAGTTTTTGCCGTTGATTGATTGGAGCAACCAAGATATCGAACGCTATTTGACGGCCCATAACCTGCCTTATCATCCTCTAAAAGATCAAGGTTACCGTTCGGTGGGAGATACCCATACCACGAAAAAATGGGAGCCGGGCATGAAAGAGGAAGACACCCGTTTCTTCGGTCTGAAGCGTGAATGTGGTTTGCACGAAGACGATGTGGAAGCGGACGGTTCCGGTATCTGAATGATCGCTTTCTGATAGACGGACGGCCATCATGATAAAAGCCTTACTGTATGGTCAGTAAGGCTTTTTTCTTATGTGTTTTCTTTCGTCAGTGACGGATTTTAACCTGTGTCTGACAGAGCAATCCGGTTGTGGCGGTAATGTGCTGCGCGTGATTATTCTGCGTCAGGTGCAGGCACGCCTTCACCTTGTGGTTGCATCCACGCTTTACCCAGACTATCAAGTAACCCGGCACTGGCGCCTTGATCGCCAAGGAACTGCATCACTACGGGAACGAATTTGCTCACCATGCTGGCGTCCATCCCCAAGGCAGAAAAGACTTGATTGATGGTATCCATGTTACCGAGCAGGCTGCTGATGCCAGCAGGCAGGTTCCCGGTGAGCGCATCGGCCCCTGGGATCATCTTCGCTAACTCTGAGGCTTGATCGCCACCGAGTTGACTGGACGCGATAGACAAGAGTGCCCCCGCACCGCCCGCGGCTTGTTCGGGGGAGATCCCCAGTTGCTCCGTCAGGACATTGGTCAGCGGATTATTTTGAACGGCTTCGGTTTTTTCATCGTCGCCGCCACCAAACAGATCCGACAAACTGAATGCGGATGCGGTGGCAGGAATAAGCAGGCTAAGCATAACCAGCAGTGTTGACCAGAACGGGGTGTGTGAACGAGTGTATGTCATCACAGTCCTCCTTGTGATGGAATGAACGGCACGCAACACAATGCGTGTGCTGTAAGTAAGCCTAGTCAGGAATGTGGCTGAGATACCAAATTAATGTGTAAAAAATGATGAAGAGATAAATAAGGGCAACGTTAGCAGGAAAATTGGGTAGGATACGCGGAGCGTGCAGAAAGCGAGGGCATAAAAAAACGGCGCCGAGGCACCGTTTTTGTCGGTAAGTCGTATGACTTACAGGATGTCTAGAAGTTCTACTTCAAACACAAGCGCTGCGTACGGAGGGATAGCAGCACCTGCGCCGCGCTCACCGTATGCAAGATCTTGAGGGATGTACAGTTTCCACTTAGAACCCACAGGCATCATTTGTAGGGCTTCAACCCAACCTTTGATCACGCCAGTTACTGGGAACTCAGCTGGCTGGCCGCGAGACACAGAGCTGTCAAATACCGTACCGTCAGTTAGCTCGCCGTGGTAGTGAACACGTACTTGCTTGTCTGCAGTTGGGATTTCACCGTTGCCTTCAACCAATACTTCAAACTGTAGGCCAGATTCAGTCACTGTCACTTCAGGACGTTGTGCGTTATCTTGTAGGAACGCTTCGCCTTCAGCAGCAGCTGCTTTTGCTTGCTCTTGACGAGCCGCATCTGCTTGAGTGTGTAGTTCACGTAGTGCGTCGTTGATGTCATCAACGGCGATTTCTGGCATGTCGCCCGCTAGAGAAGTAGCGATACCTTTAGCGATAGCAGCAACATTTAGACCTTCTAGGCCGCTTTGTGCTAGCTGCTGGCCCATTTGAAGGCCGATACCGTAGCTTGCTTTAGTTTCGACTGTATCTAATTTTACGTCAGACATGGTGTCATCTCTTTGGTAGAGTAAATAAAGCAAGCAGGATAACAGTTTCTCCCCCCGAGGGTAAACCATTGTAACAAGCTGTCGATTGATAGCGTGATTTGGAAGCGCTGGAGAGTGAGTATGGGACAGGCCAAACGCCGTTCAAAGAAGCAAAGTGAGTTTTCATGGCCCCGTATCGCCTTTGATAAGGCCATGTTGGCAAACGCTAAAGCGGCTTGCCAGCACCGGACAGCGGCATTACGTGCCCGTTGGCAGGGGTTACCGACGTTTCATCGTCGCGCCTTGATGGTATTAACCCCTGTGGTGGCGATATTGTTGTTACTGCCGAGCACGCCACCGGCGTTGCAGGATGACGGGCCTATCCGTCGGGAACTGGCGTTAGATATCGATACGCGCCCTGAGCCGGTTGCGATCGGGGAGCGTGGAGAGCCCGCATCGCCTGAGCGTCCTATCCGTTTACCTCGCGAGTCTCGGGTGATCCCGCTTGAGCCGGTGGTTGAAAAGCCCGCGGTGAAACCTGCGCCGAAGCCGGTACGTACGGAGACATCACGAACTGACTCCTCACGTGATGAATGGCAGCGTTATCAGGTGAAACCGGGTGAAACCCTCGCCAATATCTTCCGAGATAAGTCGTTGCCATTGGCCGACCTGTACGCGATCGCGGCCATTGAAGGAAAAGGTCAACCCTTGAGTCAGATCAAGCCGGGGCAATGGCTGTTGTATCGCCAAACCGGTGAGGGTCAGCTCGAGGCTCTGTTGATTGAAGCGAAAGCGGGCGATGAATCGGTCGGGTTCTCGCGCAATGCAGACGGTAAATTTGTGCGTTCGCGTCAGTAAACGGATGCTGTTTCAATGATTGGCATGTTGAGCATGCGAATGTTAAAAGCCACCTTAGCGGTGGCTTTTTTGTGTCCGAGCTTTAAACAGATTTGTTCAGGCACATATCAATATGGGGGATACCGTCTTCCAAGTATTCCTCAGAGCATGCAGTAAACCCATAGCGACCGTAATAATGCTGAAGGTGCGACTGCGCGCCAATTTCAATGGTCTGCCCCGGCCATGCGTGCTCGGCTTCCATTAATCCCTGCGTCAGAAGCTGGTGGCCCAACCCTTGTGCGCGCGCTGTTTGTGCGGTGGCAACGCGGCCAATGCTGACGTGATCATAGGTGGTGCCCGGTGGCAGTAAGCGCAGATACGCTACAAGCTGATCGGTCTGATAGCCCAATAGGTGAAGCGTACCTGGGCGGCGGTCATGGTTATCCAGATCCGGATAGACACAGGTTTGTTCGACGACAAACACATCACTGCGTAGTTTCATCAGATCATAAAGCTGATGGACGGAAAGTTGTTCAAAGTGCAGGCACTGCCACTGCATGAGGATTCCTTGATATCAAGAGCGGGACTGCGCTCAGTATAATGAGGTTTGACTTTGCTGGCCTTTACAAAAGGCAATTTCAGGCCAGAAAGCGTGGCGTTGCACTCACCGTGTAGTAATCACGGCAATGACAGACGTTTACGGATCCGGCTTAAGCTGGTGGCGGTGATCCCAAGATAAGACGCCATTTGTTGATCGTTAATGCGCTGGCATAGCTCAGGAAAGTGTTCGCCGAACAGAGTGAAACGTTCCTCTGGGGAATGCAGCAGCATGAAACGTTCTTTGTGTTCTTTGAATTGCAATTGGCGTTCCAGCAAACGTTGGTAAAGCGGATGTTGTGCGGTGCGCCATTGGGCGATGATCGTCATCGGGATCGCGATCAGTTGGCTGGCCGACAGGGTTTCCAGCAAATACGGTGACGGAGCGTCAGTCAGCAAGCTTTCAAAGCCGATCAACATCTCCTGCTCCCAGTAAAACTCTTTGCTATATTGGCGCCCGTCATCCGTGAGGTAACACGCATGGCAAATGCCGTCGACCAGAAAGAAGGCGTGTTCCACCTCTTCGCCCTGATGAAGCAAAATGTGGCGGGTGGGCAGTTCGAGTGGCGTCGCCTCGGCCAGGGCATGATCGATAGTCGCCTGATCGGCACCGTGTTGTTGAAGAAAGCGAGAAAAGGCCGATTGCATAGCATGCCCTCTAGGTACGTAATGGTGAATGAAGGGGGGAATAGGGTGAACGCGAGGTTCTGCGCCGCATCATAACAAAAATGCCGTCGCAAGGGCGACGGCATAAAGGGGATTCGGAGCGCGGCAGGGATTACTGCTGCAGGTCGATACGGTAGCGGGCAAAGCCCACGCTGTCGGTACCGATTTTCTCCATAGGGTATTCACCCTTGTCTTTAATGAACTGTGCGGCTTTTTCACTTGGTGACGTTTCAAAGGTCACGGTCAGTGTTTTATCGCTTTTCAGTGGGGTGAAGTGCCAGTTGTTGTCGGCACTTGGTACCACTTGGCCTTTCTCTTTGCTGATACGCGAGATGTAGTCTGCCACAACGGTGCGGTTTTCATCCGGCGAGGCAAAGGCAACAAACGCTTCACCGGTACCGGCAAACTTGCCGCTATAAGCGCGGTAGTTGTTGGTCGCGATGATGAATGGCTGTTTCGGATCTACCGACTTACCGTTAAAGGTCAGATCCTTGATACGTGATGCGTTGTTATTGATGAGCTTACAGTCACCGTCGTAACGGGCTGGCTGCGACACATCAATGTTGTAGTTCACGCCATCAATCACATCAAAGTTGTATGTACGGAAGCCGTCCCAGTTGATCAGGCCTTGTGGCGCGGTGCTGTTTAGATCGATCTGGTTAAATTGCCCCGCAGAACATTCCAGCCACTCTTTCACATCTTTACCGGTGACTTTCATTGCAACCAGCGTGTTCGGGTACAGGTATAAATCTGCCGCGTTACGGAAGGTTAACTGACCCGCTTCCACTTCGGTGTAGTTCGTTGGATCATTACCACGGCCGCCCGCTTTGAATGGCGCGGCGGCTGACAAGACAGGGATGCCATCCAGATCCGGATCGCCCTGAATGAAGCGCTCAACATAGTCTTTCTGCGCCAAGCTAACAATTTGTACGGTTGGATCGTCTTGTACCAATGCCAAGAAGCTGTACATCACATCGCTGGCTTTACCGATAGGCTGGTTCACAAATTCACGGGTGCCTTTGTGATCGTCCTGCAGGGCGGCCAACATCTTGGCATCGGCTTCAACCAGAGGCTTGCCTTTGTACTTATCAAAAATAGGGCGAGCTTCGGTTTGTGCGGTGGTGACTTTCCAGCTGTCGCCGTCTTTATCCAACACCAAGTCCATCACACCTAAATGATCGCCCCAGCGACCCGGCATCACGGCAGCAACACCATTGATGGTGCCTTTCTCAACATCGGTATTTGGCAGATCAGCAAAGGCTTTGCTTGGGAAAACCGCGTGTGAGTGACCAAACGCAATGGCGTCGATGCCTTTCACTTCGGTGAGGTAGTACACCGAGTTTTCCGCCATAACCTGATACGGATCAGACGATACGCCAGAGTGCGGGATCGCGACAATCACGTCAGCGCCTTCGGCTTTCATCTGTGGAATGAATTTCTCAGCCGTTTGCTTAATGTCTTTGGCTTCGACTTTGCCTTCTAGGTTTTTCTTATCCCACACCATGATTTGCGGTGGCACAAAACCGATGTAGCCGATCTTCACTTCGTGCTCAGCACCGTCGGTGTCTTTGAAGGTGTGTGATTTGATGATGTACGGCGTGAACAGGTTCTTACCGGTTTTCAGATCGTACACATTGGCATTGACGTAAGGGAAGTTCGCGCCGGCCAAAGAGGCATTTAAAAAGTCGAGGCCGTAGTTGAATTCATGGTTACCCAAGTTGCCCACATCGTAGTTCAACTGGTTCATGGCTTTGTAGACTGGGTGAACGTCCCCGTTTTTCAGGCCTTTCGCCGCCATGTAGTCACCCATAGGGCTGCCTTGGATCAAATCGCCGTTATCCACCAACACGCTGTTGATCACTTCGTCTTGCGCTTGTTTTACCAGTGTTGCAGTACGCACCAAGCCGGTTTTTTGTGTCGGCTTGTCTTTGTAGTAGTCGTAATCCATCACATTGGTATGGATGTCCGTGGTTTCCAGAATGCGAAGCTTGATGGTTTCCGCGGTCGCCGGTCCTGCGAGTGTCAGCAGGCCGCCAAGGATCGCAATGGATAAAGGATGTGCGGGTAACTTCATGTTTAACTCCATGATGAATAGGGACAGGAAAGCGTGCATAAGGTAACAAAAGTGCAGGCAATATTACGTGATGGGATCAGCGTAATGTGTATTAGCTCTCGTTTTTCTGCGCGATGGATGGAGACATTTGGGGATCTCGCCATGAAATGCGGGCACGGTGCCGCCAGTGGACTAGGTGAATAAGGCATAGCATAGTCAAAAATCGCCTAACCCGACGATGAGGTCGTGATACGAATAGGTCAGAATGCTGTGTAGTACGGCGATTTCTTTAGGATCGGGAAGCAAATGGCGTATTTGCGGTATAACCCATTTACGCGAACTTTTTGGAATAAAAAATGAAATTTTAGAATTTCAGGTAATATCCCCCCGCCTCTATAGTGCTTCTAACTGATGGATGTTTTGGGGCACTGCACGATGGATTACTTGCCGATATTTGCTGATTTAAAACGCCGCCCATGTTTAGTGGTGGGAGGCAATGAGATTGCTTGGCGTAAAACCCGCATGCTGCTAAAAGCAGGGGCGGATGTCAAAGTGATTGCATCGACGTTGTCGCCGGAATTTCAACACGCTGTCGAGCAACAGCAAATCGATTATTGGGGGGAAACCTTCCATCCAGAGGATCTCGATGGGATCTTCCTTGCTATCGCCGCGACAGATCGCAAAGCGCTGAATGCGCTGGTCTACCAGTCGGCCAATCAACGTCAGGTGTTGGTTAACGTGGTGGATGATACCCAGCGTTGCAGCTTCATTATCCCTTCTATTGTGGATCGCTCGCCCATTATTGTGGCGGTGTCCTCATCGGGCAAAGCCCCCGTGTTGGCGCGTTTGGTTCGCCAACAGCTTGAAGCCTTACTTCCTCATCATCTCGGTGCCATGGCCGATATTGCTGGCCGTTTCCGCTCGCGTTTGACTGAGAAAGTCACCGCGTTTTCTGCCCGTCGCCGTTTCTGGGAGCAGGCCTTTTCTGGCCGCTTTGCGTCACAGGTTGCTGCAGGTCAGCACGAACACGCCGAGCAAACCTTGGAAGACTTGTCGAATGGTCTGGAAGATCGCGGTGAAGTGGCCTTGATTGGCGCGGGTCCCGGGGATCCGGGATTACTGACGCTGCGTGCGTTGCAGTTGATGCAGCAGGCCGATGTGGTGCTGTATGACTACTTGGTCTCGGATGATGTGATGGATTTGGTACGTCGAGATGCCGAATGGGTGTGCGTGGGTAAAAAAGCCGGCTTCCACAGTGTGCCGCAGTCTGAAACCAATCGCCTCATTGTGCAGTATGCCGAGCAGGGCAAGCGTGTGGTGCGCTTAAAAGGCGGCGATCCGTTTGTTTTTGGGCGCGGTGGGGAAGAGTTGGAAGTCTTGTTTGACCGCAACATTCCGTTTGAAGTGGTTCCGGGTGTCACCGCTGCCGCAGGGGCAACGGCGTATGCAGGGATCCCGCTGACACACCGTGATTATGCCCAGACCGCGATGTTTGTGACCGGACACCTAAAACCGGATGGAAAACAGTTAGATTGGCGCACGCTTGCGCGTGGTAACCAAACACTGGTTATTTACATGGGGCTTATGAACTCCCGTGATATTCAACTACAGTTAATGGAGCATGGGCGCGCCCCAGACACCCCAATCGCCATCATCGAACGTGGCACGCAACGTGCGCAAAAAGTCTTCAAGGGTCAGTTAGATGGCCTAGCAGAATTAGCTCAACAGGCGGAGTCACCCTCACTGATTGTGATCGGTGAAGTCGTCAACCTTTCAGAAAAACTACATTGGTTCGGAAAGCAGGAACAGCCTTTACAGAGCGCGACACGTCAGCCGACGGCCGTTGTGAAGCTGGCTTAGCATGGAGAGAGTAATGGACCCGAAACGACTTACCCACCTCAAGCAGCTCGAAGCGGAAAGTATTCATATTATCCGTGAAGTCGCAGCTGAATTTGATAACCCCGTCATGATGTATTCCATTGGTAAGGATTCATCAGTGATGTTGCACTTAGCCCGTAAGGCTTTTTACCCCGGAAAAATTCCTTTCCCGCTATTGCATGTCGATACGGATTGGAAATTCCGCGAAATGATCGCGTTCCGTGATCGTACGGCAGAAAAGCACGGCTTTGAGTTATTGGTACACAAAAACCCTGAAGGTTTGGCGATGGGGGTAGGGCCGTTTACCCACGGTTCCTCCAAGCATACCGATGTCATGAAAACGCAAGGGCTCAAGCAGGCGTTGGATAAATACGGTTTTGATGCGGCCTTTGGTGGCGCCCGCCGTGATGAAGAAAAATCCCGTGCGAAAGAGCGTGTGTATTCGTTCCGCGATAAGAACCATACCTGGGATCCTAAGAACCAGCGCCCTGAGTTGTGGAAAACCTACAACGGGCAGATCAATAAAGGCGAGAGTATCCGCGTCTTCCCGCTCTCTAACTGGACGGAACTCGATATCTGGCAGTACATCTTGCTCGAAGAAATCGAAATTGTACCGCTGTACCTGTCGGCCGTTCGCCCGGTGGTTGAGCGTGATGGCATGCTGATCATGGTGGACGATGATCGGATGGAATTGCAGCCGGGGGAAAAAATCGAGCATAAGAGTGTGCGTTTCAGAACGTTGGGCTGTTACCCACTGACCGGTGCGATTGAATCGGAAGCCGACACCTTGCCGGGCATTATTGAAGAAATGCTGGTGGCGACATCCAGTGAGCGCCAAGGACGAGCGATCGACCATGATCAATCTGGCTCCATGGAGCTGAAGAAGCGTCAGGGATATTTCTAAGGAGAGACAATGAACAGCGTAATTGAACAACAAGTGGCTGAGCTAGGGATTGATGCCTATCTTGACCAGCACCAACACAAATCTCTGCTGCGATTTTTGACCTGTGGCTCAGTCGATGATGGCAAAAGTACCTTGATTGGTCGTCTGCTGCATGACTCTCAGCAAATTTATGAAGATCAGTTGGCTGCGATTCATGCTGACAGCCAGAAAGTGGGAACCACCGGCGACAAACCGGATCTGGCGTTATTGGTTGATGGTCTGCAAGCCGAGCGCGAGCAGGGGATCACCATTGATGTGGCGTACCGTTACTTCTCAACCAAGCAGCGCAAATTCATCATTGCCGATACCCCGGGGCATGAGCAATACACCCGTAACATGGCGACCGGTGCGTCGACCTGTGATGTGGCCGTGATTTTGATTGATGCCCGTAAAGGCGTATTGGATCAAACCCGTCGCCATTCGTATATCGCCAGCCTGCTTGGGATCCGTCATTTTGTGGTGGCGGTAAACAAGATGGATTTGGTGGACTTTGAGCAAGCCCGTTTTGAATCTATCCGTGATGAATACTTGGCCTTTGCTGAAAAGCTTAACGCCGATATCGACATCAAGCTCGTGCCGCTGTCAGCCCTTGACGGTGATAACGTGGTGGATTTGAGCGACAAGATGGCCTGGTATGACGGCGAGTCGTTACTGTCACTATTAGAAAGTGTGGATATCAGCCGCGATCGTCAGGCCGGTGAGTTCCGGTTCCCGGTTCAGTATGTGAATCGCCCTAATCTCGATTTCCGTGGTTTTGCCGGCACGATTGCAGCCGGTACGGTCAGTGTGGGTGATTCGATCACCGCATTGCCATCGGGTAAAACGTCGACCGTTGAGCGTATCGTGACATTTGATGGGGATTTGCCGTCCGCCTTTGCTGGCCAAGCGGTGACATTAACCTTAGCGGATGAAATTGATATCAGCCGCGGTGATACCTTGGTGCCAAGTAGCAGCGACGTACCGCTGAGCGAGCAGGTATTGGCGGATGTAGTATGGATGGCGGAAGCTCCGCTTGAAGTGGGGCGTCAGTACGACATTAAAGTGGCGGGCAAGAAAACCGTCGGTGCTTTTACTGCGGTTCGTCACCAAGTGGATATCAATAACCTGCAGACATTCTCGGTGGACAATTTGCCGCTCAATGGGATTGGGCTGTGTGAGTTGAACCTGACGGAATCTATTGCTGTCGATGCGTATCAACAGTGCCCGGATACCGGTGGGTTTATTGTGATTGATCGCCTGACCAATGTCACGGTTGGGGCAGGGATGATCCGTGAGGCCTTATTATCCCCACAAAGTACAACACGTTCAGATGTTTCGGCGTTTGAAGTGGAGTTAAATGCGCTGATCCGTAAGCACTTCCCACATTGGGATGCGAAGGATATAAGCAAGTTGTTGGGGTGATCATGATGCAATGGGAACAAGGGATCGTTCTCACCATGCTGGTGGTGATAGTGACATGCCTATTAACGTCACGGATCAAACCTGCCTATCTCTTTGCAGGGGCGGCGTTTATCGGCTTTCAGGCTGGATTGATTGATCTGCCGACGTTAGCGGGCAACTTCACGAATTCATCACTACTGACATTGGTATTGTTGATCCTTGTTTCCATTGCGCTAGAAAAGACGCGCCTGATCGGTTGGGTCGGACAACAAATTTCAGTGGGGGGCCAATCAACCGTGGTCGCCAAGCTGGGGTTGTCGACGGCCTTCCTGTCTTCTTTTACCAATAACACCGCCGTTGTGGTGTCATTGATTGGGGCGGTAAAGCGTAATCAACGCCATGCGCCGTCCCGTTTATTACTGCCCTTGTCTTATACGGCGATCTTAGGGGGCACCCTGACGTTGATCGGAACATCGACCAATTTAATCATCAATAGTTTTGTGGAAGATGCCGGCTTACCGAGTCTGGGATTTTTTGCTCCGACGTCCATTGGGCTGGCGGTATTGGTGGTTGGCTTGCTGATCTTGATCCCACTGAGCTATTTATTGCCCGTGCATGATGAGCATGGCCAAGATGAGCTGTCTTATTTCTTGGAAGCCAAGGTGGATATGCAATCGCCGCTGGCGGGAAAAACGGTCGCCGAAAATGGTTTACGCGCACTGCGCCGTTTGTACCTTGCGGAGATCTTGCGGGACGGTAAAACCTTGGCACCGGTGTGTCCGGATACCCGATTGCAAACGGGCGACACCTTATTGTTTTGTGGGGACGTGGAAAGTGTCACGACCTTACAGGAAATTAATGGCCTGACGTTATTTGGTCAGCATCATCTCAATGGCCAGTCGATGCTGGAGGTGATCGTCAGCCAATCGGCCGGCATACGTGGTAAAACCCTTAAGAGTGTCCATTTTCGGGAGCGGTTTGATGCGGTGGTCGTTGCGATCCGCCGTGGCCATGAGCGCCTCGCGGGTGGATTGGGCAATATCGAGCTGCATGCCGGTGATACGCTGGTGGTCGTGCCGGGGAAAACCTTTGAACAGAAGAAGCAGCAATTAAACCGAGAGTTTGTGTTGGTTAACGGGCTGGATTCCAGTGCGCGCTTAGACAGCCAAAAGAGTATTGCGGTCCTGATTGGGTTTGCCGCGGTAATTGCCTCAACGTTATTGGGTGGCATTTCTATTATTAAAGGACTCGCGGCCTATTTGTTGGTGCTGGTAATGACGGGGATCATTACGTTTCCTGAGTTACGCCGCCGTTTCCCTGTCGATATCGTGGTGATTGTTGGTTCAGCGTTATCTTTGGCGCAATTGATGTTGTCCACGGGCTTATCAGAAAGAATGGGCGACATGATGATGCAAGCCTTCGACGGTTGGGGGATCTACGGGGCACTCGTGGCTGTCTATTTCTTAACGCTAGTGTTGACGGAGTTAGTTACCAATAATGCTGCTGCCGCTTTGTCTTTTCCTATCGCGTACAGTCTTGCGGTGAGTTATGGGGTCGATCCCATGCCATTTATTATGGCGATATTGTTTGGTGCCAGTGCCAGCTTTATCTCCCCTTATGGCTATCAAACCAATTTGCTGGTGTATAGCGTGGGGAATTATCAGCTGACTGACTATCTGCGAATCGGTCTGCCTATTTCGTGTGTGTATTCCGTGGTGGTGCTGCTACTTATCCCGCAATTGTTTCCTTTTTAATTTTACAGACAAATGGAGTTGGCTATGACAACGGCTGTTCAGTCAAATAACGATGAGAATGTGGTTTGGCATACGCATCAAATCGATAAAGCATTTCGAGCGCAGCAAAAACAACAAAAGCCGTGTGTGCTGTGGTTTACTGGATTGAGTGGTGCCGGTAAATCAACCGTCGCAGGAGCGTTAGAAATACGTTTGTCGGAGCTGGGTTACCATACGTACTTGCTCGATGGTGATAATGTCCGTCATGGTCTGTGTAAGGATCTTGGTTTTTCAGCGGAAGATCGTCGTGAAAATATCCGTCGTATCGGGGAAGTTGCGAAGCTGATGTCAGATGCCGGGCTGATTGTATTGAGTGCCTTTATTTCTCCGCATCGTTATGAACGTCAGCTTGTCAGAGATATGCTGCAGGAGGGGGAGTTTCTGGAGGTGTTCGTGGACACACCATTAGAAGAATGTGAAAAGCGTGATCCCAAGGGGTTGTATAAAAAAGCCCGTGCAGGTCAAATTAAGCACTTCACAGGGATTGATGCGGAATATGAACAGCCAGAAGCGGCTGAAATTCATCTTCAGGCCGGTAATGTGACGGTGGATGCATTGGTTGACCTTTGTTTAGATTCGCTAAAAAAGCGGAATGTTGTTGGATAATCACAGGAGTGAGTCGCGTGGGAAGTCAACTTGATGCACTTTATGACATAGCAGTAAACGCTGGGAACGCGATCATGGATCGGTACCATGGGCAGGTTCAAATTGCAGAGAAAGCTGACAATAGTCCCGTAACGGATGCGGATCTTGCGGCGAATACGATTATTCTTGAGGGATTGGCGGCACTCACGCCGGATATTCCCGTATTGTCTGAGGAGTCTGAACACTCTTTATGGGACGTTCGACAATCGTGGGAGCGCTTTTGGTTGGTTGATCCGCTGGACGGCACCAAAGAATTCTTACGTAAGAACGGGGAGTTCACGGTGAATATTGCGCTGATCGAGCAAGGCAAACCCGTGATGGCCGTGGTTCATGCCCCTGCGTTAAATAAAAGCTGGTTGGGTAATGGTAAACAAGCGTGGCTAGTGACCAAGGCTGGAAAAGAAAATATCAAAGTAAGACCTGCGACAGTACCGACCGTTGTGGGTAGCCGTTCACACCCAAGTGCTGGATTGAGTGAGTTTCTCGATAATTTGGGTGAACACAAAATGGCAGAAGTGGGATCATCATTGAAGTTCTGTTTGGTTGCAGAAGGTCGCGCACAATATTATCCGCGATTAGGCCCGACAATGATGTGGGATACCGCAGCAGGACAATGTATTGCTGAAAGTGCAGGTGCCCAAGTGCTCACCGTTGAGGGAGAAGTGCTGGGGTACCAGCGAGAGAACTTACTTAATCCTTCCTTTATTGTCTCTCTGCAGCGTTAATCATTCATTACCTCTACGATAAAGAGATAGGGTATTGCCTTATCTCTTTTTGCATCCCGTTTATACAAAAGTGAACCGCTCTACTACACTCATTACGTCGTCAATACGCTGTCGCCCTCGTATTGCGGCGACGCTTGCATGTGCTTCTCGCGTTGAATGCTTATATTTAAGCATGATTGTGCTTTTTATTGCCTTCCTGCTGTAAATGCTATCAGTTGAGTGTTTTTAATAGAGAAAGAGATTGCCATCTGGTGAGCCTGGCCTATACTGCGACCACACCAGCAGGGACAGCCTCTTAGTAAGCTATACACAAGCTGTGTATAACTTGTTGGTTAAACGGCAATGCAAAATTCTCGACCCGTTAAGCTTGACTTTGCGATGGTTATAATGAGAAATTGCACGCCTTGCTTGATGGCTTTGAGTTAAGGCTCAAAATTAATAGTTATCTATCATCAAGCGTTGTCAGCCAAGGGTTGAATTTGAAAAATAATTCAATTTACTTGTTGACAGCAAGGTCTGCGGTGGTAAGATACGCAGCCTAAACACGGCGCACTGCGCTGAGTTAAC